>NZ_JBJGED010000004.1:0-342571 GCF_045062745.1 Paenibacillus sp. HJGM_3
AACGATCCGCTCGACTTGCATGTATTAGGCACGCCGCCAGCGTTCGTCCTGAGCCAGGATCAAACTCTCCATAAAGGATACATCTGATATAGCTCTAAAACGTTACTAGCATTTATTACTTGCACGCTCGTTGTTCAGTTTTCAAGGAACAATCCCGTCGCTGGCATTTAAGAGAACCTCTCAAACAGCGACCATATTAATATATCACATTCGCCCACTTCATTGCAAGTACTTTTTTTAACCAAAAAGTGCTTCGAGTCCATCCAGCAGCGACCCGCTCCGAAGAGGCGAATAATAATATATCATGGGCGGAACCCTATGTCAAGACATAACTTCCTGAATAAACAATTTTCGTTCCACGGCAAGATTAATGATCGTGCCGTTGACGTTCACCATCGGCCGTGTTGGGTGGGCAGGATCAGTGAAGATGATCTCACCTACGCGATGGTCGTTCAGCCGGACAACCGTGCCTCGGTTGAACTGCGTCACCCGATTGACGAACGTCTGAACGATCGTCGGATCGAGCTTGCCGAAGGAATCCTGCACCAACTGCTCCAGCACGACATACGGAGAGCTGGGCTTCTTGTATGTACGCGGCCCGGTCATGGCGTGGAAAATATCGGCCACCGCCACGATCTTGGCGTACGGATGAATGTTGTCGCCCTTGAGCGCCAGCGGATAGCCGGAGCCATCCTCCTTCTCATGGTGCTGCAGCGCGCACAGCTTCACCCCTTCGTTGATCGAAGGGACGGTCTTCAGGATTTGGTACCCATAAATCGTATGCTTGCGCATCTCTTCCAGCTCGGCCCCGGTCAAACGCGACGGTTTCTCAAGAATTGCCGAATCGATTTTCACATTCCCGATATCGTGCAACAGGCCGGAAAGAGCAATCGGCATCCAGTCTTTTGAGGTGAAGCCGTGCCACTTCGCTAGCGTGTACGCCGTGAGTGCTACCTGAATACTGTTATGGTAAATGTATTCCGACATGTGCATCGTTCTCGGTGAGAACGTGAGCACGTGATAGTGTTGAATTTGCGCCAGCAGCGCCTCCATCGTATTGCGAATGTCCAGCACGGGCAGGTTGGCCCCCGCCATCGCGTTGCGGAACACCCGCTTCAGCAGTTGCAGCATGTTGTGATACTCTATGTAAAAGGGCAGCGCGCTCTCTTCTTCTTTCATGTAATCGGAACGCGGGTTATTCTCATCCTCTTCGATCTCGATATCTACATAGGGAATCATGAAGGCTCTTAAAATCTCGAGTTCCCTCGCCATGAGCATTTTGCCCTTGTGAAAAAGAATGTTCCCCAATTTGGTGAGAACATCCTCTTGAAGTTTGTCGCCCTCATTCAGCTGGGAAACGGGAACTACCGCCATACTATCCCCCCACCTCAAAAATAATCCGTATTCCTTATTGTAAAACAAAAGGGATTGGTATGTAAGACCAATCCCTCAAAATTTTTTGCGGCTCCGCTAAGAGCTTATTCTTCTTCCGGCGTTTCCTCTGTTGTCGTCTCATCGCTCTTCTCGACACGGGAGACCGTAGCCACTTCATCGTCTTCCCGGATGTTGATCAACCGGACCCCTTGCGTATTCCGGCCCATCGTATTGATGCCGGACATGCTGGTCCGAATGATCGTCCCGGATGCGGTAATGATCATCAAGTCCTCTTCGTTAGTTACAACCTTGAGGCTAATGACCGGCCCGTTCTTGGAGGTGACGTTCAGCGTCTTGATCCCTTTCCCGCCGCGAGACTGGATCCGGTATTCGCTCATTGGAGTCCGCTTCCCGTATCCTTTGGCGGTGACGATCAACACGTCATGGTCGACATTCACGACATCCATATCGATGACCGCGTCATTGTCGGAAATATGAATCCCCTTCACGCCGGTAGCCGAACGGCCCATAGGACGAACATCCTGTTCGGGGAATCGAATCGAAATCCCTTGCTGCGTCCCCATGATGATCTCTTGATTGCCGTCCGTCAGCTTGACGCCGATCAGGTCGTCGTCTTCCCGCAGGTTGATGGCGATCAAGCCGCCCTTGCGGATGTTGGAGTAATCATCGAGCGGGGTCTTCTTCACGATGCCGCCCCGTGTGGCGAAGAACAAGTACTGCTCGGAATTGAACTCCTCAACCGGGATGACCGCATTCACCGTCTCGCCCTGTTCGATCTGAATCAGGTTGATGATCGGCGTGCCTCGCGCGGTCCGGCTCAGATCCGGAATCTCGTAAGCCTTCAAGCGATACACTTTGCCTTTGTTGGTGAAGAACATCAAGTAGTGATGCGTATTCGTCACAAACAGATGTTCGACGAAGTCGTTGTCCTTGGTATCCATCCCGACAACGCCTCGGCCTCCGCGCTTCTGGCTGCGGTAAGTCGTCACCGGCAGACGCTTGATATAGCCGGTATGCGTGATCGTGATGATGACGTCCTCCCGTGGGATCAAGTCCTCATCCTCGATGCTCTCTTCTCCGATCGTAATTTCCGATCGTCTAGGATCCGCATACTTGTCTTTGATTTCTTTCAATTCCTCACTGATAATGCCCAGAATGAGCTGTTCATCGGCGAGAATGGCCCGATATTCGGCGATCTTGACTTGCAATTCCGCGTATTCGGCCTCGATCTTATCCCGCTCCAATCCGGTCAAGCGCTGCAGGCGCATATCGAGAATCGCCTGGGCCTGATCGTAGCTGAGCTGGAACCGATTCATCAAGCCGTCCCGGGCTTCTTCCGTCGTGCGTGACCCCCGGATCAGGGCGATGACTTCGTCCAAGTGATCCAAGGCAATGCGCAAGCCTTCCAGAATATGCGCCCGGGCTTCGGCCTTCTTCAAGTCGAACTCGGTCCGGCGGCGAATGACCTCTTGCTGGTGCTTCAGGTAGTGTTGGAGCACCTCTTTGAGATTCAGCACCTTCGGTTCCCCGTTCACCAAGGCCAGCATGATGATGCCGAAATTGGATTGCATCGGGGTATGCTTGTACAAGTTGTTCAAGACGACATTCGGATTGACGTCCCGACGGAGCTCGATGACGACCCGCATCCCGGTGCGGTCCGATTCGTCCCGCAAATCGGTGATCCCGTCGATGACTTTATCGCGCACCAGCTCGGCAATCTTCTCTACGAGTCTTGCTTTGTTGACTTTGTAAGGCAGCTCATAAACAATAATCCGCGCCTTGTTGTTGTTCTCTTCGATGTTCACCTTCGACCGCATCGTCACGGAACCGCGGCCGGTCGTGTATGCGGAACGAATCCCCTCGCGGCCCATAATATAGGCGCCTGTAGGGAAATCCGGACCTTTGATCGACTGCATGAGCTCGAGCGGGGTGACATCGGGATCGTCGATGATCTGCTGGACCGCGTCGACGACTTCGCCCAAGTTATGAGGCGGGATACTGGTCGCCATCCCTACGGCAATCCCGTAGGTGCCGTTCACGAGCAAGTTCGGATAGCGCGACGGGAGCACGGCCGGTTCGCTTTCTTCCCCATCATAGTTCGGGACGAAGTCTACGGTCTCCTTCTGCATATCCCGCAGGAGCTCCATCGAGATCTTCGACAGACGAGCTTCCGTATACCGCATCGCAGCCGCCATGTCGCCATCAACCGAACCGAAGTTGCCGTGTCCGTCGACCAGCATGTTGCGGTACGTGAAGTCTTGCGCCATGCCGACCATCGTCTCGTACACGGCGCTGTCGCCGTGAGGATGGTACTTGCCGATGACTTCCCCTACGATACGAGCCGATTTCTTGTAAGGCTTGTCCGGCGTCATGCCCAGCTCGGACATCGCGTACAAAATTCTGCGGTGCACCGGCTTCAAGCCGTCACGGACATCAGGTAACGCACGGCTCACGATAATGCTCATCGCGTAGTCCATGAAGGACGTACGCATCTCGGTGCCGATATCTATTTCTCTTACTTCCGATCTGTTCTCTTCCGCCATGAGTTACCTCCAAAGTTAAACGTCCAGGTTTTTCACGTATCTCGCATGCTCTTGGATAAAATCGCGGCGCGGCTCGACATTGTCGCCCATCAGGGTGTCGAAGATCGCATCGGCTTCAATCGCATCCTGGATACTCACCTGCAACAGCGTACGGCTCTCGGGGTCCATCGTCGTCTCCCACAGCTGCTCGGGATTCATCTCGCCCAAGCCTTTGTAGCGCTGCACGTTGACTTTCGTACCATCTCCGAACTCCTCCATGATGGCCGCCCGTTGCTTGTCGTTATAAGCGTAGCGCACGGTCTTGTTCCGTTCGATCTTGTACAGCGGCGGCTGCGCGATATACACGTAGCCGGACTCAATCAATTTGCGCATGTACCGGTAGAGGAACGTGAGCAACAGCGTCCGAATATGGGCGCCGTCTACGTCCGCGTCCGTCATAATGACAATTTTGTGGTACCGCGCCTTGGTAATATCGAAATCATCGCTAATACCGGTGCCGAGTGCGGTAATGATCGCCCGAATCTCCAGGTTGGAGAGGGTTTTATCCAAGCGGGCTTTCTCCACGTTCAGGATTTTGCCCCTGAGCGGGAGGATGGCTTGGAAGTGCCGGTCCCGGCCTTGTTTGGCCGAGCCTCCGGCGGAGTCGCCTTCCACCACGAACAATTCGCTGATGGAGGCATCGCGCGAAGAGCAATCGGCCAGCTTCCCCGGCAGGGAGCTGACTTCCAGCACGCTTTTGCGGCGGGTGAGTTCGCGGGCTTTACGGGCTGCTTCCCGGGCACGGGCTGCTTGGATCCCCTTCTCGAGAATTTTACGGGCGATCGCAGGATTCTCGTCCATAAACTCCTGCAGCTTCTCGGCGAACAGCGACTCGACAATGCCGCGCACCTCGCTGTTGCCGAGCTTCGTCTTCGTCTGTCCCTCGAATTGAGGGTCGGGAATCTTCACGGAGATAATCGCGCTCAAGCCTTCCCGCACGTCATCCCCCGACAAATTGGCGTCATTGTCTTTGAGCGCATTCGTCTTGCGGGCATAATCGTTCAGAATGCGAGTAAGTGCGCTCTTGAAGCCGGATTCGTGCGTCCCGCCTTCATGCGTATTGATATTATTCGCGAACGAATAGATGTTCTCGGTATAGCTGTCGTTATACTGGATGGCAATCTCGATATGAATCTGGTCGCGGTCGCCCTCCACATAGATCGGCGGTTCGTGAACGGGTGCCCGATTGCGGTTCAAATACTCGACGAAGGAGACGATCCCGCCATCGTACTTGTATGAATTCGATACGTCCGTACGCTCGTCGAGCAACGTAATCTCGATCCCTTTGTTGAGGAACGCCAGTTCTCGAATCCGCGACTGCAGAATATCATAGTCATATTCGGTCGTTTCCGTGAAAATCTCGGCGTCCGGCTTGAAGCGGACAAGCGTTCCGGTCTCTTCGGTTTCGCCGATGACTCGCAACGGGTATTCCGGCGCTCCCCGATGGTAAGCTTGTTCGTGAATTTTGCCTTTATATTTCACCTTAACATACACGTTCTCGGACAACGCATTCACGACGGAAACCCCTACCCCGTGCAAGCCGCCGGACACTTTGTACCCTTCTCCACCGAACTTGCCGCCGGCATGGAGCACCGTCATCACGACCTCGACCGTGGATTTCTTCAGCTTCGCATTCTCGCCGGTCGGGATTCCCCGGCCGTTATCGGTGACCGTGACGCTGTTGTCCTTGTGGACGGTTACGGTAATTTTATCGCAATAGCCTGCCAAGGCTTCGTCAATCGCGTTGTCGACTACTTCCCAAACCAGGTGGTGCAGCCCTCTCGGTCCCGTCGAGCCGATGTACATCCCCGGCCGTTTCCGAACCGCTTCCAGGCCTTCCAGAACTTGAATCTGGCTTTCATCATACGCATTTTGATTGATCGTCATTCCGGGTCACCTACTTTCTCTGATTGGGTGTCGCTTCGATTTCGTTCGCTAAAAGCACTTGGGCCCGTTTTTTTAGGGTCGCGGACGATACGGGAGAATAATATACTTTGCCTTTCGTGAGGACAAGCGACTTGCATTCCTCTTCCCCGATCACTTCGACGTTCCGCTCTTTCTGGGCATGCTGAATAAAATGCTTGGAAATTTTGGACGACTTCTCAATGGACAAATCGAATATAGCGATCAGCTCGGAAGCTCGTATTATTTTCTCTCCGCCTAAATGGATAAACATTGAGACCCGCTCCTACTCGTAGTCTAGGCTAGATCAGTTTTCCATTCTGCACATGGAAAAGGGCCGCGTGCGTGAGCCTGTCCATCTTGACGCTCTCGACGCCGGTCGTTGTGATGAACGTCTGCACTTTCCCCTGGAACGTCTCGATCAGCTGCGTCTGACGGAAACTATCCAATTCGGACAAAACGTCATCGAGCAGGAGAATCGGATATTCCCCCACTTCTTCACGGATACATTCGATTTCGGCCAGCTTCAAGGACAAGGCCGTCGTCCGTTGCTGCCCCTGTGAACCGTAAGTTTGGACGTCCTTCTCGTTGATCTGGAACAGCAGATCGTCGCGATGCGGGCCGTACAAGGTCGTGCCGCGCCGGACCTCTTGGTCTCTGGCCTGTGATAACTTTACCATAAACTGATCAAATATAACAGATTGTTGTGACGAATCGTCATACGGGAACGAGGGATGATAGGCGATGCTGAGCTGTTCGGCGCGATTCGTGATGCTCTGATGAATCGTCTCCGCCCAGACTTGGAGCTTATTTATAAAGCTTTGACGTTTTTTCATAATTTTAATACCAAATTGCACCAACTGCTCGTTCCAAACCTCCAATTGCGTCCCGAGGCTTGAGGAATGCTGCATCTGCTTGAGCAAATTGTTCCGCTGGACGAGCACCTTCTGGTACTGGGACAAGTCGTGCAAATACGAGGGCTGCACCTGGCCGATCTCCATATCGAGGAACCGGCGACGCACGCCGGGGGCGCCCTTCACGATCTCGAGGTCTTCCGGAGCGAACATGACGACGTTGAGCTGCCCGATGAAGTCGCTCAGCTTGCGCTGCTCGAGCCCGTTCACCTTCGCCCGCTTGCCCTGGGCCGACACCTGCAAATCCAGAGTGCAGGCGCCATAGCGCTTCTCGATCTCACCATGGATGTGCGCGCGTTCGGCATTCCAGCCGATCCACTCCTTGTCCTGGTGCGTCCGGTGCGATTTGGTCAGCGCCAGCACATAGATCGACTCGAGCAAATTCGTCTTGCCTTGTGCATTGGGCCCGACGAACATATTGACGCTCGAGTCGGTGGCGAACTCTACATGCTCATAGTTGCGGTAATTGTGCAAGGTCAGCTTTTTCAGGAACAAGTGGAAACCACCTCGAACCGGCCGCACCCCTCTACCTCAACCGTATCCCCCGAATACAGCTTGCGTCCTCTCCGGTTATCCACAGCTCCATTGATCCGGATGACGGTTTCTTGCAAAAATTGCTTCGCTTGTCCACCTGTGGATATGCAATCCGCCAGCTTCAGGAACTGACCGAGTGCGATATATTCGGTTGTGATCTCTATTCGTTTCATACCATCGGACTCCGATCCTGGACTGGCATTCGCTTAATTCGTTGTACGGTAAGGCATGATCAAATGCAGCATATTCGCATGATCTTCCGGCTTGATGATGATTGGCTGCATCGGGCCTCGGAAGCCCATGGCGATATAGTCGCTGTCGATGACCTTGAGGGCATCGAGCATGTATTTGGAGTTGAAGGAAATGCTGATGAGTTCGCCCGCCAGCTTGTGAACGCCGATCTGCTCCGTTACCTTGCCCAGCTCAGCGGATGTGGAGGACACTTCGACCGTCTGCTCGTCCTTCATCGTGAGTTTCACGATGTTCGTGCGCTCCTCCCGGGACAGCAAGTACGCCCGGTCGATCGCATCGGCCAGCTTCCGCGTCTCGATCGTCATCTCCGTGCTGAAGGAAGCCGGGATGAGCTTGGCCGTGTCCGGATAAGTACCGTCCAGCAAGCGGGTGAAGAACAAGATGGAATCCATCTTGAACAAAACTTGGTTATCGGCTACGACGATATCGATCAGCATGGATTGATCCGGCAGCAGCTTGTTCAGCTCGTTCAAGCTTTTGCCCGAAATCACGATGTTCGTCTGCGGCTCCCACTGTTCGCTCGTCTGAATGTGCGCTTCCCGGCTCGCCATCCGCAACCGGTCGCAGGCGATCAGCTTCAACTGCTCCGCATCAAACTTCCACAGCACGCCGGTCAAGATGGGGCTCGTCTCGCTTGTGGACACCGCGAACGTCGTTTGACGGATCATCGCCTTCAGCAGATCGCTGGATACCGACACCTTCTGGTCTTCCTCCAGCTGCGGCAGCAGCGGATATTCCTCCGGATCCAGTCCTACGAGCTGCACTTCGGTCGAGCCGGAGCGGATCCATGTAATGAAGTTGTCTTTCACTTCCAACTCTACTACCGCGGCCGGAAGCTTGCGGATCATCTCCGAGAAGAAGCGCGCAGGCAGCACGACGCTGCCCGGTCTCAGCACTTCCACGATCGTGATGCCGTCCTTCTCCGTCGGTACGTAGCTCTGAATGGAAATTTCCGTATCGCTTGCCGTGAATGTGGCTCCCTTGCCGTCTACGTCGATCTTGATCCCGCTCAAGATCGGAATCGTCGTCCGGTTGGATATCGCTTTGAATACGTGTTGGATGGATTCGTTCAGTTGATCTTTGGCAATAATAATATTCATCATGTCACTCCCGTGGTTCTTTTTCGCGAGAAACGATCATAAGATATAGGTTTAAAATCTTTTTAGTAGTAGTACTAGGGGCCCTGAATATGTGGATAAGTAGGCAAACCTCTGAATAAGCAAGCCTATCCACATGTGAATAGTTTGTGTATAGGCTTGTGTGCGTCAGGCAGACGGATTTTTAATTTTTTCGGTGATGTTGTGGACAATTTTATATAATTCCTGGTCTTGCTGCAAGGCCGCCGTAATTTTCTCGTGGGCATGGATGACCGTCGTATGGTCGCGGCCCCCGAAGGCGTCGCCGATCTTGGGCAAGGAATAGTCCGTCAGCTCGCGGGATAAATACATAGCCACCTGCCGCGGAAAGGCAACCGCCTTCGTGCGCTTGCGCGCCTTGAAGTCCTCGATCTTCAGTCCATAAAACTCGCCTACCCGCTGCTGAATGTCCTGAATCGTAATAATGCGAGGCCGGCTGGCCGGAATGATGTCCTTCAGCGCCTCGGCGGCTAGATGCGTCGTTATGTCTTGGTTAATCAAGGAGGAATAGGCCACTACCCGGATGAGCGCCCCCTCGAGCTCCCGGATGTTCGTGTCAATCTGGTTGGCTATGTAGACCATCGCTTCGTTCGGGATATCCAAGTTCTCCGCCTTGGCCTTCTTGCGCAGGATGGCGATGCGCGTCTCGAGGTCCGGCGGCTCGATGTCGGTGATGAGGCCCCATTCGAACCGGGAGCGCAGCCGATCTTCCAGCGTCGGGATTTCCTTCGGCGGGCGATCGCTCGAGATGATGACTTGCTTGCGCTCTTCGTGAAGGGCGTTGAACGTATGGAAAAATTCTTCCTGCGTCTGTTCTTTCCCCGCCAAAAACTGAATATCGTCTATAAGCAGGACATCTATGTTGCGGTACTTGTTGCGGAAGCTCTCACCTCGGTTGTCGCGGATCGCATTGATGAATTCGTTCGTGAATTTCTCGGACGAGATGTACAGCACCTTGGCACTCGGATTGTGCTCGAGCACATAGTGGCCGATCGCGTGCATGAGATGCGTCTTGCCTAGGCCCACGCCCCCGTACAAGAACAATGGATTGTAAGCCTTGGCCGGCGCTTCCGCTACTGCGAGCGAGGCGGCATGCGCGAACCGGTTGCCCAGGCCGACGACGAACGTATCGAACGTATACTTGGGGTTCAAATTATTAATGAACGGGTCTTCCGGAAACAATCCTTGCTTGGCCGGTTCGGCTACGGCCACAGCTGCCGGCTTGGCGGCGGCGGGCTGCTCCATCTCCTGCAGCGTGAACGTCAGCGTCACATCCCGGCCGGTCACCTCGAACACCGTACTGCGGATCATTTTGGAATACCGGCTCTCCAGCCATTCCATCGAAAATTTGTTCGGTGCGCAGATGACGAGCGAGGTTTCGGTGAATACCGTTGCTCGCGTTGATTTCAACCACGTGTCGTAGCTGGGCTTGCTAAGCCTATTCTGGATGTTGGACAACACTTGCTGCCATAATTCTTGAACGTGGCCATCCACAAATTGTTCACTCCTTTAAATTGCGAGCATTGCAAGTTCTTGTCTTGCTATGTCAATGATTGAGGGATCTTGTCGAATAAATATCCACAGTTTTCCGATTTGCAGGAACGGAATCAGTAACAGCCGGGGTGTTTGTTCACAAAGTTATCCACATGTTGTTGATAATTTGAGGATGTTCGGAGATTGTACACAACCGAAAACAATTTTATGATAGCAGAACAAAGCCTTGTTTTCAACGCAATTCAGCGATTTATCCACATATTCAATCCCTTGTGTATTCGAGTTGTCAACAACACTAGATATTGTTAATACGTTGTTAAGAATCGACAAATTTCGCTTGATTTCCTCTGGATAATTATACACAAGTGAATAACTTGCGAATTTTGACAATATCCACAGTGGATGCTTCATTTTCCCAATGGGGTTGGATCGTTGACTTTTACAGGCGGAAATGGTTTAATGGAAAAAGGCGTTTTTGGAGTATACCGTATGGAGTCCAACAACTGAACCAGTTTTCCTGAGGGGGTGCAATAGATGGGACCGACATTTAAGCCGAATGTGAGCAAGCGCGCGAAGGTGCACGGGTTTCGGAAAAGAATGAGCACGAAGAACGGTCGTAAAGTTCTGAAGGCTCGTCGTCAAAAAGGCAGAAAAGTTATCAGCGCATAAAGGAAGGCCACTCCGAGGTGGTCTTTTTTTTTGAGCGTTACAGAAAGTTTGAATTCGCTAACTTCCTCTAAAAGGGACCCGCCGACGATTCGAGATGCTCCATTAGGAGCTTTTCTTACATAGGACAAAGGCACGCTCCACGAGCACGTTTATCCGGTCTGGCTTGTGTCTAGACTAGGAAAGTTGGAGCTTCTAACTCTAGATGAAACTTCGGATATTATAAATGTACTAATAGTTCATGAAAATTGATGGTGATGGACGGTGCAAAAAGAGCTAAGGCTGACCAGACGCGAAGATTTCAATAAAGTGTACCGGTACGGCAAATCGAGCGCGAATTTCCAGTTCGTCGTCTACAGCTTGCCTCAGACAAAGGTGGAGCGGTTCCGGGCCGGCATCTCGGTGAGCAAGAAGGTAGGCAACGCGGTTGTGCGCAATCGGATTCGAAGAGTGGTGAAGGAGATTTTGCGGCATCATGCCGACCGGATTCGTCCTCATGTGGATCTCGTCGTAATCGCCCGCAAACCCGCATCCGAAATGGAGTACAAGGAGATGGAGAAAAGCTTGCTGCACGCGTTGAAGCGGGCATCGCTGCTCCAGTAGAAGATGGAATAAAAAGTTTTCTTTACCCCTGCGATTGTGGTATAGTTGAGTTTGGAAAAGAAGGTTAGGAGGAAGCTTATTTTGACCCGTCGTCGTATCTATACACTAGCGGTATTATCTCTCATGATTTTGGTCTTGGCGGGATGCGGCAGCATGAATCCGCAGACGAATCCGATCGATCCGGCCAACGGCTTTTGGGACAAGTTCTTCATTTATCCGCTGTCTACATTAATGAATTGGTTTGCTGATATATTGTGGGGTCAATATGGGTTGTCCATTCTAATCGTGACGATCTTGATCCGATTCCTCGTCTTGCCGCTGACTCTCAAGCAATACCGCAGCTCCAAGAAGATGCAAGACATTCAGCCCGAGATGAAGAAGCTGAAGGAGAAGTACAAGGACGATCCGAAGAAGCAGCAGGAAGAGACGATGAAGTTGTTCCAGGCGAACGGGGTTAACCCGCTGGCCGGCTGTTTACCGCTCTTGGTACAGATGCCGATTCTGATTGCGCTCTACCATGCGATCATGCGGAACGGCGAGATTAGCCAGCACACGTTCATGTGGCTGAAGTTGGGGTCGCCGGATCCTTACTACGTCCTGCCGGTGTTGGCGGCGATTACGACTTTCCTGCAGCAGAAGATGATGTCGAGCCAAATGACTTCGCAGATGCAGGCGCTCATGTTCATTTTCCCCGTGATGATCTTCGTCATGTCGATGAACTTCGCCTCTGCGCTTCCTCTATACTGGATTTACAGCAACTTGTTCACAGTCGTTCAATCTTATTTCCTTTATCGTCGACCATCAACGAATAAGGGTGGCCCATCCAAATGAAAAAGCTGGTTGTTGCGGGAAAAACAATCGAAGACGCAGTCAAATCCGGATTAGCCCAATGGAATACAACCGAGAACCGGGTTAAGATTCAAGTGTTGGAGCAGCCCAGCAAAGGGTTGTTCGGCCTGATCGGCAACAAGGAAGCGAAGGTTGAGTTGGAATGGATCCCGGATCCGATTGAAGAAGCGACGGTTTTCTTGCACGACGTCTTTCAGTCGATGCACATCGATGCAGCCATCGAGAGCCAAGAATCGGCTGAAGGAGTCCAGCTGAACATTAGCGGCAATGAGCTCGGGATCTTAATTGGAAGAAGAGGGCAGACGCTCGATTCGCTGCAATATTTGACGAATATCGTCGCGAATCGCTATGCCACATCCCATGTCAGGATCGTGCTCGATGCGGAGAACTTCCGTGATCGGCGCAAACAGACGCTCGAGGAACTGTCGGACCGGCTGGCCCGGCGCGTCATCCGGACGCGCAAGGAGGTCGTCCTGGAGCCGATGTCCCCGCAAGAACGCAAAGTGATTCACTCGCAACTGCAGAATCATCCGAATGTGAAGACATACAGTAAGGGCGAAGATCCGAACCGGAGAGTCGTCATTGCTCTTCGATGACTGAGATATAGAGACATGCAATGACTCCTGAATCAGGCAGTCATTGCATTTTTTCGTAAAACGGGAAGTTGCGGGAAGCGAGCATAGGGTGCTAAAAGGCCTGGTCTGGCCCGCAGAAAGGTGTTGTGCAGCATGATAACCGACACAATAGGCGCCATTTCGACGCCGCTCGGCGAAGGCGGGATTGCCGTCATTCGCGTGAGCGGCCCCGATGCCATCCCGGCGGTTGACCGGTTGTTCCAGACGAAGACCCGCTTGTCCGAAGCGGATACGCATACGGTTCACTATGGGCATATTCTAGACCCGGAGACGAAGGAACGGGTGGAGGAAGTATTGGTCACCCTGATGCGGGGGCCTCGTTCCTTCACTACGGAGGATGTCGTCGAGGTTAGCTGTCACGGCGGGTTGATCTCGGTCAAGAAGGTGCTCGGTCTCATCCTCGAGCAGGGCGTCCGCTTGGCGGAGCCGGGCGAGTTCACGAAGCGGGCTTTCTTGAACGGCCGAATCGACCTGACGCAGGCCGAGGCGGTCATCGATCTGATCCGCGCGAAGTCCGACCGGGCGTTCAAGGTGGCGCTGAAGCAGGTAGAGGGGACTCTGTCTCGGCAGGTGAAAGAGCTGCGGTATCAATTAGTGGAATTGATGGCGCATATCGAGGTCAACATCGACTATCCGGAGCATGACGTGGAGGAGTTGACCGGTTCGTTCATCCGCGAACGATGCACGCAAGCGATCGAGCGCATCGAGCAGCTCCTGAAGACCGCCGAGCAGGGGAAAGTGCTCCGTGAAGGGATCGTCACGGCGATCGTGGGACGGCCGAACGTGGGTAAGTCGTCGCTCCTGAATGCGATGGCGCAGGAGAACAAAGCGATCGTGACGGATATCCCAGGGACGACGCGGGATATTATAGAAGAGATTGTCAATGTGAACGGGATTCCGCTGAAGCTGCTCGATACCGCGGGGCTGCGAGAAACGACGGATTTGGTCGAACAGATCGGGGTCGAGAAATCGCGAACCGCGCTGTCGGATGCGGATCTGATTATTTTGGTCCTGAATCAGAGCGAGCCGCTACATGAGGATGAAAGGGCTTTGCTCGATCAAATTGCAGACCGCCAGACGATCGTGGTCATGAACAAGTCGGATCTGCCCAGCCAACTGGATGAAGCGTATCTCCGGGATCGTGTCGCGGAGGATCGACTGGTCCGAATGTCGGTCCGAGAGGGGCAGGGCCTCGATGCGCTGGAGCGCGCGATCAGTGCGATCTTCTTCAGCGGCGAGCTGGAGAGCGGCGATCTGACCTATGTGAGCAACGTGCGGCATATTCATCTGCTCAAGCAGGCGAAGCGGGCGCTGGAGGATGGACGGACGTCCAGTGAATCCGGGGTGCCGATCGATCTGATTCAGATCGATATTCGCAACGCGTGGGAGAGCTTGGGCGAGATGATCGGGGATTCGGTCGGCGATTCGTTGATCGATCAAATTTTTTCTCAATTTTGTCTCGGCAAATAAACGATTGCGGTTTGATATAGACTGGAGGGATTACGAATGGGATATGTGGCGGGGGAATATGACGTCGTCGTCATCGGGGCCGGCCATGCGGGTTGTGAAGCGGCTTTGGCCGCGGCCCGGATGGGGTGCGAGACGCTGCTCTTGACGATCAATCTGGATATGGTGGCCTTCATGCCATGCAATCCTTCGATCGGGGGACCGGCTAAGGGGCATGTGGTGCGGGAGATTGACGCTCTGGGCGGCGAGATGGGGCGGAATATCGATCGGACGTTCATCCAACTGCGGATGCTGAATACCGGGAAAGGGCCGGCCGTACACGCGCTGCGTGCGCAAGCCGATAAATTCCTGTACCAGCACACGATGAAGGAGACGATCGAAAAGCAGGAGAAGCTGACGCTTCGTCAGGGTATGGTGGAAGAGTTGATCGTCGAGAATGGCGTCTGTACGGGTGTTATTACAAAGACGGGAGCCGAATATAAGGGGAAGGCTGTCGTGCTGACGACAGGCACTTATTTGCGCGGCAAAGTGATTATGGGCGAGTTGATGTACGAGAGCGGGCCGAACAACCAGCAGCCTTCGGTGAAGCTGTCGGAGTCGCTTCGGAAGCAAGGATTCGACCTGGTGCGCTTCAAGACGGGAACTCCGCCTCGCGTGCACAAGGAGACGATCGATTTCTCTAAGATGGAGATTCAACCCGGGGATGAGGAGCCGAAGTTCTTCTCGTACGAAACGACTGAATCTAGCAATGAACAACTGCCTTGCTGGTTGACGTATACGTCCGGAGAGACGCATGAGATTATTAGCAGCAACCTGCATCGGGCGCCCATGTTCTCTGGCGCGATCGAGGGGACAGGACCTCGCTATTGCCCGTCGATCGAGGATAAGATCGTTCGGTTCAGCGATAAGCCGAAGCATCAGATTTTCCTGGAGCCCGAAGGCCTTCACACGTCGGAATATTACGTGCAGGGGTTGTCTACGAGCATGCCGGAGGACGTGCAGCTGAGGATTCTTCGCTCGATCCCGGGTCTCGAACAGGTAGAGATGATGCGGACCGGGTACGCCATCGAGTATGACGCGGTCGTGCCTACGCAGCTGTGGCCGTCGCTGGAGACGAAGCGTCTGCCGGGCCTGTTCACAGCCGGGCAGATCAACGGGACTTCCGGCTATGAGGAAGCCGCAGGGCAGGGCATTATGGCCGGGATCAACGCGGCTCGCAAGGTGCAGGGCCGGGAACCGGTTATTCTCGACCGCTCGGAAGGCTACATCGGCGTCTTGATCGACGATCTGGTGACGAAGGGCACGAGTGAGCCTTACCGGCTGCTCACTTCCCGCGCGGAGTATCGTCTGTTGCTCCGCCACGACAATGCGGACCTTCGTCTAACTCCGATCGGGTATGAGATTGGCTTGATCAAGCCCGATCGTTACGAGCGGTTCCTGCACAAGAAGCAGCAGGTGCAGCTGGAGATCGACCGCCTGAAGTCCACGAAGGTGCGTCCGGAGCCGGAAGTGCAGCAATTGTTGACGGAAGCCGGTACGGTGGTCTTGAACAATGCGGTCGACCTGCTGTCGTTGATGCGCCGCCCGGAGATCACCTATGCTCATATCGAGCGGCTCTCGCGGTCTCCTCTGGAGCTTACGGAAGACATGAAGGAGCAGGTGGAGATTCAGATCAAGTATGAGGGTTACATCGAGAAGCAGCTGGCGCATGTCGAACGGCTGAAAAAGATGGAGAAGAAGCGCATCCCGGAGAATATCGATTATAAGGCCATTCATGGGATCGCGAATGAGGCGAAGCAGAAGCTCGCGGACATTCGCCCTATCTCGATCGGTCAGGCTTCGAGGATTTCGGGCGTGACGCCGGCGGACATCTCGATCTTGCTCGTCTATCTCGAACACTACAATAAAGTTACGGCTGCTAGAGGGTAACGATATGGATCAATTGAAGATTACATTCACAGAGCTGCTTGCGTCTTGGCAGCTCTCCTTGTCTGAACGGCAATGGAGTCAGTTCGAGCGGTATTACCAGGAGCTCGTAGCCTGGAACGAGAAGATGAATTTAACGGCGATTACCGACCGGGAACAAGTGTTCGTCAAACATTTTTTTGATTCGATTTCTTTGTCGTTTTTTGTCCCTTTGGGTAATGTACAGACGATTGCCGATATCGGATCGGGTGCCGGATTTCCGAGCATTCCGCTGAAGATTATGTTTCCCCATTTGAAGGTGACGATTGTGGACTCGTTGAACAAGCGAATTTCTTTCCTGCAGGCCTTGGTCGGAGAACTGGAGCTTGATGGCGTGTCGTGTATCCATGGCAGGGCAGAGGATGTCGCCAGGATGAAGGAGCATCGCGACCGGTATGATCTCGTAACGGCCCGTGCTGTCGCACGGTTAAGTGTGTTGAATGAATTTTGTCTCCCGTTCGTGAAGACTGACGGTCTGTTCGCAGCGATGAAGGGGGCGGACCCGGCTGAAGAGCTGGCGGAAGCGAAGTACAGTTTGCGGGAGTTAAAAGGAGAGCTGGAGCTTACGCATCGGTTCGAGCTTCCTATAGAACAATCCAGTAGACATATCATTATTATCCGTAAGAAAGCTGCTACTCCGGCCAAGTATCCTAGAAAAGCAGGAACGCCACTCAAGCAGCCTTTGGTTTAATGTTCCACGTGAAACATTACAGTGCTCGAGTTTGATGCTGCGTGAAATGTTCATATTTGGATAGCAGGAAAATTCGCTTTTTTGTTGAATTTTATTAGTGGGAGAAAACTGACTGATCCATACATATTGTAGACGTTCAGGTTAGATGGAATTCAAGGATTGGGTGATCAGACATACTATGAAAGAACAAATATCCAAGCTATTCGGATTATCGGAACGAGCATCAGGCGAAGACATCAAGAACATCCCGGTCGGGGAAATCGTTTCTAGTCCTTATCAACCGAGAACCATATTCGATGATGAGCGGATCGACGAGCTGTGCCAAACGATCAAGACGCATGGCGTCATTCAGCCCATCGTCGTTCGCGTGCGCAATAATAAATTCGAATTGATCGCCGGGGAGCGAAGATGGCGGGCGGTCAAGAAGCTCAACATGGACACAATCCCAGCGATCGTCCGTGAAATCAACGACTCCCAGGCCGCTTCGATCGCTTTAATCGAGAACCTCCAACGAGAAGGCTTGACGGCCATCGAGGAAGCGGTCGCCTACGAGCAGCTCATGCACCTCCACGATCTTACGCAGGAGAGCTTGGCCCAACGCCTAGGCAAGAGCCAATCGACAATCGCGAATAAAATTCGACTCCTGCAGCTGCCGGACTTGGTCAAGATGGCGCTGATGGAGCGCAAAATTACGGAACGGCATGCACGGGCGCTATTATCTCTAGATAGCGAAGAGCTTCAACTGAAGGTGTTGGATGACATCATCACCAGAGAGTTGAACGTCAAGCAGACCGAAGCACGAGTAAACTTCTACAAAGAAGCGGTTAAAATCAAGAAGAGCAAGCGAGTCAGTTTCTCCAAGGATATCCGCCTCGCTCTGAACACGATCCGCCAATCGGTGGAGATGGTAGCGGGCACAGGGCTCACGATCAAGACGGATGAGAAGGATCACGACGATCATTACGAATTTATTATTCGAATTCCCAAAAAACATTAAAACACTCGATAAGCTCCGACTTGGAGCTTTTGTTTTGGCCTCGTATAGATGAATGTCAGGATCGATTGTGGTATAGTGAATTTATATTAAATCTATAAAACTATGAGTTTCATTGTTTGATAGGATCATTGAGGTGAATGAGTTGTCGAAAATTATTGCGATTACCAATCAAAAGGGCGGCGTGGGGAAAACCACGACCTCTGTGAACTTAGGCGCGTCGCTGGCCACACTAGGCAAGCGCGTGCTGCTTGTTGATATCGACCCGCAAGGGAATACAACAAGCGGGATTGGGATCAACAAGGCAGACGTAACGCACTGCATCTACGATGTGCTGATTAATGACGTACATCCGAAGGATGCGATAGTAGATACCGCGATACCGAAT
Source organism: Paenibacillus sp. HJGM_3 (assembly GCF_045062745.1). Lineage (NCBI taxonomy): Bacteria > Bacillati > Bacillota > Bacilli > Caryophanales > Paenibacillaceae > Paenibacillus > Paenibacillus sp. HJGM_3. The sequence continues at coordinate 18,468 of NZ_JBJGED010000004.1, forward strand.
CTGAAGATTATCCCGGCCACGATTCAACTCGCGGGCGCCGAGATTGAGCTGGTGCCCACGATCTCCCGTGAGGTACGGCTGAAGAAGTCGCTGCATCTCGTGAAGCATATGTTTGACTACATTCTGATTGATTGTCCTCCATCCCTGGGCATCTTGACGATTAATTCGCTCACAGCCTCCGATTCCGTGATCATCCCCATTCAATGCGAGTATTACGCGCTGGAAGGCTTAAGCCAGCTGCTCAATACAGTTCGACTGGTGCAAAAGCACTTGAATACAAGCCTGCAGATTGAGGGTGTCTTGCTGACGATGTTTGACGCGCGTACGAATCTGGGTATTCAAGTCATCGAAGAAGTGAAGAAGTATTTTCAACAGAAGGTGTACCAGACGATTATCCCAAGGAATGTCCGCCTGAGCGAGGCGCCTAGTCATGGGCAATCGATCATTACATATGATCCGAGATCCAAGGGTGCGGAAGTCTACATGGAATTGGCAAAGGAAGTGATCTCCTATGAGTAAACGTTTAGGGCGAGGGCTCGATGCCTTGATACCATCCCTGAATGTGAGCGAAGACGACAAGGTCATCGAGATACCTTTAAAAGAATTGCGTCCCAATCCGTATCAACCGCGCAAAACGTTCAACGAGGATTCCATCAATGAATTGGCAACTTCCATTAAAGAGCATGGTGTCATTCAGCCGATTATCGTTAGATCAGTCCTGAGGGGATACGAAATTATCGCAGGCGAACGCCGATTCCGGGCTTCGCAGCAATGTGGGCTCGAGAGGATCCCGGCGGTCGTACGGAAGTTCACGGATCAACAAGTGATGGAGATCGCTCTGATCGAGAACGTTCAGCGTGAAGATTTGAATGCGATCGAGATTGCGAATGCATACCAAGCGCTTGTAGAGCAATTCTCTCTGACACAGGAAGAGCTGTCGGTGAAGGTGGGAAAGAGCCGGTCGCATATTGCGAACTTCCTCCGCTTGTTGCAATTGCCTGAAGAAATCAAACAACATGTTTCACGTGGAACATTATCGATGGGGCATGCGAGAGCAATCGCAGGCGTGAAGAACGACAAGCAGAAGAAGGAACTTGCCGATGAGGCGATCAAAAACGAGTGGAGTGTTCGCCACCTAGAGGACATGATCAAGCAGTTGGAGGAAGTGTCCGCAAGCGCGAAGGAAAAACCGAAAGAGCTCAACAAGCGGAAAGATCCTTATATCGATCAGCTCGAGGAGAGCTTGAGAAATCGCTATCGAACAACCGTGAAGATCAAACACAGCAACAATAAAGGCAAGATCGAGCTGCTGTATTATTCCAAGGACGATCTGGAGCGATTGTTGGAGCTGCTTGAGGGGAAGATAAGCTAGAGCGAAGTTGAATGTGGCACACAATCAAAACATACCCAGGTCCCGATGTACAACATGCGAGTGTACAGTCGAATCCAGGTATGTTTTTTCAAGCTTAAGAGCAGCGCAAGTCTCAGAAAAGGGGAGAGAGGAGGGAGAAGGCATGAGCATCCTGTATTTCGACCATGCAGCATCATCTTGGCCTAAACCCCCAGCGGTGGTGGAAGCGATGACCCGTTGCATCACCGAGTTCGCAGCGAACCCGGGAAGAGGAAGTCATCAGCTAGGGGTGCGGGCAAGTCGGGTGCTCTTTGAAGGGAGGAAGCAGCTGGCACAGCTATTCGATATTGCCAACCCTAACGACATCAGCTATGCGCTCAACACGACGGCTGCATTGAACTTGGCGATCAAAGGGTACGTAAAGCCGGGCGATCACGTCATCTGCACGGGCGTAGAGCATAACTCCGTCAGAAGGCCGCTAGAGTACATGCGGACTCACCATCAGGTGCAAGTCAGCTATGCCCCTATGGATGTACAAGGAAATGTGGATCTGCAGCAGCTCGAGCGGCTCATTCAGCCGAACACCACACTAATGGTGTGCAATCACAGCTCGAATCTGCTTGGGACGATATTACCGCTTGAAGCGATCGGGGCGATGATGAAGAAGCATGGCGTCAAGCTGCTGGTAGATGCGGCACAAACGGCCGGCGTGCTGGAGATCGATGTGCAAGCAATGGGCATCGATATGCTCGCCTTCCCGGGTCATAAAGGACTTCTCGGACCCCAAGGCACCGGAGGGTTATATATTGCGCCTGACCTAGAGCTCGAACCACTGCTTCACGGAGGGACGGGCAGTCAATCCGAAGCGATCGAACAACCGAAAGTGCGGCCGGATCGATATGAAGCCGGGACGCAGAACACGGTGGGGATCGCGGGACTTGTCGAAGGTGTCAAATTTATCCGGAATGAGACCGTAGAACGGATTCATACTAAGGAATGGACTCAAATCCAGATGCTGATGGAGGGCCTCATGGCCATTCCGGGCGTCGTTCTGTATGGCCCCGAACTGGGGGTGAACAAGACCGGAATCGTCGCGTTCAATGTCGCGCAAGCGGAAGCGTCCGAGGTTGCCTTCATCCTCGACCAATCGTTTCAGATCGCAGTGCGGTCCGGGTATCATTGTACGCCGCTAGCCCACGAAACCGCAGGTACATTCGGCAGCGGGGCTGTACGAGCCAGCATCGGGTATTACACCACGAACCAAGAAGTGGAGCAATTCATCCATGCCATCCAAGAGATCAGCCGGCACTATGCACACTAAGATAGGGAAACAAGCCATGTTCGGATAGAGGATGTAAACAGAGTAGAAAGAAGGACATAGAGAATGAGTGTGGAGGAGTGGCTTCCCCCGGCGGCAGTCGCATGGCTGTCGCTAGGACTAGGGACAATCGTACTTGTATTATTCATATGGCTGATCGCGATATCCAACAAACTGAAGAAGCTGCGCACACGGTACATGCAAGTGATGAACGGCGGCAGCGTGAGTAATATCGAGGAACTGCTTATTCAACTGAATCATCGTCTGGATCTGCATGAGGAAGAAATGCAACAATACAAAAACCGCCTCTCGGTAGCGGAAGCGGTCCAGAAAAAGATGAAGTCTCGAGTCGGCGTGTATCGCTACAATGCATTCGGAGATCGAGGGAGCGATCTCAGCTTCTCGGTCGCCATCGTGGATGAATCGTTAGATGGAGTCGTGCTAACCGGGATCCATGCCCGGGATGAGACGTACATCTACGCCAAACCGCTCGATAAAGGGCAATCTTCCTACGCGCTCTCCCCGGAAGAGAAGGAAGCGATCAGTCGATCTTCGGGTAGCTGAAGGCATGAATCCGTTGGGACATCAGCATGGCACGGAATAACGTTCGTGCGATAATCTCGGACATGTTCATCACCAGGCTGAGCCGTGTGTTCTGGAGAACGAAGTATTCCATGAACCCGCCTACATTCACAATGCCGGTCAGGTGCATATCGCCGACAGGGCTGAGCTCCTTCTGAACGCCGGCTCCCGGCTTCACCGGTCCATCGGCCACGGTGATGTGCCCCACGCTGGACAACTGTCCTAGACAAGCGTCGATCGCCACAATATACGCATTGGGGAACAGGCGTTCGATGTGCTGGACGGTGTCATTCAGATTCATAGCGTGCACGGGCTCGTCCAGCGTGCCGAATACATGAAGACCGCTATAATGATGCTTGGACAAATGCGTGCCCACGAGAGGCCCTAGAGAGTCGCCTGTGGAGCGGTCGGTGCCGATACAGACGAATACAATGGGTTTGGACAACGGAACGCGAAGGAAGTAATCGTAGAGCCGCTGAGTGAGATGTTCGGTTACATTCGACTCGGTATAATTGAACTTCGAATTCGATACGGACTCGGTCTTGTTCTGAAATCCTAACGAGAACTTCATAAGGTTCCTCCGCATGCTTGTAATTTTTACTAGTATACGAATAAAAGAAAAGATTTATACGTCTGAAATGGAAGATTGGCCCGATTCCGTAGAAAAGAAGGAGGGGGCGAATGGCAACCGATATTCTGGTCATTGCGTTCGATTCCACGCAGCAGGCGCTGCGAACGGAGATGCTGCTCGAGTATGCCGACATCGAGATCGATATCCGGCCGACCCCCAAAGAAATAACCGCTGGCTGCGCGCTCAGCATTGAGTTTCCGGGCGATCGGCTGGAGGAAGTTCGGACGATCATCCGTACGGAGTCGGTCGAGATCCGGGGCATTTTCAGCCCTTTACCGGGCGGCGGCTATGAGCCGCTTCAAACAGACAACTAAGTGACAGCCGAGATGAACAAATCAGCAGGAGGAGAAACCCGTGGTACGAATGTTGGAAGGATGGAGCTGGAGTGAATTCAAGCAGGAGCTATGGGGGCAATTCGCGGATCCCGCCATCTGGATCAAGTACGGCACGATCGCAATCAAGGTCATCCTGATCCTGATCATCGGGCGTTTCGTCCATCGGATCGCCGCGAAGGCGCTTAGCCATATGATGACGGAGCGGGATCGATCGCCGCTCAAATTCAATCCCCGCCGCGCGAAGACGTTAGGGAAGCTGGTGGGCAACATCATTTCCTACACGGTGAACTTCATCGTCATAATGATGGTCCTGAACCAATTCGGATTCAATCTGGCTCCATTGCTCGCAGGGGCAGGCGTAATCGGCCTAGCGATCGGGTTCGGGGCGCAGAGTTTAGTCAAGGACGTCATTACAGGCTTCTTCATTATCTTCGAGGATCAATTCGCCGTCGGCGACGTCGTCCAGATCGGGACGAATAAAGGGACGGTGGAGGAGATCGGCATACGGGTCACGCGGATCCGCAGCTGGACGGGGGAGATGCACATCATTCCCAACGGGACGATCGCGCAGGTTACGAACTTCTCGGTCAACAACTCGCTTGCGGTGCTGGATATTACGATCGCCTATGACGCTGATATCGATCGGGCGATTGCGCTGATCAAGGAAACGCTGCATGCGGGGTATGAAGGCAACGAGAATATCGTGAAGGAGCCGGAGGTACTCGGCGTGCAGACGATGAGTGCGAGCGATGTCGTGATCCGGGTCATCGCCGAGTGCAAGCCGAACGCCCAGTCGGCCGTGTCCCGGCAAATGAATGCGCTGATCAAGAAAGCGTTTGACCAGAAAGGCTTGAAGTTCCGCACCCAAGTATAACGTTCATTTCATAAGCTTCGAAAAGCTAACAAGGAAGGAGGGAAGAAGCGTGGAGCGCAAGCAGTTCCAGTTGGGCGACATCGTCCAGATGAAAAAGCCGCATCCGTGCGGGGCGAACGAGTGGGAGATCATCCGCATGGGCATGGATATCCGCATCAAATGCGTTAACTGCAAGCACAGCGTCTTGATTCCGCGCGTGGAGTTCGAGAAGAAAATGAAGAAGGTGCTGATTCCGAAGAATGAGCCGCCGGCCACAAGCGAAGGGTAATCGAACGCACTGCGAATAGCCATGAATTGGATCAATTAAAGGTTGCAAAATGGGTGCAATCTGTGCTACAATGCTTTTTGTCGGCATTTTCGAATGCCGCTAGGCCAATGCGGAAAGATACCCAAGAGGCCCAAGGGGGCTGACTCGAAATCAGCTAGGCGTCGCAAGGCGTGCGTGGGTTCGAATCCCACTCTTTCCGCCACCATACGCAATGTTAGGACGACCCGCAGGGGTCGTTTTTTATTTATTGAAAGCCTATGTCCCTTTGTGGGGAATTGGAAGAAGGGAATGAAATCAATCATTCCCTTTCTTCGTCCATTTACGGTCCTTGTTCTTCGTCTCCGGGAACTTATCCCCAGCCTTGAGCGTAATTTGTTGAGGATCGGTTATCCCCATGTGGAAATCGTTCTCGCCGATCTCGATGTACGTGCCGTTGTTCGGTGCCCGCATACCGGGCTTGAACTCGGTCTGTTCACCCATTTCGCAATCCCTCCTAGGTTGTGCAGCATGTGACCATTGCCATACTAGTATGAGGAGGGGAAGCGCGGATTAACCATGGGAACGATGCCCAACCGAGCCGTCGATTGGCGTCGATTGGCGCCACAATCAACTTGTAATGGCCTGGGCGTTCTGCTATTATATTATAGTGCGAGTTTTGAACAGCAAGTCTCGCTCCTTGCTCTCGAGTCTACGAGGGCCTTAAGTCCAAGAGGAGGTGAATTAATCATGCGCAAATACGAAGTGATGTACATTATTCGTACTGACATTGAACAAGAAGCAGTTCAAGCGGCGGTCGAAAAATTCCAAGGCATCATCAGCAATGGTGGCGAAATCACAAAGCATGACGTTATGGGGAAACGCCGTCTAGCGTATGAGATCAACAAGTTCCGTGATGGGCATTACGTTCTGGTCCATTTCAATGCGAACCCTGACGTGGTTGCAGAACTTGAGCGCGTAATGAAGATTTCCGACGAAATCATTCGTTACCTGATCGTAAAAGACGTCGCTTAATCTCGGCATGCCGAGTGGAACGTTCGTGATGGGGAGGAATTGAATTGTTAAACCGTGTTATTCTGATCGGTCGTCTTACCCGGGATCCGGAACTGCGCTACACTCCAGCGGGAGTGGCGGTTACGCAGTTTACGCTTGCGGTAGATCGTCCGTTTACTAATCAGCAGAGCCAGCAGCGAGAAGCCGACTTTATCAACATTGTCACATGGAGACAGCTCGCCGAGCAATGCGCGAACTACTTGCGCAAGGGGCGGTTGACGGCGGTAGAGGGCCGCATTCAAGTGCGCAATTACGATAACAACGAAGGCAAGCGGGTATACGTGACCGAGGTAATCGCGGACAACGTACGTTTCCTGGAGTCGGCGAACAGTGCAAACAACCAGCGTGAGGAAGCACCTCCGTTTCAAGATGAAGGTGGAGGTAGAAATTACGGTGGGGCTGGATCGAGCGGAGGTAGCCGCAACAGTGGCGGGAACGCACGGACCAATTCAGATCCATTCTCCGACGATGGCAAGCCCATCGATATTTCTGATGATGATTTACCATTCTAGGTAGAAAGGAATGACAGTCGCATGAGCATGAACAACCGTAGAGAAGGCGGCAGCGAAGAGCGCGGCGAACGCAAGTTCTCCCGCGGCAAGGGCGGTCGCAACAAGCGCCGCAAAGTCTGCTACTTCACTGTAAACAAGATCAAGCACATTGACTATAAAGATATCGAAACGCTGAAGAAATTCGTTAGCGAGCGCGGGAAGATTCTTCCTCGCCGTGTAACCGGGACTTCCGCGAAGTATCAGCGTGCGTTGACGATCGCGATCAAGCGTGCACGGACCATCGCATTGCTTCCTTACACAACCGATAACTAAGATTCACCCTGCTGCAGGCCGCGCTCACGCGCGGCCTGTTTTTTTGTGCACGGGAAGTATACCGCAGGATAGAAGGAAATTGTGCATCGATGCTTGAACTACGAAATACTTACACCAAGGACCGTCCGGGCAACCGACGGTTTTCCTATTTTTGGACTATTCTCTCCCATCCGGGTCATGGTTTGGACCCGAAATGTGAAGTTTGGAGTATAATCCGATGATGCAATCATTGTTGGACTATCCCAGCCTTGCTATACTCAAGGCACATATCGACCGGAGGAGGGAGTAAGGTTATGGCGATGGCGCCTTCCAGCCCCGCGGCCCAGAATCGAAAACGCAATCCGACATGGATGCTGTTCCTGAAGTACAAATATTTGTATTTGCTTATGCTGCCGGGGTTTGCTTATTTCCTTATCTTTCATTACATCCCGCTCTATGGGATTACATTAGCCTTCAAGAACTTTCGGATCCGGGACGGCATCTTGGGCAGCCCTTGGATCGGCTTGGATAACTTTCGCATCCTGTTTGCCAGCCCTACTTTTTTAAGCGTTTTCAAAAACACGATCATAATCGGCTTTTACAAGCTTCTGTGGGGGACACCGGCTCCGATCTTGCTCGCCCTGCTGATCAATGAGATTCGCAGCCTCTCCTACAAAAAGCTCATTCAAACGCTGTCCTACATGCCGCATTTTCTGTCGTGGATTATCGTATCCGGCTTGTTCCTGCAGCTGCTCTCCCCTGGAACCGGGCCCGTTAACTATGTGATCAAGCTGCTCGGCTTCGATCCGATCTATTTCCTGGGCGATTCCAGCTGGTTCCGGACGATGATGGTCCTGACCGGCATGTGGAAGTCGATAGGCTGGGACTCGATCATCTACTTGGCGGCACTCGCCACGGTGAACCCGGAGCTGTATGAGCAGGGGGAGATCGACGGATGCTCACGCTTGCAGCGCATTTGGTACATTACGCTTCCTTCGATCAAGTCCGTGATCATCATCCTGTTCATTCTGAACGCGGGGTCGATCATCGACGACAACTTCGACCAGATCTTCAACTTCCTGAACGACTCGGTGTTGGGTGTAGGCGACGTGCTCAGTACCTATGTGTATCGAATGGGGCTGGTTGAGATGAAGTATAGCATGGCGACCGCCATCGACTTGTTCAAGAACGTAATCGCATTCATCCTCGTGTTCTCAGCGAATTTCGTGGCTAAGAAAGCGGGGGAGGAAGGCATATGGTAAATTCAGCCTCAGACGCAAGCCGACGTTCCCAGGTGAAACCAGGTGCCCGGCGTCAACAAGGCCGGTTGAAGCGGATAACCGGGTTCGACTGGTTCGTGAACATCAGCGCCGCGCTCATCGGCATCAGCATGGTATACCCGCTGCTGCACATTCTCGCCCTGTCGCTCAGCACGGCGAATACCGTCAATTTACCGGGGCTTCATATCATCCCGAAGGAATTTTCCTGGGAGGGCTATCGATTCATTCTCGATTCGTCCTATATATGGTCTGGCTACAAAAATACGATAATCCGTGTCGTCGCGACAACAGCTTTAGGGCTGCTAGTCACGATGGGGTATGCGTACCCGCTAGCCAAGAAGAAGCTTCCTGGACGCACGGCGCTTACGCTCTTCATCGTCGTGACGATGTTCGCGAGCGGGGGCCTCATCCCCCATTACTTGAACATCAAGAACCTCGGGCTCTTGAATTCCTACTGGGCGCTTATTCTCCCGCTGCTGGCCAAGCCGTTCTACATTATCATCATGCGGAATTTCTTCATGGGCATTCCAGAAGAGCTGGAGGAAGCGGCGGAGATGGACGGAGCGAACGCGATTCACATCTTGTTCCGGATTATCGTGCCGGTCTCGATGCCGGTCATCATGACGATCAGTCTCTGGACGATCGTGGATCAATGGAACCGCTGGTTCGACGCCCTTATCTACATTACCGACCCGGCCAAGTATGTACTGCAAGTGGTGTTGAGGCGCATCATTTTTGAATCATCGGTGGAGATCACAGGCGCTAACCTGGTGGAAAGGGCGGTGGTATCGTCGGAGGTGGTGAAGAACGCCACGATTATCGTCGCGACCCTTCCGATCCTGATGGTATATCCGTTTATTCAGAAGTATTTTGTGAAAGGCGTTATGATGGGCTCGTTGAAAGGATAGGGGTGGTTTTTGCAGCTGGGCTGCGCCCAAGCGACGTAGACCTCAGTGTAAAAATAAAAGAACTTCCATAGGGAGGGTATGCAAAAATGAAGAGAAAGCGATGGGTCACGCTCAGTCTCGCCATGGTGCTGGCGGTGACGACGCTGGCGGGCTGCAGCGGCAATTCGAGCAAGGAGCCTGACAATGAACCGGCTAAAGAAGTCAGCCAAGTGGATTCGGACAAGTACAAGCCGAACGACGGCAAAGTGTACAACATTGCCTGGCTCGCCGCGCCGATCAACGCTCCCGTACCGGATACGGCGGAGCTCAAGGCTTACTGGGAGAAGAAATATAATGTCAAGTTCAACCTCTGGTACATCGAGCGCGCCAAATGGCAAGAAATCTTGAACGTCAAGATCGCGGCCGGGGAGTTCCCGGATGTGATCTACGTCGATGACGCCAACATCCTGAGCAGTTATTACAATCAAGATCTAATCATGGAGCTGCCGCTCCCGCTCTTGGAGAAGCTGGCGCCGAAGATTACCGCCGAAGTGAACAAAGTGAAGCAGCAGGAAGGCTTCGATCCATGGATCACGACTAGAATGGATGGCAAAAACTATGGGATTCCGCGGTTCAACGATAGCGGCGCCTATCCGTTCGTGTCGATCTGGCGCGAGGATTGGCTGAAAAACGTAGGGATTACGAAGGTCCCGGAGACGCTGAAAGAATATGAAGAAGCGTTCTACAAGTTCGTCAACGACGATCCGGACAAAAACGGCAAGAAGGACACGTATGCGTTGTCGTCTGGCTACGGCAGCGAGCCGTTCGCTGCAATCTACGGGGCGTTCGGCTACATTCCGACCTACTGGTCAGTGAAGGACGGCAAGATGATATACGGCGGCATTCAACCGGAAATGAAAGAGGCGCTCACCTACTTGGCGAAGTGGTACAAGGATAAGTTGATCAACCCGGAATTCATCACCGGAGAGAACCGCGGTGGACACTGGTCGATCTCGCAGGATTTGATCGACGGGGTGATCGGCTACTCCAATAATGGGCCGTTCTACGTCAACGCACCGCCTCCGATCGGAGCAGCCGAGGGCGGCAAGATGTACCGGACGTTCGCCTCGGCGCACAAGAACGACGGAGCCAAGATGGTGACCGGCCGCACCCCAATCGGTCCGAACGGCAAGAGCGGCAGTGTTCGCTGGGGAGTCGTTACCGGCATCTCGATCGCCTTTTCGAAGAAGTTGGAGAAGGAACCGGATAAGCTGGGCAAGATTCTGCAAATCATGCAGGACATCGGAACCGACTTCGATACGTGGAAGATCGCCAACTATGGGTTGGAAGGCACGCATTACGCAATGGAGAACGGGAAGTTCAAGGACCTGCTGCCGAAGGGCAAGCCGGTTGAGGAGTTCGGGCTCGGGTCGACGTTCACGGCGTGGGAAGCATCCGGAATGGTGAAGCGTTGGGATCCGGCTTATTACGAGTATGCGGACAAAGTAGCTACGTTCTCGAAGGAATACACGAACGCCCTGTACACGCGGTTGCCTTCCATGGATACGTACGGGGATGAACTGAACAAGCTGCAGAAACAGACGTATCTTGAGATCATTACCGGCAAAAAGCCGATCGAGGCGTTTGACGAGTTCGTGAAGAAGTGGAATTCTTCCGGCGGCACCAAGCTGATCGAAGAAGCAAACAAATGGTATACATCCGTCAATTCTTCCAAATAGTCAAGCTGAATCCGCTTACATCACGGCTCAAAAACCAGTAGAATAGGAGATAGAATCATAGCCTCAGGACAAATCTAATGGATTCGGGTTGATGCGGAATGGCTTCCATTCGGAATATCATCGGCACGCTCTACTTCAAGATGTCGCTGTCGTTCATCGTGATCATTATCATTTTGGTGACTAGCGTCAGCATGACGACGAGCTATATTTTTCTCGGCAACTACGAGCAGGAGCTCCGGCAAAAAAACACGCTGATCCTCGACCAGTTGAAGGAAAACGTCGACCAGTTCATTCTGGAAGCGTCGGATAAGCTCATCACTTACTCGATCAGCACCGATGCCGATGTGATGAAGCTGTTCCGCTTGCCCGTGGAGGGGAACGAGTTCTATATCCAGGAAGCGGCTGCCCGCATTACGAACCTGATCAACTCGAATCCGCTCTACCATAGCATTTTCATCTACTACAAGGCGAATGAGCTCGTCGTCAGCAATTACGGCACGTATTATTTGAATCAAAAAGTGGATCGGGCTAGAGAGTTTCGCTGGCTGACCGAGGGAACGAAGCCGCGGGGCAACTGGAACGGGATGAAAGGCTTCAAGCCGTACCCGACGGTGAACGACTCGCTCTCAAGGGATGTGATCGCCTATGCGAAAAAATACCCGTTCAGCGAGAACATGTCCCTGAATTTGGGCACGATCGCGGTCACTATCGACTACGATAAGCTGTTCCAGCAGATGGAGAGCCTGTCGAGCGCCGTATTCGGCGAGATGTACGTCCTCGATGCGCAAGGCAACGTGATGTACGACAGCACGAGAAAGCACACGTTCCAGAAGTTGGCCGAACTCCCGCTGCTGAAGCAGGTGATGGAGAAGGACCAGGACTACACGCCGATCGAGGAGAACGGTGAGAAGAAGCTCGCCTTTCAGACGAACTCCTCGGTGAACACATGGAAATACGTGAATGTCGTGCCGCTCGATCTGTTCCAGCAAGAGCTGGCATCGGTTAAAAAGACGTCATTCGCGATCGCCGTCGCAGCCATCTTGGTGTTCATCGCGATCTCGATGTTCTGGGCCCAAAAGCTGTACCGGCCGATCGGGCAGCTCGTCCAGCGGACGAAGCACGTCATGCGGGAGCTGCTGTTGACCGATCAGGAACTGAGGAAGGATGACAAAGCACTGGACTATGCGTTCGACCACCTGGTGCTGAAGATCGGGGAGCTGCAGAACAAGATCGTCATCCATGAGCCGCAAATCAAAAATAGTGTGCTGACCAAGCTGTTCGAAGGCAAATACGGACAGGAGGCGGAGGTGGAGCGAGAGCTGGAGCAGTTCCGGATCTCGTTTCCGTTCCCGCATTTCTTCTGCTTGACCATCAAAGCACTGGAGACGGAGCCGTCTGATCCTGTCGTCCGCGATACGTTCTACTCGAATCTCGTGTACTATATCGAGCATGTCGACGCCCAAGACTGTGTGAAACTGGCGACCGACGCGGTGGACGGACATGTGCTCGCGCTCATCAATTCCCGGGACTACGCCAGTGTCGTGCGCTTCGTCAAGGATCTGATCGAGTACGGCACGCAGCGGTCGGGCATGCGGCTGTTCATCGGGATCGGGGAGGGACGAAGCCGGCTGGTGGAGGTAAGCCGCTCCTATGCCGGAGCGAGCCAGGCGCTGCAATATGCGTTCGTCCATCCGGAACTAGCCATCTTCTCCGAAGGCGAGACGAGCGAGCGAGAGCGAATGGCGATGCCGTTCCCAGGGGGATACAGCGATAAATTCGAGAAGGCATTGAACGAAGGCAACATGGAAGCGATCCAAGATTGCCTGGGAAATATGGTCGTCCTCTTGAGACGCAAAGAGTACGCCTTCCAAACCGTGCAAAAGCAGCTTTTGCTGCTCGCGGCCATCGTGCACCGCAAGCAGAAGGCGGCCGGATTGGAGCAGTTGGCGCTTCTGCCGAACGATATGCTGAGCGAGAAGTTCCTGGAGCGCAACCACATCCACGATGTGTTCCGCCTGCTGGCATCGGCATGCCGAGAGCTGGTCGAGGCGGTACAGCAGCAGAGGGACAACCGGGTGACCGCCGAGCTCGCCCAAATGCAAGCTTACATTCAGCAGCTCGTGCTGGAAGGGCGGCCGGAGGAGATCACGCTCCAAGAGGTGGCCGACCAGTTCAACAAAAACGCCAACTACCTCAGCAAGCTGTTCAGTGAAGGAATCGGCGTAACGTTCAAAGATTATGTCATCAATCTGAAGCTGATGGAAGCCGAGAAGGCGCTGCACAATCCGAACGTGAAAATCAAGGACGTGGCCAAGGACATGGGCTACGAGAACATCAGCTATTTCATCCGCATCTTCAAGCGGAAATACGGGTGTACGCCCAAGGAATATTTGCATCATATCCATTATTTGAAGGAAGAGGCCCATGAGCGAATATAGGTTGATCCCAGAGCCGAAGCGGATTGTCTATGGAGCGGGATCTTTGCAAGGCGGACCGGGTACGGAATTGGCCGTCGGAGGAGCGGCGAACATTTTGGAACGGGTACATGCGTCTGTATCCGAGCTGATGCGGATTTGGCAGCAGGGAACTCTGGAGGGCGAGCAGGACGAGCAGGACGAGAAAGCCGAGAGGCCGCTCAACAAGGGGACCGTGGTACTCCGCTTGGAATTGGTGCCCGCAGTTGATTCGGAGTCCCTATGGTTGCGCCCGGAAGGATACGAGCTAGACATAAGTGCGGAAGGAATTCAGATTCGCGCCGTTGAAGCGGCAGGGGTGTTCTACGGTCTGCAGACGCTGATTCAGATCGTGAAGCAGGCGAGGGGAGGCGTCCTAGCGTTTGTTCATATCGAGGATGCGCCGGATTTACTGCAGCGGGGCGTTCTGGTAGATTTGAGGTTTCAATCGTATCGGATGAACTACTTGATCGATTTCGTAAAAAGGATAGCCCAGTACAAAATCAACGTGTTGAGCATCGAGTATAGCAACAAGTTTCCGTATCGCGACCGGTTTGCAGTCATTCGAGACGTCAACGCGTTCACCACGGAAGAGGTGGACCGGTTCGTGGCGTGTTGCCGGGACCATTTCATCGAGCTCATTCCCATGGTGCAGTCATTTGGCCATATGGAATATGTATTGCACCACGACCATTTCCGCTATTTGCGGGAGGACCCCAACTATGCCTCGCAGTGCTGTCCGCTGCACGAAGATTCCATCGAGATGACGCGCGAGCTGCTTGGACAAATTCAGGAGACGCACAAGCACTCGACGAAGCTGTTCATCGGCGGGGACGAGACGTTCCATCTTGGCAAATGTCCGAAGTGCAGCGCGTTCGTCGACCAGCAGGGCAAGGGCGGGCTGTACGTCCATTATGTCAACCAATTGGCGGATGTAGTGCTGGAGCTGGGGCTCGAACCGATCACATGCTCCGATATGCTGCTTGCATACCCCGAGTCTATCGACCGCCTGCACCCTCGGTATGCGATCGCCGATTGGGATTACTGGACCGTCGAAGCGTCGCCGCCGTTCATGAAGGATTGGAAGACAAAGCAGCAAATTCCGCTGGCGAAAGTGGAAGAGCTGCCGGGTGAGACGAAGCAATTCTATAAACAGCATCTCATTCGAGAAGACGGCACGTACCGAGCGTTCGGGTATACGAACTATTTCATCGAGCGGGGCTATTCGACGTATGCCTTGCCTTCTACGGCTGCTGTAGGCCCCGGTTGCTACTGGGTGCCGCGGTACGGCGTGCATGCGCCGAATATAGTCCAGTACATCCAGCATGGCAAGCGGTACGGAGTCGTTGGCGTCTTAAATACAATCTGGGAGCGCAGTCTGTTCGAGACGACGCTGTACGGCATCGTCCTGGGGGCGGAGTACAGCTGGGGGCAGCCCAGCGGCGGGGTCGACCAGCTAAACCGGAATTTCGCAGCCCTGTATTTCGGCTTGTCTTCCCCGGACGCAGTGAACGCCTTCTACCGGCTAAGCGAGCCCTATGCGATCGTCGAGAAGCGGTTCCCGCGCATTTACACGAACAGGCTGTACGGACGCGAAGACATCCCGATGGCGGACATCGCCGCGAATGAACAGCTGGAGCGGAATATCGAGGAGACGAAGGCGCTGTTCGAAGCGCTCCAAAAAGAAGTGAAGTGGAACGAATATACGCTGGAGCAATGGGCGCTGGGGGCCGCGATCAAGCGGTTCTGGCTGGGCGTGGTGCAAAGCTATGCCCGTTTGAAAGGCGCAGCGGAGCAGGATGCGGCTCGGGTGGAAGGCGAAATTGAAGCGCTGGACAAACAGCTCGCCCCGCTTAAGGCCGACATCGCCGAAGTGCTGATCAAGAGCATGCCACTGGAAAAAGTGGTGCACAAAAACGAAGAATCGTTCCAGCTCTGGAACGAATTGAAGGCGGAGCTGCGAGCCGGCACATTCCGCTAGATGGAAGTGACACGCTCCAGCTGGAAAGCGAAAGGGAGAGGGGAATCGAGGATGGCGGTAGGGACGCGCTTGGAAGGAAACGTCACGTCCTGGATCGATCCGGAATTCGGCTATCGGATCGTACAGCCGATGGAGCAGGATCACAATCGAATCATGTATTTCACGAGCAATTGCTTCTGTCGGGACAATCAAAGCTTGCTGATCTCTTCGGTGCGGGACGGCGTCGAGAACTTCTACAAGCTGAACTATGAGGATGGCACCTGCCTCCAACTGACCGATGAACCGGGCATTGTCGTATCGCAGGCGCACTACGATAAAGGGCGCGACACGCTCTATTACGCCCTGGGCCATTCCATCAAGAGCGTGCACCTCGAGACGCTAGAGTCGAGAACCGTCTATAGCGGGGAGTCGGCGTGCGCCTCGATCGGTGTGACATGCGACGGCCGCTATTTGATCTCCAGCATGAAAGTGCCGTACCGCTACAGCGGCAATGACGGCGAACCGCGGGAGATGCAGCTGTACCGGTTGTTCAAGGTCGAGCTGGCCACCGGCGAGTGGAGCCGCATCTTGGACCGAAGCTTCGAGCTCGACCACATTCAGTGCAGCCCGACCGATCGGGATTGGCTCCTATTCTGCGCCAGAGGCTTCTACGCCACGCATCACCGCATCTGGGGCACAAGCCTCGACGGCACCCGGGGTGGGGCGCTCGGACCGGAGCAGCCCAACGAGCACCGGACGCACGAGTACTTCACCCCGGACGGCGTGCGGATTGCGTACCATGGGAAATTTTACGCCGTGGGAGACGAGGGCCGATACAAGAACATCGGACATACGTGGGGCTCGATGAACGCCGATGGCACGGACGACCGGTATTACCGTTGCTTGCACGGGAAACAGGCCGGACACAGCAGCATGTCGCAACAGGGGCGCCAGGTTGTGGCCGATGGGAACGACTATCTCAGCATGGTCCGGCTTCACGAGGGGACGCAAGAGGCGGAGTTCGTTCCCCTGTACCGGCACGGCTCGAGTATGAAGGGTAACTTCGTCCACGCCCACCCCTGCTTCAGCAACGATGATCGATATATCGCCTTCTGCACCGATCATGGCGGGACACATAAGGGGAATGTTTATTTGCTCGACCTGCACAGCCAAACTAGCCCATCGAAGGGAGCGAGGCAAACATGATAAACCGAAATCAACTCGTGAGGGCGTTCCAGAAAGACCAACTCGCCGTTAGCGTTTATGAGAGCCGATTGGCCTTGAGCCGGGCGGCCGCCGAGGATGTGTCCGCCACGATGAAGCGATTGCTGGCCGAGCAGGAGACGATCAGCATGATCTTCGCGCCGGCGGCATCGGCGACGGACTTCCTGGCTGCGCTGGTAGCCATCGAAGGAATCGCATGGGAGCGGGTGTACGGGTTCCACTTGGACGAATATGTGGGCAAGAACATGCAGCGCATCTCGGCCTTCGCGCAGCAGCAAGTGTTCGGGAAGGTGCCGTTCAAACAAGTGTTCTTCATGAACGGGGACGTGGAGGATGTGCACGCCGAATGTGAGCGGTACGGCGGCCTGCTCCGCGAATACGGGGCGGATATAGCATGCATCGGCATAGGCGAGAACGGCCATCTGGCCTATAATGAGCCGCATGTGGCGGATTTTCAAGATCCGCACTTGGTGAAGCCGATTACCCTGGACGAAGTCTCGCGCCGCCAGGCCGTCAAGGATCGCACGTTCGCCACGCTCGAGGAAGTACCGCAGATGGCGCTAACGATGACGATGCCGGCCATCTGCTCGGCGAAGCATATCTTCACCGTCGTGCCCGACGAGCGGAAGAACCGCGCGGTCCGCGATACGCTCGAAGGTCCGATCACGACCGACTGCCCGGCGTCGTGGCTGCGCAACTGCCCGCAGGCGAGGCTATACCTCGACCGCGATTCGGCGGGGTTGTTGTCGGCGGAGACGATCGCTTGATACGAGACGTCATATAGGGAGCTTACGTCACCTCCGCTCGGACTCCCGAGTAGGGGTGACGTTTCTTTGTGAGGCGTCCGCATGGCATTTTTTTTATCGTCACCCCCTGGGATTCATGATATAGTGGATATCAGGAAAGGACGTGGGAGTCGGATGCGCACCAGGCTGCGTCGCTTCGCCCTTCTCATCTTCATCGGGTTCTTGCTGGCGACCGTACCTGCACCGTCCTACACAGCCGCGGATGAGCTAGAGGAGATCCGGGGACTCCTGCAGCAGGGGCTCACGATACACGAACTGGACCGGGAGATCGCCGGCCTGTCGGTGAAGGAGCTGCAGATGACGCTGCAGATCGTGGAGAACCAAGAGCGGCTGAAGGAAAAGGATGAGCAAGTCAAGCAAAAGCGCGAGCACGTGAAGCACGTGCTGCGGGCGTATTATAACGGGGGGCGCAAGCCGGTATGGGCGATGCTGCTGTCGGTGAGCAGCTGGCGGGATGCCCTCTACGTGCTGGAGCAGACCCAGATCGTCGCGAAGAATGACAAGCGGGCGATGGACCGCTACATGACCGCATATAAGGAAATGAAGACGGCCACCGAGCAGCTGGAAGCGTCCCGAACGGAGCTTCGGGAGCTGAAGGCACGGTTCGAGGCGCAGAAGGCGGAGCTGAAGCTGCAGCAGGAGGAATTGGACCGCAAGCTGGCCGCGCTGCCCGTAGGGAATACGGCGCTTGAGCAAATCAACGACTCCAATAAGCAGTGGCAAGAGAAGGGGCTGCCGCAAGTCCGCGTCTACTTCTCCGCACTGGCCGAGAACATGAAGAAGCTGCAGGAGCTGATCGACCAGAAGCCGGAGATGCTCGTGCTCAAGGGGCGCAGCTACTCGTTCCAACTGAAGGATACGGATTTCAACGACTTCCTCCACGCGAAGAGCAAGGAACTGGAGACGCTGTCGTTCACGTTCGAGGAAGGGAAGATCACCGTCCTGGGCAAGCAGGAGGGGACGGAGATGCGGATGGTCGGACGCTACGAGCTGGAGGAGACGAAGAAGGAAGCGATTCATTTCCTCGTCGACGAGCTGTGGTACAACGGGCTGCAGCTGCCGCCGGGCACGGTGAACGAGCTGAAGGAAACGAACGACCTGAGCTTTTATCCAAGCAAAATTGCTTCATACTTGCAGGCCACAAGCGTCCAGACGACGCTCGGGAAGCTGACGATTGACTTGAAACTCAACTTTTAGCCCCTAACGGACTGCGGGTTCGGTACGGGCTTTTTTCACCTTACTCGACCTGATGCAACATTGCCAAGTCATACTTTACAGAAGGATGTGATTTCGGTTGATAGAAATGCAGGACGTATGGAAGACCTATCCGGACGGAACTTCCGCGCTGAACGGCATTAACGTCAAAATCGTTTCCAACGAGTTCGTGTATGTGGTGGGACCCTCTGGAGCCGGGAAGTCCACGTTCATGAAATTAATCTACCGGGAAGAGCGCCCTTCGAAAGGCCATATCTTCGTCAACGGCTTCAACCTGGAGCGGCTGAAGCCTCGTAAAATCCCTTACGTAAGACGCAACATCGGCGTCGTCTTCCAAGACTTCAAGCTGCTGCCGAAGCTGACGGTCTATGAAAATATCGCGTTCGCCATGGAAGTGGTAGAAGCGCCGAAGAAGCTCATCAAGAAGCGGACGATGGAAGTGCTCGAGCTCGTGAAGCTGCGGGAGAAGGCAGGGGCGTATCCGAATCAGCTGTCCGGCGGCCAGCAGCAGCGGGTGGTCATCGCGCGGGCGATCGTGAACAACCCGACCGTCATTATCGCGGATGAGCCTACCGGCAACCTCGACCCCGAGAACTCTTGGGAAATCATGAAGCTGCTCGAGGAGATCAACTTCCGCGGAGCGACAATCGTCATGGCCACACACAACAAAGAAATCGTCAACACGATGCGCAAGCGTGTCCTCGCGATCGAGAAGGGCCATATCGTGCGGGATGAGGTCAAAGGGGAGTACGGGTATGAAGATTGACACGATGGTGCGGCACCTGAGGGAGGGGGCGAGGAGCGTGGTGCGGGGCGGCTGGATGTCGTTCGCCTCGGTGAGCGCCATCTGCATCTCGCTGTTCATCCTCGGGCTGTTCCTCCTGCTCGCCCTGAACATCAATTTCTTGGCAACCCAAATTGAGAACCAGGTCGAGATTCGAGTGTATATGGAAGTCGATGCGAACCAGCAGCAGATCGCGGCTGTGAAGGACGAGCTGACCGCGATGGCCGATGTGAGCAAAGTGACATTCGTCTCGAAGGAAGAGGGCCTGGTGATCCTGCGGGAGAAGCTGGGCGAGGACAGCAAGGAGCTGCTCGAAGGCTTCGAAGGGGCGGAAAATCCGCTGAACGACTCGTTCACCGTAGAGGTGCGCGATCCGCGGTCGGTCGAGCAAACCGCTCTGCAGATCGAGGCGATCAATAGCGGCAAGAACCCGGCGCCGATCTATAAGGTGAGCTACGGCAAAGATACGGTCAAGAAGCTGTTCCAGATCACGACGACCGTGCGCAACGTCGGCCTCGTGTTCGTGGCGCTGCTCGCCCTGACGGCGATGTTCCTCATCTCGAATACGATCAAAATGACGATCGTCGCCCGCCGCCGCGAGATCGGCATCATGAAGCTCGTCGGCGCGACGAACGGCTTCATCCGCTGGCCGTTCTTCATCGAGGGGGCGCTGCTGGGCCTGATCGGGTCGCTCCTGCCGACGATCGTCCTGCTGTTCGGCTACTGGCAGTTCGTCGACTACAGCAAGATGGAGCTCGGGCTGATGCTCATCCAGCTGCTGCCTCTAGGCGAGGTCGTCGCAAAGGTCGGAGGACTGTTGCTTGGGATCGGCCTGGCGATCGGGTTGATCGGCAGTGGCTTCTCGCTCCGCAAGTTCATGAAGGTATAAAATAAAACCCGTTCCGCTGGGCGACAATCACCTAGGTGGAACGGGTTTTGGTTTGCAGTCCGTTGGTTATTTATTGATGTAAGCCGTGTGGCTGCCGCCTGCATATTGCACGTCGAGCCCCAGGCCTTCGACCATCAGACGAAGCGGGACATAGGTTTTGGTCTCGCCTGCGATCTCATAGAAGAGCGGCAGGTCTTGGATCGTCTTGGTCGTGCCGTTGATTTTCATCACGTTCGAGTCGATCGTTAGTTCGACTTGGTTGCCGCCCAGCTTGATCACCGCTGTATTGGTGGCCCCAACCCACTCCACGTTCGCCCCTAACGCTTCCGTATACTCGCGGAGCGGCACGAAGGTCGAGTCGTTGATCAGGGTCGGCAGGAACGGCGTATCGAGCGTCCGGCCGCCTACGACGACCGTGATCAGGCCTTCGACGCGAGTTACCGTTTTGTAGTCGCCCCAGATCGTCTTGGCGAACTGCTCGGCAATCGCCGCGTACCCGGCTTGGGTCGGATTCACGTCGAGGACGGAGATGTGCGTATAATTGCCTTCCTTGCCCACGAATTGGGCTGCAACCGGTGCGATCTGAATCGCGTATTGTTGATCAGCGAACGATTTTACGGTTGTCTGCAAGATCGTATCCATACTCGCTTTGATCGGCTGGAGTCTAGCCGCAAGTGCCGCGAGAACAGGGGGGATCGGGAAGTATTGGTCGGCGATAACGACTTTTACTTTAGGATTTACGGCATATACAGATTTTAGAGCCGCTTGCAGGTTGTCGCCGTACGTTTTCAGCTTTTCATCGGCGAACGCCTTCAGCTTCTCATCCGTATTCAGCTCTCGATAGCGCTCCACAATGTCGGTACCGATATCATTGAGGCCGATTGTGAGGGTGACGTGAGTGGCGGCTTTCAGGTCGGTCTTGATTTGCGCTACAGGGAGTGTCTGGTCCTTCAACGCTTCCAGGTCGCTCTGAATATCGGCGCCTTTCACTTCCGTACCGGCGACGACGGCTTGCAATAGCTTGTTCAGCCCGGTGCTCGTCAGCCCGACTACTCCGTAATTGGCTACAGAGGCGCGGCCCCGGAACAGCGCTTGCTCATACACCCGATCTACGTAGCCATAGTACGACACGCCGGCTTCCAGGTCCGGTTCGTAGCCCGCTGTGATCGAATCGCCCAACGCCACGATCCGTGTGGCCGGTGTGGTCTCGGCGAAGGCCGATAAGGGCACACTGACCAAGAGGAGCACGGCCAGGAGCAGGGCGGCCATCGTAACGGTTCTAGGTTTCTTGCTTCGCATAGGAGTCCCTCCAACAATAAGTTCTCTATCCATTTCTTTCATTCTACACGGGAGGGTCAAAAACCTTTTCTGCCGTGCAATTAAACCCGGGGACTCGGGGCTAAAACAGCTCTGTCCGGCTCCCGTCACCCCTGAACGTCGATAGGGCAACCGTCTCGCTTTTGTGATATAATGAACAGTAATTTGGGTACGAGGTGACATTTGTTGAAAAAGCAGCCGTTGCTTTGGAGCCTCATCTACATGGTGCTGCTCTTGCTTACGTTTACGCCGCTCGTCCTGGTGACGATCAATCTAATGATGATTCCGCTGGTCGTCCTGTTCGTGCAGCTGGATTGGAAACGATTCCTCGTGCACAACGTCGTCGTGCTGCTTGCGGTCTATGCGATTTCGTTCGTGTTCGGCGTCTCCTCGCTCGGGACGGTGGCCGCGATTCTGTTCCTGTTCTTCCTTATCCCGAGTGTCGTGATGGGTACGCTCTACAAGCGGAAGGCTACGGCGCGCAGCGTGCTGACCGGCGGTTTCGTCGCGATGCTCGTGCAGCTGCTCGTGCTGCTGCTCATCCTGACGGTGTCCGGCTACCATGTGATTAACGAAATGCGGGATTACATGAGGAGCAGCCTCGATACGCTTCCGGCGGAGCTGAAGAGCGTCGTGCCGACCGAGATGCTGGATCAGATCCTGCAGGTGATGACCCAACTGCTGCCGCTTTACTTGATCGGATTCTCGCTCTACTACTCCATCGTGACGCACTGGCTCTCGCGCAAGGCGCTTCTCCGCGCCGGAGTGGCCGTGGCGGGCTTCAAGCGGGCGAAGGACTGGATGCTGCCGCGTTCGCTCATCTGGTATTATCTCGCCGCCCTCGTGCTAAGCTATGTGTTTACCGAGCCGGATGATTCCATGATTTTCATGATTTTGCTGAATATTATGCCGCTCATGATGTTTGCCTTTGCGGTACAGGCGTTCGGCTTCCTGTTCTTCCTCGCGGATATTCGCGGTTGGCCGAAGGCGCTGCCCCGGGTACTCACCGTAGTGGGCATCTTCGTTCTCCTGTTCATTCCGATGCTCATGCAGTTGGTCAGTCTGCTCGGGCTGTTCGATGTGGCGTTTCCGATCCGGGAACGGTTTAAGAAAACATAACGAGTTCAGGGAGCAACAGTATGCCGAAGTTTCTGGTGAATCGATGGCACGGTCTGCATATGTACGGACTGATCGGGCTCGTTCTGCTCTTGTCCGGCGGTCTGATGGTCTACGAATGGATTCTGGGCGTAATCGGCCTAATCCTGGGCGGTGTACTGGTCTTCTACACGATCCGAGCGGAGATGGCGTTCCGCGAAGACTTGACCGAGTATGCCGCCACGCTGTCGCATCGGGTGAAGAAGGCCGGCAACGAAGTGTTCAACGAACTGCCGATCGGCATTGTTCTGTACGACGAGGACCGGACCATCCAGTGGAACAATCCCCATATGGCGCAGCTGCTGAAGCGGGATTCGCTCATCGGCGAAGGGTTGTATGAGCTGTTTCCTTCGCTCAAGGGCAAGACGGACAAGGACGGCCGGCTCGAGCTGAATGTCGGAGCGCTCATCTATCAGGTGATGGTGAAGGCGGAGCATCGCCTCCTGTATTTCCAGGACGTCACGGCGCTCAGCACGATGAGCAAACGGTTCGAAGAAGAGAAGATCGCGATCGGCATTCTCATGCTGGACAACGTGGACGAGGCCACGCAGGGGATGGACGATCAGACGCGCAGCCTGACGCTGGCCAAGACGACGGGCGAGATCACGGAATGGGCGCAAAAATACGAAGTGTTCCTGCGGCGCACGGCGTCGGACCGTTTCCTGATCCTGATGAACAACCGATCGCTGCGCAAGCTGGAGCAGTCCCGGTTCGAAGTGCTGGATGACGTGCGCGACCTGACGATCGAGAACAAGGTGCCGATGACGCTCAGTATCGGGATCGGGGCGAGCGGCGACAACCTGACGGAGCTGGGGCAGTTCGCCCAAACGAGCTTGGACATGGCGCTTGGGCGAGGCGGCGACCAGGTCGCGGTCAAGGTCGGGCAGCGCTTAAGCTTCTACGGCGGCCGCTCGAACGCGGTAGAGAAGCGGACGCGAGTCCGGGCGCGAGTCATCTCGCACGCGATGCGCGATCTGATCCGGGACAGCGACAAGGTCGTCATTATGGGCCACCGCTTCCCGGATATGGACGCCATCGGTGCCGCGATCGGCGTGCTCAAGGCGGCTCAGGTGAGCCAAAAGGAAGGCTACATCGTGCTGGAAGGCGTCAATCCGTCCATTCAGCGGCTGATGGAGGCGATCCGGGCGGATGAGCGGTTGTTCAAGTGGTTCATCACGCCGGAGCAGGCGATGCAGATTATGACGCCGCGCAGCTTGGCCGTCGTCGTCGACACGTCCAAGGCTTCGATGGTGGCCGAGCCGAAGCTGCTGCAGACGACGCAGCGCATCATGGTGATCGACCACCATCGGCGCGGGGAGGAGTTCCTGAGCGAGGCGACGCTCATCTATATGGAGCCGTACGCGTCTTCGACATGCGAGCTCGTGACCGAGCTGCTCCAGTACTTCCAGGAGCGGCTCACGATGGAGGTGCTGGAGGCCACCGCGCTGCTCGCCGGCATCACCGTGGACACGAAGAGCTTCGCCCTGCGCACGGGAGCGCGCACGTTCGAAGCGGCTTCGTTCCTGCGGCGCAACGGCGCCGATTCAGGCCTCATCCAGCGCATGCTGAAGGAGGACCTGGAGGCGTTCAACCGGAAGGCGGAATTGATCAAGCACACAGAAGTGCTCTATGAACATATCGCCGTGGCCGTGACCGCTCCGGGCAGCAAGTACCCGCAGCTGCTCATCGCCCAGGCGGCGGACACGCTGATCAACATGACGGACATCATGGCTTCGTTCGTCGTCAGCGAACGGCCGGACGGCTTGATCGGGATCAGCGCCCGGTCGCTCGGGGAGATCAATGTGCAAGTCGTGATGGAGCGTCTTGGCGGCGGGGGACACCTGACGAATGCCGCGACTCAGCTGGAAGGCAAGGTTGAGGACGCGGTCGTCAGGCTGAAGGCCGTCTTGGCGGAAATTAATGAAGAGGAGGGGCTATTCGAATGAAAGTCATTTTTCTGAAGGATGTCAAAGGGCAAGGCAAAAAAGGCGAGGTCAAGGACTTGTCCGAGGGCTATGTGCGCAATTTCTTGCTGCCGCAGAAGCTGGCGGCCATCGCTACGGATGGCAATGTGAAGGTGCTCGAGCAGCAAAAGCAAGCGGAGAAAAAGAAGAAGGACAAGGAAAAGGAAGACGCCCAGGCGCTCGCGGCCAAGCTCGCCGAGGTGACGGTCGTCATCAAGGCGAAATCCGGCGAGGGCGGCCGGCTGTTCGGCTCCATTCCGAGCAAGCAGGTGGCCGAGGAGATGGAGAAGATGGGCTTGTCGGTCGACAAGCGCAAGATCCAGATGGACGATGCAATCCGTACGCTGGGCGTCACGGTCGTGAACATCAAGCTGCATCCTGAAGTTACGGCTCAAGTGAAGGTTCACGTCGTCGAGGAGAAATAAACATGAGTGAAGAACTATTCGCGCTGGACCGCATCCCGCCTCAGAACCTCGAGGCGGAGCAAGCGGTGCTAGGTGCGATTCTGCTGGACAGCGAAGCGATGATCACGGCGCTGGAGCGGGTCAGCGACGAGGACTTCTACCGCACGGCGCACCAGCATATCTTCGCGGCGATGCAGGAGCTCGCGGCGGCGGACGAGCCGGTCGACCTGATCACGCTTACGGCGAAGCTGCAGGACAAGCAGCAGCTGGAGGGCGTGGGCGGCGTCTCGTACTTGAGCGAGCTCGCCAACGCGGTGCCGACGGCGGCGAACGTCGACTACTACGCGCAGATCGTCGAGGAGAAGTCGATGCTGCGGCGGCTCATCCGCACGGCGACGCAGATCGTGAGCAACGGCTACGCCGGCGGCGAAGAAGTGAGCGATCTGCTGAGCGAGGCCGAGCGCAAGATTCTCGAGATCTCGAACCGCCGCGCCGGCAACGGGTTCGTGTCGATCCGCGACGTGCTGATGGAAGTGTTCGAGCGCGTCGAGTTCTTGTACAACCACAAGGGGGGGGCGACCGGGATTCCGTCGGGGTTTACCGACCTCGATCGGATGACGTCCGGCTTCCAACGGTCGGACCTCATCATCGTGGCGGCGCGGCCTTCGGTCGGGAAGACGGCGTTCGCGCTCAACATCGCGCAGAACGTCGGCGTCCGGGCGAAGGAGACCGTCGCCATCTTCAGTCTCGAGATGGGCGCGGCGCAGCTCGTCCAGCGGATGATCTGCGCCGAGGCGAACGTCGATGCGACGCGGATGCGGACCGGCTTCCTCGAAGGCGACGACTGGGAGAAGCTGACGATGGCGATCGGCGCCTTGTCCGAGGCGAACATCTACATCGACGACTCGCCGTCCGTGACGGTCGCCGATATCCGCGCGAAGTGCCGCCGGCTGAAGAAGGAGAAGGGCCTCGGCATGATCCTGATCGACTACCTCCAGCTCATTCACGGCCGGGGCAAGGGCGACAACCGGCAGCAGGAAGTCTCCGAGATCTCCCGGACGCTGAAGGGGATCGCGCGGGAGTTGGACGTGCCGGTCATCGCCTTGTCCCAGCTCAGCCGGGGCGTCGAGCAGCGGCAGGACAAGCGGCCGATGATGTCCGACTTGCGGGAATCCGGCTCGATCGAGCAGGACGCCGACATCGTGGCGTTCCTGTACCGGGACGATTACTACGACAAGGAATCGGAGAAGAAGAACATCATCGAGATCATCATCGCCAAGCAGCGGAACGGGCCGGTCGGCACCGTCGAGCTCGTCTTCATGAAGAACTTCAACAAGTTCGTCAGCCTCGACCGGCAATACGCCGGAGGAGCCGAAGCGGGGTAAGGATCAAGCCATAATTTCCGAATATATAGGCATTTATATGACAAATTCCGAACAATTGCATGGGCATCCGTGCAATTGTTCGTTTTTATTGACTTTGAAATAGGGGACTGCTACACTGGTAATGCCGCTCTCCGAAGGGTGCGGCTATCTTGGTGTGAGATCACACCACCTTAACGGGGGTATGCGGGATGTCAACGGTTGTTGTAGTCGGAACCCAATGGGGCGATGAAGGAAAAGGCAAGATCACCGATTTCTTGGCGGAGAGCGCCGAGGTCGTAGCCCGTTATCAAGGCGGCAACAATGCCGGCCACACGATTCTCATTCAAAACAAAAAGTATAAATTGCACTTAATCCCATCCGGTATTTTCTATTCCAATAAAATTTGCGTCATCGGCAACGGCATGGTGCTGAATCCGGCGGCGCTCATCGAAGAGATCCAGTACATTCACGACAACGGATACAAGACGGACAACCTCCGCATCAGCGACCGGGCGCACCTGATCATGCCGTATCACCTGCTGCTCGACGGCCTGGAGGAAGACCGCAAGGGCTCGAACAAGATCGGCACGACGCGCAAGGGCATCGGTCCATGCTACATGGACAAGGCGGCCCGCAACGGGATCCGGATCGCAGACTTGATGGATGCAGGCGAATTCGAGCGCAAGCTGCGCCATCTGGTGGCGGAGAAGAACCACGTCATCGAGCAAGTGTACGGCTCCAAGGGCTTGGACGTAGAGACGATCCTGACGGAGTACCTGGGCTACGCCGAGGTTCTGCGCCCTTACGTGACGGACACCTCGGTCGTCCTGAACAATGCGATCGACGACGGCAAGCGAGTCTTGTTCGAAGGCGCGCAAGGCGTTATGCTCGACATCGACCAAGGCACGTATCCGTTCGTTACCTCCTCGAACCCGACCGCAGGCGGCGTCTGCATCGGCTCGGGTGTGGGCCCGACGAAGATTCACCAGGTCATCGGGGTGGCGAAGGCGTACACGACGCGTGTAGGCGACGGCCCGTTCCCGACTGAACTGAACAACGAGACCGGCGATTGGATCCGCGAGAAGGGCAACGAATACGGCACAACCACCGGCCGCCCTCGCCGTGTCGGCTGGTTCGACAGCGTCGTCGTCCGCCACGCTCGCCGCGTAAGCGGGATTACCGGGCTGTCGCTGAATTCGATCGACGTCCTGTCCGGACTCGAGACAGTGAAGATTTGCACGAGCTACAAGTACCGCGGCGAAGTGATCGACCATTACCCGGCGAGCTTGAACATGCTGGCTGAGTGCGAAGCGGTCTATGAAGAGCTTCCGGGCTGGAGCGAGGACCTGTCGAACGTGAAGTCCCTCGACGAATTGCCGAGCAATGCCCGGCATTACCTGGAGCGCATCTCGCAGCTGAGTGGCATTCCGATCGCGATCTTCTCGGTCGGGCGCAACCGCGAGCAGACGAATCTCGTTCGTCCGATTTACGCCTAACCGAATTCCACGCCCCGCGCTCTCATGAGTGCGGGGATTTTTGTCGTTTCCGCCTTTTAAACGTCCCGCAATCGGTCAATACTGGATGGATAGACGGAAGAACGCTTCACGGAAGCGCACAGAAGGCGGGAATTCGACATGAAGCTTTTAGGCTGGATCAGCAAGCTGCTGCTCGGGGCGATCTTGGTCAGCACCATCTCGGTATTGACGACCGCGTATATCGTTAACACGTACATTACGCAGCTCCTAAAGCCCTTTAACCTGCAAATTTCGCAAAAACCTTTAGAACTTTCGGACATTTTGGTCAATCTGTGGGGAAAGTCGAATATATTGGGTCAGGGAGGAACTTCGCCGGATGCGACATCCCTTGATCCGAACCCCGATCCTACCAGCAATCCGGCCAGCACAACCCCGGTTGGAAAGGAGGACGCTGTCGCCGCCTGGGCGCAAACGAGCAATCGCGCCGGCACCGACGCCTCCCGTACTTCGGAGACTTCCACCGAGCGGGCGTTGGACCGAGCCGTCGTGATGTCCGAAGACCAGCTTCAGAGCAAGAAGGATCAACTGACCAGTGAGGATAAGCGCATTATCTTCGCCGCATTGTCGAAGCTTCCGGAAGCCGACATGCAGACGATCTCGACCCTGGTCGAGGATGGCATCACTTCGAGCGAGCTAGCGCAGGTGGAGAAGATCGTGGAACAGCAGCTCAAACCGGAAGAATATAACCAGTTGCTACAGATTTTGCGTAAATATGAATAAATGAGATACGATTCGAACCAAATCGCGATCCTCTCCTATTACTTTAGACCCGTCGGTTGAAAATAGTAGACTGGCTGTGGTAAAGTAGAAACGTGGCAAATCGGCATTTTCTGTCGAATTTTGCCAGTTTCACAAATAAGTAAGAGGAGACAATCATGAACTCATTCAAGGCAACCGAGTGGGTCAAGGACAAGTGGCAGAGCGCGAAGCGCGCGCTAAGCTCACTGCCGAAGGCTCGCGGCACAAGCTTGATTGAACCAATCACGGATCGAAAGCCTCTTCATCACGCATCCTCCATTCTTCGAGCGTATAGGCTTCGCCTTTTGAAAGGGGTAGGAGCACTCGGGCTCCTGGCATCCGTCTCGATTGGCGGCAATCAATATGTTAAAGAACATACGTACGAAGTGTACCACGTGTACGTAGGCAATCAGCAAGTCGGTTCCGTGAGCGATCCATCGGTAATCCGCAACTTCATCTCGAGCAAGACACAGGAGTTGGAAGCCCAGAATCCCAACGTACATATGGTCTTGGCTAATGCGGATGAGGTCACTTTCAAAGCTGAAAAGGCTTTCAATCTCCAAAGCGACGATGCAGCGGCGATCCAGGGTGTGAACAGCCTGCTGGTCGCGAAGGCGGTCGGGGTCGAGCTCGTCGTGAACGGCAAGTCCATGGGGATGGTGAAGGATAACGACACCGCCAATCAGATTCTCGAGCAGGTGAAGGCGAAGTTCGTGCCCGTCACGGCAACCGCCAAAGCCGCGGGAGCCGTAAGCGTCCTGTCGGCGAGCAGCGCCGCTCCTGCAGCGGACACCGCCACTAGTGCGGAACCGCAGATCGGGCAGCCGATCATTCAATCGGTGGGCTTCGTGGAGCCGGTGGCGCTGAACGAGAAGGACATCCAGCCGGACCAGCTGGCGAACCCGCAGGACATTGTGAAGAAGCTCGAGACCGGGGACGTCGCCCCGACGAAGTATACGGTCCAGGCCGGCGATTGTGTCGGCTGTATCGCGAAGAAGCTGGGCATTCCCCGCCAGCTCATCTATGAGAAGAATCCTTGGATTGTAGACGATAAGATCAAGGTAGGCCAAGTGCTCGATCTGACGGTGCTGAAGCCTGCGCTGACGGTAAGAACGGTGGAGAAGGTCGTCGAGAATCAGGAGATTCAATACGACACGATCTACGAGAAGGATGAGAACATGCGGGCCGGCCAGGTCCAGATCATCTCGCCAGGTAAGAACGGTTTGAAGAAAGCGACGTTCCAGCTGACGAAGGAGAACGGCTTCCTGGCGGAGGAACAGCTGCTCGAAGAGCAAGTGCTAGAACAACCGGTGTCCGCGGTCGCGAAGAAGGGGACCAAGGTCGTCCTGGGTGAAGGCACAGGCAAGTTCGCCCGACCGGTTCTGAGCGGCAGCATCTCGAGCAGCTTCGGGATGCGCTGGGGCAAGATGCACAAGGGCATCGACATTACCGGCAATAAGAACATCATGGCGTCGGACAACGGCATTGTCCTCTATGTCGGGGACAAGGGCGACGGGTACGGCAACCAGATCATCATTGATCATCAGAATGGATACCGTACGGTCTATGGCCACCTGAGCCAGATCTTGACCTCGAAGGGCAAGGTTGTGGAGAAGGGCGAGAAGATCGGCATTATGGGCAGCACGGGCGATTCCACGGGCACCCACCTCCACTTCGAGGTGCAGCGCAGTGGAGTGCCGGAGAACCCGCTTAAGTTTATTTCGATGTAAGAGCACTCTTATTGCTTATTCGTTGGGTTTCCAGAGGTTGGGTAGCGACCGCGGTGTCGCTATTCAGCCTCTTTTTAGTAGTCTGCGAGCGGGCAACGGGGGGCCGGGTGTGGTAGAATGATGTTATACCAAGAAAAGCAGGGCGGTGGCGCGCGTGCACGGAAAAATATTAGTCGTCGATGATGAACAACCGATTGCGGAAATTCTGAAATTCAACTTGGAGAAGGAAGGCTACCAGGTCGTGTGCGCGTTCGATGGCGGAACGGCGGTCGAGCTCGCGTTCTCCGAAGAGCCGGACTTGATCCTGCTCGACATTATGCTGCCCGTGAAGGGCGGAATGGACGTCTGCCGGGAAGTGCGGGCGAAGCGCGACATCCCGATCATCATGCTCACGGCGAAGGACTCGGAGCTGGACAAGGTGCTGGGCCTCGAATTGGGCGCGGACGATTATGTGACGAAGCCGTTCGGGACGCGGGAGCTGCTCGCTCGGGTGAAGGCGCATCTGCGGCGCCAGAACAAGGCGCTGCCGTCGCAGCAGGAAGCGGCGGAGCCAACCGGATTGCGGATTCACCGGCTCATGATCGACAGCGATATGTACATTGTGTATAAGGACCGGCAGCCGCTCGATTTGACGCATCGCGAGTTCGAGCTGGTCTATTACATGGGCAAGCATTGCGGGCGCGTGATGACCCGGGAGCATCTGCTGCAGGCGGTGTGGGGCTTCGAATATCTAGGCGATGTGCGTACCGTAGATGTGACGATTCGCCGGCTAAGAGAGAAGATCGAGGACGACCCGAGCAAGCCGGAATACATCATGACCCGGCGCGGGCTGGGCTATATGATGCGTAATCCGCGCAACGGGGGGCCTTTGTAAAGGCGTTGACGCGGTTAACCTCGTCGGGCAAGTAGGGCAACAGCGCAAGCGGGACAACAGCTAGCAGGAGAGCAAGGGGGCCGATTATGAAAGGGTTGAAGCTGTTCCAGACGATTCAAGTGCGCTTCATTATCATCTATGTGCTGCTCATCCTGATCGCGATGCAGCTCATCGGAGTGTATTTCGTGCGCACGATGGAGCGTTCTTTCATCGACAACTTCTCCTCCACCTTGAAGTCTCAGGCGACGCTGCTGGCGGGCTTTGTCGACATCGACAAATATTTGTCCGAGGGCCAGGATTCGAGCTCGACCGAGGAAGGCAAGAAGTCGCTCGCCGATCTGAACGGCATCGTGAACAGCTTGTTCGACATCAGCGGAGCCGAGATTCAGATTATCGACGCGAACGGCATAGTGTTAAGCACGTCGCTGCAGAGCAATGCCGCCCGGGTCGGACAGAAGAACATCCAGGCTGAGGTGCTGTCGGCGCTACAGGGGATCAAAGACAATGAGTCGGAGTTGATCGACGAAAGCGGGGAACGCAAAAAAATTGTCGCCCAACCGGTAGGCAACGGTTCGAAGGTGAATGGTGTCGTATATATAGTGGCTTCGATGGAGCCGTTGTATCGGACGATGAACGGGATCAACAAGATTTTCCTCACCGGAACGATCTTCGCCCTAGTCCTGACGGCGGCGCTCGGCATCATTCTCTCGAATGCGATCACGAATCCGATCAAGGAGATTACGAGACAGGCGACCGCCATGGCCGAAGGCAACTATAACCAGGTGGTGCGGGTGAAGGGCTCCGACGAGATCGGCCAATTGGGCCATGCGTTCAATTACATGACCGATCGGCTGAAGGACGCGCTCGCGCTGAACGAAGAGGAGAAGGAGAAGCTGAGCTCCATTCTGTCCAATATGAACGATGGGGTAATCGCCACGGACGATCGGGGGAAGGTTCTCGTGATCAACCGGCGGGCGAGACAGATGCTGCGTATGGACAAGGCGGAGATCCGCAATCAAGAAATTTGGGAAATGCTCGGCCTGCGGCGGGAGACGATGCCGGTGCCGGCGGACGGCCAGCAGCAGATGGCGCTCGTCCACATCGGCGATCCGGAGGAAGACGACACGGTTACCCTCCGGGTGACCTTCACGCCGATCCTGCGACGGGATAAGAGCACCGAGGTCGGCACGATCGCGGTGCTGCAGGATGTGACGGAGCAGGAGAAGCTGGAGCAGGCGAGACGCGAGTTCGTGGCGAATGTATCGCACGAGCTGCGCACGCCGCTCACGACGATCAAGAGCTACCTGGAGGCACTCGACGATGGGGCCGTGGACGACCGGGCGCTCGCCCATCGCTTCGTCGGCGTCATGCGCAATGAGACGGAGCGGATGATCCGGCTCGTGAACGATCTGCTGCACCTGTCCCGGCTCGATTCGCGCAAGGCGCTTATGGCCAAGGTGCGGACACAGGTGCCGGATATGCTCGAGGAGGTGGCCGACCGGTTCGCCTTCCAGCTGCAGCAGAAGAACATCCAGATCTCGATCAGCGCCGATGCAGAGCTCGCCGATGTGAAGCTGGACCGCGACCAGATCGATCAGGTGCTCGACAATCTTGTGTCGAATGCGATCAAATATACCCCGGAGGGCGGCTATATTCAGCTGTTCGGCCACAAGCTCGATGACCACTGGATGGAGTTCCGGGTACAGGACAACGGAATCGGCATTCCGAAGAAAGATTTGGACCGGATTTTCGACAGATTTTATCGCGTCGACAAGGCGCGTTCCCGCAGTATGGGCGGGACCGGTCTCGGGCTGTCGATTGCCCGGGAAATAGTCAAAGCCCACGGCGGTATGATCTCGCTCGAGTCCGAATACAACCATGGCACGCGTGTCACGTTTACTTTGCCGCTGCAGCGCTGGGAGGGGGATGCGGTGTGATCGAGAGGCTGAAGACCATCGTGCTCAGTCTGCTCGTCGCGTCCAGCTTGTTCCAGAGCTACTTGCTCGTATTCAGCGAACCGCGTCATGACCCGGTGAAGCAGAATGAATACGTCGAGGCGGACAAAATCGGGACGCAAGTGTCGGTCGACGAGCTGTTGTTCCCGGAGCAGATCATTCTGCATTCCGGCAAAGATACACATACCCTGCTGTACCCAAACACGCAGTTCTACAACTTGATCTTCGAGTCGCTCAAGAAGCGGACGTTCGACAGCTTCCGGCGCAGCTCGACGCTCACGGGCAATGTCGATTGGGAAGAGGTGCGGGGCAAGCAGCCGGGGGTGGAGCTCCGTTTTCGCGGGGGGATTCCGTTCAGCATTCTGAAATCGTTATTCGAACTGAAGGGCGACCTGCCGCTCGATAACGAGATGGTGAATCGGATCTGGATCTATACGAAGGATGTCAAGGAAGACGTGAAAACGTTCTTCATTACGGATTACAACTTGTATGAGGCCAGAGCGGACTTGAATATCAAGGACGTGGAGGGCTATGTCGGCTTTGGCGAGCTGCAGACGACGTACCACTCGAAGGACGGCGACATTTATTTGCCGGATAAGCCGATCGAGATCACCAAATATCGCATTCCGTTCGAAGCGATGACGGTGGAACAACTGACCAAGACGCTGTTCGTGGACCCGAGCAACACGCGGAACTTCAGCATTCGGGACGGCTCGCAGATCTATACCGACGGCAAGCGCGGCCTGCAGGTGAGGACGGACCAGTGGATGAGCTATTCCGACCCGATCCCGTCTGTGGACAGCCGCAACGATGTGAGGGAGAATTTGAATTCCGCCGTCACGTTCGTCAATCAGCATGGGGGCTGGAGCGGGCAATTCGCCGTGAAGAGCATTCCCCAGACGCCGGTCATCGGGAAGCAGACGTTCACGTTCCGCCAATATTACGATTCGTATCCGATCATGAGCGATCGCCCCGACGGGTTCGGGCTGATCAAGCTCGTGCTCCAAAAAGGAACGGTCGCCAATTACGACCGGTCGATGCTGACGCTGGAGAGCCGACGGCTCGAACGGACGCTCAAGACGCTGGAGGGCGGCAAATACCTCGACGATTGGCTGGCCAATTCGCCCCGGCGCACGCTGGTGGCTGCGATCTATCCCGCGTATCAGCCGGTCGTGCAGGAGAAATATATCGATCTGAATCCGGTCTGGATCGCGGAGTACCGGGACGGCACGTATGAAGTGATCAAATAAGCTTGTTCAGAAACATTTGGAAGGAAAGGGGGACAGCTGCATGGATTGGAGCCGGGCCAAGACGATCTTGATCCTCTCTTTCCTGCTGCTCAACATCACGCTCGGCTACGAATTGTGGTCGAATCAGTGGATGATTGGGGACAAGAAGGCGTCCGCCGACCAGGCCGAAGAGCTGAACAAGCTGATGCAGAGCCGGGGCATTCGACTCAGTGTGGACATTCCGAAGGACGTACCCAAGATGAAAGAAATTGTGGTAAAATGGGTCGAAGGCAACAATTTTGGAAGAAAAGTAACGCTCTCGGAGCCGCTCAAATATAACCGTTTTATCAGCAAGGGCACCCTGCGGGATATGAACAGCAACACGATCCCCCATGCGGAAGCGTACCGCTATGACCCGATCTCCGGGCTGGACGGGCTGTACGTCATGAACCAGATGCATGGGGACTATCCGATGTTCGACGTCAATCTCGAGCTGTATATGACGAACGGCGAGATCAGCGCCTATAAGCAATCGTTCGTCGAGGTCGAGTCGGCGCCGGGCGATGAGAAGGAAGAGAAGAAGGTCATCCCGGCCTATACGGTGCTGCGGACGTTGTCGGATAAATTCCTGCAGAACGGGGCGGTCATCCAGGATATCCGGCTCGGCTATCACGGGCAATTGTACGATTCGGAGAAACGGCTGCTCGTGCCTACGTGGCGCGTAGCGGTGGAGGGCGGCGACGTGTACTACGTCAACGGGTTCCGGGGGGATGTCGAGAATCCGCAGCCGATTAACCTCGGGCCGGCGAAGTAAGGAAGTCTAGTGGGACGAAGGAGATAGGCACGATGTCATTACGATTCACAGTACTGGCCAGCGGGTCGACCGGCAATTCGCTGCTCGTAGCGAACGAGGAGACGAAGGTGCTGGTCGACGCGGGCCTCAGCATGAAAAAAATCGAGCAGCTCATGCAGGAGCGGGATGTGCAGGGGAAAGAGCTGGACGCGATCCTGATCACGCATGAGCATTCCGATCATATCAAGGGCGTCGGCGCGCTGGCGCGCAAATACGATCTGCCGGTGTACGCCAACGAGAAGACGTGGGACGCGCTCAACAAGCATCTGGGCGAGCTGGCCGACGAGAAGCGGGTCGTGCTGGAGCCCGGCGAGATGCTGGAGTTCGGTGGCGGCTCGCTCCAGGTGGAGTCTTACCGCATCTCGCACGATGCCGCCGATCCGGTCGGCTATTGCTTCTATGAGGGCGAGCAGAAGCTCAGCCTGGCCACCGATCTCGGCTATGTCAGCAGCAAGGTGAAGGAGAAGCTCGCCGATTCCGATGCGCTCATCCTGGAGTCCAATCACGATCTCGAGATGCTCCGCATCGGGCATTACCCGTGGAACATCAAGCGGCGGATCATGGGCGATACCGGCCACCTGTCCAACGATGCGGCGGGGGAAGCCCTCTGCGAGATCGTCGCGGAGCGGACGCAGTCGGTCTATCTGGCGCACCTCAGCCGGGACCACAATCTCATGGATTTGGCCAAACTCACCGTGAATAATATTTTAGAAGAAGGCGGGTTGCCGGCCGAGAGCCGGAGGGTGAAGCTGATGGATACATACTTCGACCGCTCTACGCCATGGGATAAGCTGAATCGGGAGTCATAAGCGAATCGAGCTCCACCATCTTGGACTCGATTTCTTGCCGCTTCAGCACCTCTTTCTCAATCAAGAGCTCCATCAGGGCACTGATCAACAGACTGTTGCGGTAGTGCTCCTCCTTCAAGTCCGCCAGCTTGGCGATCATGTTCACTTCCTGCATGTGCGAATGGATTCGGTTCATTGGGAATCTCTCCTTTTTTTGGCTTCTCTCGAAGTTCTTCCTGGAATCTAGTAAAATGTATGATAGGTCTGGTAGATTTAGAATCGATTTGGGTAAATATAGGGTATAGGACCAGTTTTGACATTAAGACGGCCCGCCATTCATGCGGGATTCGGATGGACATAGCAAGTTTGGGCGAGGGCTAGAGAGGGTCCTCGGGAGGAGTGAGCGTCATGAGCCTGTTCGACGATGACTTTTATACGACGAAGGTGAACAAATCCGTCTCCTGGCGGAGCGACTGGACGAAATCAGGCTGGAGGTCCGGCTGGAGGGGCAAGCAAAAGCTGGGGGTCGTCGCGGCTTCGGCGGGGGCCGGCATCCTGCTGGCGGTATGCGTCATCTGGGCCGCATCCGCTCTGACCGGTTCCGGGAAGCCGGCTGGGGAGGCCGCTCCCGTCGCGGCGCCTGCGATGTCTGCGGAGGACTATGTGCAGTGGCGCAGCGACAAGGTCGTGAAGGCTGTGAACACGGTCAAACCGACGGTCGTGAGTATTATTAGCACGGGCAAAGAAGCGGCCGATAAGAGCGCATCTCAGCAGATGATCGGGATCGGGTCGGGTGTGATTTTCCAGAAGAGCGGGAATCACGCCTATGTGGTCACGAACAACCACGTGGTACAAAATGCGACACAGATCGAGGTCGTGCTGGCGAGCGGGGAGCATAAGAAGGCGACGGTGAAGGGCAAGGATCAGATCACCGACCTGGCGGTGCTGGAGATGGACGCGGACGGGATCAAGGTGTATGCGGATTTCGGCGATTCGGAGAAGCTGCAGTCGGGCGAGACTGCGATCGCGATCGGTAATCCGCTTGGCCTCGGCTTCTCGCAGACGACGACGGTGGGCGTGATCAGCTCGCCGCATCGGCGGATCCCGATCTCCTTCGCGAACGATGGCAACTACGACTGGGAGATGGACGTGATCCAGACGGACGCAGCCATCAATCAAGGTAATAGCGGCGGCGCGCTGGTCAACCTGGACGGGCAAGTTGTGGGCATCAACAGCATGAAGGTGTCGGAGACAGGCGTCGAGGGGCTGGGCTTCGCGATCCCGATCAATCAGGCGAAGGATACGATCGAGAGCTTGATCAAGTATGGCAAGGTGAAGCGGCCGTACCTGGGCGTGACGACCGATTCCCTGCGTTCCTATAAGGGCGTGGAAGGACTAAAATTGCCGGATACGGTGAAAAATGGACTTATCGTCATGGACGCGATGGGCCCGGCGAAGGACGCGGGGCTCGCGGTGAACGACGTGATCACCGAGCTGGACGGCAAGGCGGTGTCTACGAATCTCTCGCTGCGGCAGTACTTGTACAACGAGAAGAAGATCGGGGATAAGCTGACGATCACGTATTACCGCGGCAGTAAGAAAGCGACCGTCACCCTGACGTTAATCGAGCGAAAAGAGGAATAATCGACATGCTTGTCGTTTGTAAGGAGCATCTGGAGCTGGCCCTCGACATTTTCGTCGATGAGCATGAGGCGGCTCCGGATGTGTATGATTTGAGCCGGGTTTCGATCCCGGGCATGGAGCTGTCGACGCATTGTGCGCGTTGCTCGAGTCCGCCGCAATATGTGCTGGTGAAGCTAGGTACGCCCGTGCAGGATCGGGTGTAGCCGGGGAAGGCGGAGTGTGACTCCGGTCAGGCTGGGAAATACTAAGTAATACTTCGTGTTACGGCCGAGGCCTTTAGCTGACGCCGCGAGTAGTGACGGATTGACTCTCCAATGACCGCTGGAACGGGTTCTGGCGGTCTTTCGTTATATTCAGGGGTTACTTCACAAGGAGTGTGGGACTTTTGTTGATTCAAATCGTTGCGGTCGGGAAGTTGAAGGAGAAGTACTTGATGGACGGGATCGCGGAATATGTGAAGCGGATGACGCCGTATGCGAAGCTGCAGATCGTGGAGGTCGCCGAGGAGAAGGCGCCCGAGCGCCTCAGCGCCGCTGAGGAGGCGCTGGTGAAGCAGCGCGAGGGCGAGCGCCTCCTCGCCGCGATCAAGAGCGACGACACGCACGTGATCGCCCTCGCGATCGAGGGCGAGCCCTGGTCGTCGGAGGAGCTGGCGCGCCACATCGCGGGCCTCGGCACCTACGGCACGAGCCAGCTCGCCTTCGTCATCGGCGGCTCGCTCGGCCTGTCCGAGGCCGTGCTCCAGCGCGCCGCACGGCGGCTCAGCTTTGGCCGCATCACCTTGCCGCATCAGCTGATGCGGCTCGTCCTGGCCGAGCAGGTGTACCGCGCGTATAAAATTATGCGCGGGGAACCGTACCATAAGTAACGGCAAGTTTTTGAGCAGAAGGGTCACGGCTGACTTTAAAACTTAATAATCACGTTACCTTTTTTACGTTCGGTCTCTACATATTTGTGGGCATCCGGCAGGAGCTCCAGAGGATATCGACGATCGATCACGGCGTTCAGCGTTCCATTCCTTGCGAGTTCCATGAGAAACGCCAAATTCGCCTTGTTTTGCATAAGACCGGCTGCAGCAAATACGGCCCGTTTGCCTCTAAACAGAGAAGTCCACATCATCTGTAACATATTAGACAGCTTGGGTACGGTGGTCAGATAAATTCCTTTGGCCGCAAGTACTCGCTTGCACGCCGTGAAGGAGCGTTTGCCTACAGCATCGAAAACGACATCATAGGCTCTGTCCGCCTTCGTGAAATCCTCCCGGGTATAATCAATAAAAAAATCTGCCCCTGCTTTTCTCACCAGGTCTTCGTTGCCGGGAGAGCAAACGCCTGTTACTTCAGCGCCATAGTATTTGGCCAATTGCACGGCGTAGATGCCGACAGCCCCCGAGGCGCCATTAATCAGCACTTTCTGTCCCATCCGCAGCTTTGCCTTATCTCTTAGAAACGTCAATGCGGTGGCACCCCCGTCACAGACGCCGACGGCTTCTTCATAGGTGATGTTATCCGGTATTACCGCAAGTGGGCTCTCTTCGGAAAGACACTTATATTCGGCATAAGCGCCAAAGTTCTTGATGCTCATCCCCAACACGCGATCTCCCGCTTTATAATGCTTTACTTCTTCGCCGACCGCTTCGACCTCTCCGGCTAATTCGGTTCCTCCAATTGCAAATTTCGGTTTGGACAGTCCGTACATCAATTTAACCATTAGTTGATCGCCCTTGCGAAAAGCGCAGTCCGATGGCCCCACTTTGGAAGCCTGGATACGAATGAGAATTTCCTTGTTTCCAGGAGATGGTTTCGCGACTTCTTGCGGGACAATCACTTCCGGTGAACCATACGAGATTTGGACCATGGCTCTCATGAGTTTCTCCCCCTATTTTTTTCCATTACAACGGTCCTTTACAACCGGCTCCCTAACGTTAGAAAATGAATAGGAGTAGAGCGGAAGAGAAGGAGATGAAGGAAAGCGATATGAAAGACATTTTATACAAGTATATGTCCAGATGGACTTCCCTTAACGAGGAAGATCAGCAAGCCATTGTGGACGAGATCCGTATAGAGGAATATAAAAAGGGGACCGTTCTTTTTAAACAAGGAGATGCCCCTACAAAATGTTATTTCATCCTGAAAGGTTGCGTAAGGCAGTATTCGATCGATGAAGATGGAAGAGAGGTCACATCCAATTTCTACACCGAAGAGCAAGCTATCGCCATTTTCAATCATCACAAACCAGACAAGTCGTCCGATTACACCTTCACGTGCATTGAAGATTCGGAAATGGTCGTTGGCGACCTGGATACTGAAAAAGACATGTACAACAAACACCCTCAATTGGAGTCGATGACCCGCAGGATGATCGAGGAGAACTTTAGTGAGGTCCAAGAGGAATTCGCTGCTTTTATCGCTTCTTCGCCTGAAGAACGCTTCAGGACTCTGTTAATGAAACGCCCATCTCTCATCGACCGGGTACCCCAACATCAATTGGCCAGTTATCTCGGCATTACTCCGGAGTCACTAAGCAGAATTAAGAAGAGAATCCAACAAGACCTTAGTTGATCCCATAACCCTTTCCTTGGAATACCATTAAAAACCCCCCTAAGTTAAAGTAATGATTACATTGTAACTAGGGGGATGCTTACGTGCATTGACTTAAGTCAAGAGACAAGCCAGGAAATTGGGAACCTGAGTATGCTGTGAGAAAAACGAAACTTGCTGATACAAATAGTGCGGAGAACTCTATCATAAGTGAGGCGAAAAAATTTTGTTGGGGAAAACCCCGTGAAGCCTGAAGGACACATGGAATAGCGTGATTAAGTGCCACTAAAACATTTTGTTTTAGTGGCTCTTAGTTCTTTGGGACTATCATAATGACCACAATCTTCCAATCTCATGATATTATATAGATAGTGAGCGGCACTTTGGAATTCATAAATATCGCTGAATTTGGCTTGTTTGCGAAGTTCGTGAATCAGGCGTTAGGTGAAATCATTGCAAGGGATGAGATAACAATGACAAGTTTTATTTGGGGTCGTTCACCTAATGAAGCATATGAAAACCCATATGAATATGAAGCTCAAAATCAATTTCAAAGGGAAGCTGAAGTTCTGGCTAAAGAATTATTTACTTTTTTGATGAAACGCAATGGGACCTATCCACGGGATGCCCGATCAGTTATATCAAGATCTTTCAAAATTAAATCATAGAACTTATAGGTCATTGG
This sequence comes from Paenibacillus sp. HJGM_3, assembly GCF_045062745.1. Lineage (NCBI taxonomy): Bacteria > Bacillati > Bacillota > Bacilli > Caryophanales > Paenibacillaceae > Paenibacillus > Paenibacillus sp. HJGM_3. Next base: position 59,692 of record NZ_JBJGED010000004.1, read on the forward strand.
CGTATTCTTATTTATTAAGGAAACGAGAATTTGTAGTCTATGAAGGTGAATACAATTCAGAATTGTTAACGTTACCTCAACCAGTAGCTATGTGTTATGCATTATTAGCTAATGTTATTACAAGATATTCTGACAGAATTCTTGAATGCAAGTTAGTTTAATTTGAAGATTTAGTTAATATATGGAATAAGGCATTGGAGAAAGATAAAGTTCCTCGTCGGTTTACGACTAAAGATGATTATAGAAGAATGTTTGAGCTTGCCAAAGAAGGCAATGACTTCACCTAACACCATTTTCACGCTGCGGACCCTGGCGGGTCCTTGGTCTGCCCGAGGTAACTCAAGGAAGCAGAATCAGGCAGACAACCCTGCAAGGCTAAGTCCGCAAGCGGACCCGTCCAGTCAAGCTGGCCTTAAGCCTTTCGGGTTCGTGAATTCAAAAACGTTATACGCAATTCTCGAAAGGCGGATTTAAGCATGAAGTTTACCGAGGATGAATTAAAATCAATAGTAGAACAGAAGTTTGTTAGTGGTACTTATCCTTATGACACATATCCTATGAAAGAAAATGAGATAGGTAGTTATATAAAGAAACTAGTAGGAAACCTAAGTTCAATTAGTAATTTGAGAGTAGAAGCGGATTTTAATAGTTACGGAAGCGGATATGCCTCTTTTGTAAATATATTCTGTTACAAAAAGGATGGATCATCAACATTAATTAATAGAGGTCATCAAACCATTTATGGATTATTACTTTATGTTTGCAGGCATGCGCCAGTGGCAGCATATGGACGAAGCGAAGTGACGCGACATTCTCGAGGTGGGAGTTTTGAGTTTTTATCGACAAAATCAATTGGTAAATTACCAGAAGGAAATTGGAATGAAGTAGAAAATCGGATAAAACAAGTGTTGAATAATTATGGCTACAAACTTTTAAAAAAGGAATATCTTGAACAGCCTATTGAATTTGAGATATCTATCCCAACAATAATTAATGAAGAAGGTTATCGAGTTTTTGATTGCTTCTTTTTCTGGGAAGATTGATCTTTGTGGAGTAGTTCAGGATGTCGAGAACTGCGTATAACACCGTATTCACGCTGCGGTCGGCTACGCCGACCTTGGTCTGCCAAAGCTCAATCTGAGATGTGGATCAGGCAGACAACCCTGCACTGGCAAACCGCGTCGCGGCCGGCCTGCGGCCTTAAGCCAGTGAGGGTTCGTGAATACAACAACGTTATGTGAAAGAAAAGTAAATCGTGAACCACCATCAATGCCGATGGACAAACGCGATCTTAAGGCGTTTTTTACTCCGCGATACAGATCGAATCCAAATACCCCGTTAATATGGCAGCGATCCGCTCCTTCGTCAATCGGCTCGGCTCGAGGTACGCGTGCATTGCGATGCCATCGACGAGGGAGTACAGCGTCTCAGCCGCTAGCTCTTGATCCGTCCCTTCGCGGAGCAAGCGGACTATGGACAAATAAGCGACAAGATTCCGCATCCCCTCGCGTATCTCCTGCTGTACCCCGAGCGTATCCGCCTTGGGGCCGAGCGAAAACACATAGGCGAGCCAGACGTCCATCTCCGCCCGCGTATCCTCGTTCAAGGGCACGATTTCGAAAAGGACGCCCAGCACCTTTCTCTTCGGAGGTAGGTCGCTGCGGTCGATCGCCGCGATACGCATGAGCGCCCGTTCGCGCACGAGCTGCATGGCATAGGCAATCAGCCCGTCCTGCGTCGAGAAGTAGTGCCGCAGCGCGCCGAGCGACATGCCCGCCTCTTTCGCGATGCCGCGCACCGTCGCGCCTTTCATCCCATCTCGCAAAATCACCCGCCAAGTAGCGGCCGCGATATGCTCTTTTTTCTGTTCACGATTCACGATTTTCGGCATGAGTTCATTGTATCATATCGTGATGTTAATAATACAGTTGTGCTGTAAAATGATGCATGATATGATGAATTCGTTAAATAATACAATTGTATCGGAAAGGGATTGTGGACTTTGAACTTCATCGTATGGTCGATCGTCGCTTGCGAGATCGCTTTTTGGGTCGTTATCGGCCTCGGGTTCATCGCTCGGTATTTGCTGCGGCAGAAGACGTTGGGACTCGTGCTGCTGTCACTGACGCCGGTGATCGATTTATACTTGTTGATCGTCGCGGGCATCGACATGTACTATGGTGCGACGGCGACACTGGCGCATGCGGTGGCCGCGGTTTATATCGGAGTGTCGATCGCGTTCGGGAAAAGCATGATCCTCTGGGCGGACGAGCGATTCCGGTATTACGTGGCGAAGCAAGGCGAGAAGCCTGAGAAGCGGTACGGGATGGAATATGCCGCACACTATATGAAAGGCGTGCTAAGGCATGTCGTTGCTTTCGCGATCGGGGCGGGACTTTTGTATTTAACTCACTGGATCGTCGGGGACGCCTCCCGCACGGAAGTCTTGATTCAAACAGCGTCGAAATGGATGCTCGTCCTCGGCATCGACTTTCTGATCGGCGTCTCCAACTTCGTCTGGCCTAAAAAGGCGAAATCGACCTAAACCGCTGCCGCCTCCTTAGCGAGACGGTTTCTCTTATGCGCTTCGGCTGATTCCGTTGTTGAAAATGTTAAGACAAAAAACACCTTAAGTAATTTCGCCTTAGAGAGGATTTGCTGAACCTTTACCACAAGTAACGGCAAGTTTTTTCGGAAAATCCCGCAGTGACATAGAAGAAGGCTTTGCTGGGTATGGTTGGGAGTGGGCTACACTCGGCGGAAAAGTCGGCGCAAACTGCTGCTCGGGCCAATTTTGGTCAGAAAATGATGCGGTACCTGGCGGGGGACTTTTGCTTGCGCTGGCGAGTCGTGAACCATTGCTGCAGCAATGCGGTCACCGGCACCAGTACGCCAATCACGAGCATATAACCTGTCGATAACCATTGTATCGTCGAAGCAGCAACGTTAAATTGCCTCATCAATCCAGGAAACGTATTGGTAAGTAAATTTTCATTAAGAAACGCGACAAAAATACCGATGAGTAGAGCAGTTAACATTGTCCCTCTTTTTATTCCTCTTACCGCTTGAACCCGTTTGTCCATCTTCTACCACCCAATTATTCATTACGTCCGTCCGACACCGAATCGCCAGCCTGTCGTGCAGATTATCCTACACCATCACATTCTAACTAGGAATAAAAATGATCGCGGTCTTCGTTATCGAATTTGCCAAGCGCCCGTACCATCTATTTCCTCGCCATACCTATTGTAGAGCGCGATCATATTGCCATCCCGATCCAATTCCATGTAACTTTAACATTGGGCCTCAGGCGCTTCACCGTAAAGGAGCATGAATCTGATTTTGTCCACTCTGTTCATACAGCTTCTCCTTCTGTCTTTAGTCATCGCCTTGAATTCATTTGTTATGCTATGATAGGCTTACAGCAAATGGAATATGACAATCGGTCCTATAGAGGTGTCACATGAAGACTATCCGTAACCCGTGGTTGAAGCTCAGAGAGGGAATCTACCAAGAGGATTATGACTTGATTAACAGACTCCAAGAAAGGTGCATCCGTGAAGATCAGACGACTCTGAAGCTCGAATTGGACTACAAGCTTGGTGTATATTCACGCACAGACTGCGCGGGGATCCGCCAAATCAATGAATTCATGTACTTCGATGGACATGAGTTGATCGGCTATATGGGGATTTGCGAATTCGGGGGCGCAGGTACACCGCTCGAAGTGAACGGCATGGTGCATCCTGAATACAGGCGCCAAGGCATTTTTGGGACATTAAGCAGGCTGGTTATGGCAGAGTGGAGGCGCAGATCTCCCAAGAGTATGCTTCTCTTAAGCGATCGGAAGTCGGAGGCCGGGCAAGCGTTCATCCAAGGAACCGGAGCCATGTACCACCATTCGGAGCATGAGATGTATCTTCGGGTGGATCGACCGGAGATACACAATGACTTAGAGGGCTTTACACTTCGGAAGGCGACGAATGCCGATGCGTGGGAGATTCACCGGCAGAATGCGATATACTTTGGCGACGAACTGGGGGAAGAGGAGACAAACGACACAAGGGAAGGGATGATCCTGCCTGAGGAGGAAGAAAAGAGGGGCATGACCATCTATCTTGCAGAAGCTGATCATCAGGTCATCGGGAAAGTCCATATCCAGCTGTCCCCCGGCATCGGGAGCATCTATGGTCTAGGGGTTCTGCCCGAGTATCGCGGCAAGGGATATGGAAGAGCGACTCTCTTGAAGGCGATTGATAAGCTGAAGGAAGCGAACGCAGGGGACATTATGCTGCAAGTGGCCGTGGAGAACGCCAATGCACTCCGGCTCTATCAATCCTCCGGTTTCGTGGAGACCTCGACGATGGATTATTATGAGCTTTGTTGATGAACGTGGACCCACTCCGGTCATTGTTTCACCGACCGACCATCAGCCAGTCAGAACATCCCTCGGCGCAGGTAACTCTCAAGGCCATCTTCATGAGATGGCCCTCCGGTCATGGTTGAGTTCACGAAGACGCGACTGCCGAGGGGCAAGGAGATTGTGCCTCTCGAAAGAAGCGGGAAGAAGCTGTTCCTCTCAGTGGTGTGCAACTTGCAGCGTGAATAGCAGAGGATCCGCAAAAATGTAAAAGAGAGAAGTCCAGCCCACAGATCTTGAAACCGGTTTTCCTGGAAATCGATAATCAGTAAAAAGTGAAGGCGACCATTTATGGCCGCCTTTCACTTTCGAATGAATTCAACTACTCCACACGTCTAGGCGCCAATTCAATCGCTTGGCGAAGGGCTTCCTTCAGGCTCTGCTCGTCCGCGATGCCTTTGCCGGCGATATCGAAGGCGGTACCATGGTCCACACTGGTCCGAATAATAGGCAGACCGACCGTAATGTTAACCCCGGCCTCTAGGCCAAGTACTTTAATAGGCCCATGGCCTTGATCATGGTACATCGCCACAACGATATCAAAATCCCCACGCGTGGCACGGAAGAACAGGGTATCCGCCGGAAGGGGCCCTACAACTTGGATGCCTTCAGCTTGAGCCTTTTGGACACCAGGGATGATTTTCTCCTCTTCTTCGCCGTAACCAAAGAGGCCATTTTCCCCAGCATGCGGATTAATCCCGCAGACGGCAATTTTAGGCGAGGTATAGCCGGCCTTTTGTAGCGTTTCATGGGCCATGCGAATGACTTTATACACCCGTTCCGGATGAATCATCTTGACTGCATCAATAAGGCCAACGTGAGTCGTGACGTGAATCACCTTCAGCTTGGGGGCGGACAGCATCATCGCATAATCTTGTGTACCCGTTAAGTCGGCCAAAATTTCGGTATGACCCGGGTAAATGTGTCCGCCTTTGTGTAAAGCTTCTTTGTTTAAGGGGGCGGTGCAAATCGCATCGATCTCGCCGGCATTGGCCAATTCAATGGCTTTTTTCAGAAAGCTAAATGACGCATGTCCCGCCTCGGCCGAGACTTGTCCAATGGGCAGATCGGCGGGAAGTAAATTCAAATCAAGACAGTCCACGGTCCCATATTGAAATTGAGCCTCCGCGACCGATTGAATGCTACGGACGCGCAGTCCGGTATGGACAAAGCCGTCCGCTCTCTCCAAGATTTTAGCATCTCCAATGACAAACGGTCGGCAAGACTCATAAACCTGTGCATCCTTTAAAGATTTCATAATAATTTCAGGGCCAACACCTGCAGCGTCTCCCATCGTAATCCCTATGATCGGTCTGTTCATTCTATTGCTCTCCCTTCAGCGTATGTTTGGCGTGTAACAAACTGTTTGCATTCCCGAATGCGCCGGCCTTCGTGACGACCCATAAAGGCGATTTCGCTACCAGTTTACCCAAGGGAATCCCAGGTTCAATCTCTTTAATCAACTGAATGCCCGATACGCCAAGATGTTTGCAAACGGCTTTAGCCGTATCTCCGCCGGTTAGAATCACGCCTTGAAGCTCGACCTCCTGCAGAATACCGGAAGCAATCTCGCCCAGTACATTCGCAATTCGGTTGGACACTTCCGTAGAGTCCCATCCTCGTTCGGCGCCTGCCGCTTTAGACAATTTAACTTGCTCCGGGGAGGAGCTTGCATAGAGGGAGACATCCGATCCTGTGGATAGAGCGGTCAGAAGTACAGTCCGACAACGCTGTACCTCCTGCAAGCTCCCCTCATCGGAAGCGATCATCTGAACCGTATTTAATTCTACTGCGGTGACCTGCGGATCCGTATTGAACGTAGAAACCTGACTGCGGGTGACTTCCGAAATGCTTCCGGCTACTAAAAGAACAGGCTTATTAGAGCTAGGCAGCTCTGCAGGTTCACTCCTGCCAACCGGAAAAGAGAGCGCCTTGGGAAGGTAGTCTGCCAGTCCCGCTGAGCCCGCCCAAAGGATCCTGTATTCGCTCGCGGCCAACATTTCCGCGATTTGTTGCATATCGGCTTCCGTAACGGCATCAAACACAATAAGCTCAGTATGGTCCTGATGCAATAATTTTATTTGATCGAAAACTTGCTGATAGCCTGCATGTAGGGTTTCTAATGGGATAAGTCCAACTTTGCGTTTCGATTGAGAGGTGAACAGTTTCACTAAATCCGATTCCTTAACCGGACTCTTGGGATCTCGGGCAATTTCGGTTTGATCAATGGGTACTCCATTCAGAGCATGGATGCCATTGAATGTAGTTCGGCCTATTTTCGGATAGGCGGGGGCTACAACGGCAAAATCGAACGGAAGGGCATCCATGACGGCATCTAATTCGGCACCCAAATTTCCTCGCAGCGTGGAATCCATTTTCTTGTAAACATGCTTAAATCCGGAACGTTTAACCTGAGAAGCCGCTGCCGTCACTCTGTCAAAAGCAACCTCCCGGGGAACGGAACGGCTATCCGTATCCAGCACTACTACGTCATAATCCCAAGTAGCTGTAGATAGATGCTCTAAATCAAAGACAACTTGAGATTGAAGGCCTTTTCTGGCAAATTGCACACCAGAATCGGAAGCTCCGGTCAAATCATCTGCAATAATGGCAATGTGTCTCATGATGCGAACCTCCTTGCAAATCGAGCTTTTGAAAAGGATGACGTACAAAGGTCCCGGAGGTCAATCCCGGGACCTTTGTACGTTGAAACCAATTATACGATTTGACTTTTGACACCGATTCTCTTGGCATACCAAGCCGTTACGATCGGAACCAGTATAGCCGTGACGATCACACAGGAAGCCACTAAGGCCGTGGCCGAGGGGACCAGCGGGGCATAGGCTGCATTGGCAGCCGCTATTGCGGCAGGTACGCCAGCTGCATTACCGGCCGTTGAGGCGGCTGACAATCCGGCAATCCCGTTGCCGCCGATTAACCGGTCTGTGAACAGCAAAGTTAACCCTGTGACTACAACGACAGCAATGCCCAGCAATACGCCTAAGAACCCTGCTTTCCAAACCGTCTGAAGATTAAGGCCCGCGCCGAGAGCGAAAGCAAAGAAGGGAACCAGAACAGGAACCGCTTTTCCAAGAAATTCGCGCATATCTTTATCCAGGTTTCCTAAGATCATCCCCACAATAAGGGGCAAAATCGCACCTACAAACGTTTGCCAAGGGAAGGCAGCCAGTCCTGCGACGCCTAAAGTCACCATAGAAAAGAAAGGTCCGGATTCAAGACTCATGACCGAGTAGGCGCCGACATCTTCTTTTTTGCCGAACTGGCCCATTAAAGCCATGTACAATCCGCCATTCGTATCATTCATAGCGGCTACGATAGCCAGCACGGAAAGTCCTGCAAAAAAGCCTCCGCTGACCATGCCATCTCCAAGAAACTGGGCAGCGATGAACCCGACGGCCATGGCTGTCAGGATTTTAGTAACGAGCAAGGTACCGCCTTTCTTCAGAATATAGGGAGTTGCCTTGAAATTAATGGTGGCTCCCATACAAACGTAAAAGACGGCCAAAATCGGCAATGATCCCGTCATAAGAGCCCCTGTAAAGGAGCCGAAGGTTTTCCCCATGGTGGGGAACAGCGTGGTTATGATGGCGCCTAAGAGCAATGGCACGATCATCATACCTCCGGGGATTCGTTCAATGGTTGCCTTTATTCTCATGGTGTAATCCCTCCTAATTTATTTGCGATACAATAACACTGCTATAAATTGCAACACATCACAAAGAGCAGCGTTACAAGGTTATTATAAGGGAGGCTATGTTGCACATCAACACTAGAAGTGTTTAATTATGCAACATATTTTTGAGTTTTCGCCATAGAGTGGAGCGGTTAATGCCTAATCGATTGGCTGTTTTTGATTGGTTCATGCCTTCCTTTTGAAGGATTTCCCATAATACTCTTTTTTCGATATCTTCCCAAGTACCTGATAAATTTATAGGCACAGTATGGCTCGCGTCTTCCATTAGCAAGGTTTCCTTAACTTTGGACCATCCTTCTTTTGCTTCCTTGCTGCCTATATAATTCCCGCTGGTAACCATAAGCATACTTTCTAACACGGTTCTCAATTGGTGGATGTTACCTGGCCATAGTTTTTGCATCAGGTCTTCTTCCAATACCTCTTGCCTTATGCCTACGATCTGTTTGCCGTGCCGGGAATTATAGTTGGCGATCAAGACGCGCGAGATCTCTCCAATATCCTCTAAGCGATCCCGAAGCGGCGGCAAGTGTAAGCTGGAATCTACGAAAAGCTGAACAAAATCTTTATCCATTGCTTCCTTCTTCACTAAAGTATGGATCGGAAGCAGGGAAGTAACCAATATCCTGGCATGGGCTCCTGCTTGCATGGCATTAAGCAATTTTCGCTGTAGAAGCGGACTAACATGCTGAATTTGCTGGAGACAAATGGTTCCGACCGAATCCATATCCAGCAGCCCTGGAGCGGTATCCGAACCAAACAAAATAGACTCTTGCTCCGTTTCGGTTAAAGTGTTGCACGGTAGAACATATAATCCGTCACCGCTTTGTTTGCTTGCAGAATGGATCGAATGGGCAAATAAAGTTTTCCCACTGCCGGCTTCCCCTACAATCCAGATCGGCTTATCGGTTTGAGCAAGTGCTTTGGCTCGTTTGATCGTTTGCTGAATAATCATGCTAGACCCAATGACTTGCGCAAAAGTCGCAATCCGATCCGTTATTTCAAAGGCGCTGGAAATCGGGTTTTTCACACTGTCTTCCAAGGGATACATATAGACTAAATAGGTGTGCCCCGTCGCCATTGAGGGAACAACAATTTCGATTTTCAACTTTCCCTTATGGAACCATTTTGTTTTATTTTGATCTAACGGGCTCGGACCGCTTCTGGAGACCTCATCCAAATACCGCCCCCAGACCGGGTCGATGCCTGTCACATTCATTCCTCGCATGACCGCATTATCGTACCCTAATAAGAACGAGGCCGCCTGGTTCGCATAACGAATAACACCTCGATCATCTAACGCAAGCACTCCTGTCCGGTGATGTTCCAGGATATGTTCAAAAAAACCTCCGTTTTCCCTTGCCTTCAATATGACATCATAGATCCGTTTTACCTCGGACAGGGCCTCCAGCACGGATTCGCGTCCCGATGTAATCAAGATACCGTTATAACCCATCTCCTCCGCCGTACGTACCGTGATCGCGTCTCCAAGGACGATTTTCACGCCATCCTCAAAAGCTTTTTTCAGCGCGGCATGCACTTCGGTTGCTTGTTCGATCGAATAAATCGGAATGGCAAAGTCGAGCAGGCTCGAAACAGCCGCTGCCCCGCGGCATATGTTGGGGAAGCCGATGATGGCTAACTTAGTAGTGGAGTCTTTAACTAGAGTAAGAACTCGTAAAATATCGTAGCCTGAAACCGGAATATCGACTACCGGAGTAGAGACATGGCTTCTGATTACGGATGAAGTCCCCCCTCGGCTGAGGATGACGTCATAGGGCTGTCCCCTATTAACGATTGGAATGGCGTTTTGGAGATCGGCTACTTCAATGTCCATTTCTATCCGTGCATCTTCATGTGCCATACTCTCCAGCAACCCCTTTAACCCGGGATAAGGGGCAATGGCCAATACTTTAATTTTCATCTTGCATCCTCGCTTATGGAATTAAGTTGTTGCAAATTATAACAACTCCTTGGAGTATACACAAGAGTTGCGACGGGATTGAAAACTCTCGAATTCATTTCCATTGCTTTATGATGAGCAAATGAGGAGAATTATAGATAGGGAGGTATGAATATGTCTAAATCCATTGTAGAGAAATTAAATTTGCAGAAATATAGAAAAGCTGCGGTTTTGAATAAACCGGAGGGTGAAGATCTGCTGGAGGGCTTAGAGCCGTATGATACTGAGCTGCAAGACACCGGCTATGATCTGATCTTTGCGTTTGTGTTGGAAATGCAATCCTTACAGGAGCTTGTAACCCGGGTAATTGAAAAAGATGATCTGCAAGAGGGGGGCTATCTATACGCGGCTTACCCGAAGAAGGGAAATAAAGTGTATCCGACTTATATTCATCGGGACAGTCTGCTTGAGGGGTTAGGCGCCGGCGAGGACGGATATATCGGAACCAGCAGCATCAAATTTGCGCGAATGGTCGGGTTAGACGATGTCTTCACGGTGGTCGGGTTAAAAAATGAGACCCGGAGCAAAAATAGAGCGTCATCCAAACCAAGTCAGCAAGTAGATGATTATATAGCAATGATTCCGGAAGTGGAGAAAGTGTTGCAGGATACGCCAGAGGTGCTTGCTTTCTATCAGTCGCTTACTCCCGGGTATCGCAAGGATTGGGCTCGTTATGTCTTCAGTGCTGTACAAGAGGAAACAAGGGCCAAACGGAAAGAGGAAATGATAGAGGCTCTACGGGCAGGGTATAAGAGCATGGACCTCTATCGCAGGAAATAATGAGTTCGAGACCGGTTTTTCATGTTTCGCCAAACTCTGAGGGCGTCCGATTCGGATGTCCTCCTTTTTCGCCTTTCGTAAACTTGCCATTTATAAGCAGCCGGAGAACCGTATCGCAAGGAACGGCAACGGTTTGTCGATGTCTGCCTGCAGCAGGATGCTTATCACTGAAATTTACATGCTTTTAAATACCTTGTAACTATCATATAATAGTAAATAACAAAGTCTATCATAGGCGTGAACGCTGCGATCCGGAAAAGGTGTGTGACTTAGGTCTCACGCTGGCTTGTTGTGGAGCGAGTGCAGGAGCGCCTGCATCTTTTCTACGAATATAGCATGTAAGGAAGGTTATTATGAGCAACAGACAAACGCAATCAGACGTAATCTTAATCGGTGCCGGAATCATGAGTGCGACTCTAGGATCATTGCTGAAAGAACTAGTACCCGACTGGGAAATTAAAGTGTTTGAGAAGCTGGCGAGCGCTGGAGAGGAAAGCTCTAACGAATGGAACAATGCGGGAACGGGGCATGCCGCGCTGTGCGAGCTGAACTACACGGACGAGAAACCGGACGGATCCATAGATATTAGCAAAGCGATTAAAATTAATGAACAGTTTCAGGTGTCCCGACAGTTCTGGTCCTATCTTGTAGACCACAACTTGATCCGGAATCCGCAGGACTTTATCATGCCCTTGCCTCATATGAGTATGGTCCAAGGGGAAAAGAACGTATCGTTTCTCAAAAAACGGTTTGAAGCGATGACCGCCAATCCACTGTTCCAAGGGATGGAATTCTCCGATGACCCCAAGAAGCTGATGGAATGGATCCCGCTGATCATGGAAGGCCGGACATCGAACGAACCCATTGCGGCGACAAAAATCGACTCTGGCACGGACGTAAACTTTGGCGCTTTAACGCGAATACTGTTCGACTACTTGAAGAGCAAGAATGTAGAAATAAAATTCAAACAAAATGTCGATGATATTAAACGTACGCGCGACGGCTTGTGGGAATTGAAAGTGCGGAATCTCGACACCGGTACTGTGGAGCGTCATACGGCGAAATTCGTCTTTATCGGCGGTGGGGGAGGCAGCCTGCCTTTGCTGCAGAAGTCCGGGATTCCGGAAGGCAAAAATATCGGAGGCTTCCCGGTAAGCGGCCTCTTCATGGTGTGCAACAATCCGGATGTGGTCGAGCAGCATCATGCCAAAGTATACGGCAAAGCTCCGGTCGGCGCACCTCCCATGTCTGTGCCGCATCTGGACACCCGATATATCGATAACAAAAAATCGTTGCTCTTCGGACCGTTTGCCGGATTCTCGCCCAAGTTCTTAAAAACCGGTTCTATGTTTGATTTGATCGGGTCCGTCAAACCGAATAATGTGGTCACGATGCTGGCCGCCGGTGCCAAAAACGTGTCCTTGACCAAATACTTGATCCAGCAGGTTATGTTGTCGAAGGAAAAGCGGATGGAAGAGCTGCGCCAGTTCGTCCCGAGCGCCAAAAGCGAAGATTGGGATCTCGTGGTAGCGGGCCAACGGGTGCAAGTAATCAAGGATACCGAGGCCGGCGGCAAAGGAACGCTGCAATTCGGTACGGAAGTGGTCAGTGGTGCGGATGGCTCGATCGCGGCCTTGCTCGGCGCTTCTCCGGGTGCATCTACCGCCGTTTCCGTCATGCTGGAGTTAATCAAAAAATGCTTCCCGCAACATATGAAAGCGTGGGAGCCGAAGCTCAAAGAAATGATTCCTTCTTATGGCGAGTCCTTATTGAAAAAACCGGAGCTTATCGACGAAATTAATACTTCCACCTCTCGGACGCTTGGACTAAGCCGTGAACTGCAGCACGCCAACTAGAGGGTACGACAAATAAAAATGAGTAAAGCGGCCTTCGTCCTGAACTTCTTGGACTGAGGCCGTTTCGTTTTGCACGCGAGAGGGTCCCGAATGATAGATGCTCTAAACGGGCTCGCCATTGGAAAAATATTCATCCCTCCCCCTTCAAAACGCAGACTGCACTCGAATTGATTAGCAGGGGGATACAAAATGTGACTACACGTACACCGAGCAATCGATTCCTATCCTGGTAGTCGTCGCCCCACATCCGAAAATGGAGATGATCCTATGTGGAAGCTGCATTTGATTCGGCGGGCCCTCGTGATCTTACTCTCTCTAGTCCTGTTGGTGCCGGGGATATCAACCGCAGAATCGGTAACCGCCTCGCTGGAGCTGCAATGCGTGGCCGACCAACGCACGGTCGACAAAGGCGGCGAAATCGGGCTGCATGTCTTGTATCATAGCGTGGACAACAAGAGCCTGTCGAAGGCTTGGGTGAAAGTGAAGGTGCCGGTCGATCTGGAGATTGGCGCTGCGGCGGGAGCCGTGTGGGAAGCGGAAACGGGTACGCTGAAATGGAATTTGAACGATCTGCAGACTAATGGGGCCGGTGTCATTCATTTTAGCCTGAAGGTGAAGGCCGACGCCAAAGCGGAAAACATCCAATTGGGTTGTACCGGCGAATTAGATGGAGGGATCCTCGTACAAAGCTCGCCAATCCAGATCAAGCTGGGCACGGAAGTGGATCAGCCGGTGTTTAACGGGTATCCCGACGGGGGGTTCCATCCTGCCGCGAACTTGACTCGCGCGGAAACCGCGGCGATTATTGCGCGGTTAGCCAACTTGCCGGATACGAAAACGGCCTTCTCGTATAACGATGTCGCAACCTCTCATTGGGCGTATTCATATGTGCAGAAGGTGACAGCGGCGGGTTATATGACCGGCAGCGATGGAGCGTTCCGTCCGGAGGCCCCCATCTCTCGCGGTGAATTCGTTGTCCTCATGCTTCGCGTACGGGGGATCGAGCCGTATCCGCTGCTGAATTTCACCGATACGAAAGGACACTGGGCGGAACTCGCGGCCGGCACGGCTAACGCGCTCGGTTATTTTGAAGGGATCGGGGACGGCTTGGCGAATCTGGATAGTCCGATTGAGCGGGAAGCGGCTGCCAAGCTGCTGTGCATCATGTTCCTTCGCGGAGAGCTGACGGATGGGGAGACGGCCCTCGTCCAGCATTGGAACGACGTTCCGAGGAGCCGCTGGTCGTTCGGCTGGGTAGAGGAGCTCTCTATGGTGGCGCATGAGGCTTCGTCAAAAGAACCGTTCAAAGAAAGCTTGATTCGGTATTTGCCGGACCGGACGGAGCCGTTCTGATTACTCCCGAACAAGCTTGCGCAGCAGTTGGGCGAACCCCTGATCCATAAGAACTTCTGCGTTATTAATAAAGAGAACCTCCTGGATGTGATGCTGCTGAATAAACGGAACGATCGGCTGATCGAATTGCCGGGGGTCCACCACGTAGATCTCCCGGTAATGCGGCAGCAGAAAGGGCACCAGCGCATTGCCGTAAGAATCCTTAATGACCAATAGACTCCGCTGGTTGTCGCTCTGGGTCGTAATCTGGGACCATGGCCGATCGCCGCTCAAAAAAATGCGGTACTTGTTCTTCTTGCTTGCATGGCTCAAGTCGAGTAGCGGCATTTCCAAGGGTCCGCTGTAATGGACGACATACCGATGGCTTACATTCGGTTTATAGTAGACCACCGTATCTGGATGAGCGGCGAGTTGGCGGTTCATAGTAGAGGTATAGAAGGAGCCGAGAAAATCCGGCGCTTCCCCCGTCTGGTAAGCCGTCAGCGGTACCGGGTCCATGCCCTTGGCTTGGACCAAGGCGGCATAAGCATAGTAAGCGCCGGATGCCGTCCAGTGGTGGTCCGTTCGAAAGAAAAGCGGCTCCCCAGTATGGGGACTCAGCGACGATACAGCATCGACCTTTGCAATCTTGGTTTTGATTTTTCCGTATACTTCGTCGATGGCGTTTTTTTGCGAATCCGAGAGGGACCTGAGCTTGGCCGACTGTAGAAATTCAGCCGCCGTCGGGGCCAGAATCACCGATGTATGAACGGAATCGGGCATCAACTGATCGATTCGCTCTTGGATCCTATGGATCTCGTCGGCATAAGCTTGTCCCGCGGCGGGATCATAAGAGAACAGATTAACCGCCCGATCCTCCAGGATCAGAATCTTGCCTTGAACCTTCCCCTTCTCCTCCGAAACCGCGGGTTGGGAGGAGGGGGTGGCTTGCTCAGGAACCAATAGGGGGCTGGTCGGCGGTTCGGTTGGTCCGGAATTGGATGTACTAAGAACTTGCGGGGCGGATTGCGATTCGCCGGTGTTATTGGCGTGGGACGGCACGATGAGTGCGGATTCACGGCCGGCGATGCCCTGTAGAGAAGTAAGGAACGTACTGGAATGGATCAGCGGCTCGCGAAACCCGATATGATCCGCGGTGTAATTGTCGAGCTCACGGAAAAAAACGCCGGACATGACGTTTCGCAGAGAGTAGAGGGGGAACGAAGCCAGCCTGCGATTTTCCGTCTCCGAGCTCGCAGGGGTCCTATGCACGAAGAGTGTCAGTATAGATCCTGTAATAAGAAATCCGATGAAAAACAAAATCTGCATCATGTTCCCGATACGCATCGTCGTGACCTCCCTTCCAGTTAGAAACGGAAATAAAAAAACGGGGTATAGGTCTTGCCGACCAGCAAGATGGCGGAAATCGTTAAAAGCGCTAAACAGGCAAGAGGAACCAGCGTATTCATGTAGACGGTTTTTAAGGATTGCTGCGCCCGGTCCGCGATCATGGAATGAATACGAGCGGATAGCGGCATCGAGGCTGCGAGGGCAACCAGGAGCAGCCAGAGATGATTTTGAACGTGAATGAGCACTTCGGTATCGGCGAGAGGCGCCCCGTTTAATCCGAGCATGGCTCGCAGATACATCCCCGCGCGACTGAGCGACTCGAAATAGAAAAATACCCACCCGACCAACACAAGGATCCCGAAATAGATGTGCGAAACCCATCGTGGGAACCGGTCTAATCCGGCTAAGAGAAATTTCTTTTCTAACCCGATCAGCACACCGAAATAGAGGCCCCAAACTACAAAATTCCAGCTGGCCCCATGCCATAACCCGGTCAGAAACCAAACGACAAACAGATTGAACCAAGGCCTGCGGCGGTTGCCGCCGAGCGGGATGTAGACGTAATCTCGAAAGAAGCCGCCGACCGAGATGTTCCAGCGACGCCAAAATTCCGTAGCGCTTCTGGAGACATAAGGGTAATTGAAATTTTCTTTGAAAGTGAAGCCGAGCATCCGGCCTAAGCCGATCGCCATATCCGAATACCCGGAGAAATCGAAGTAAATATGCAGCGCAAAGATAAGAATACCAAGCCATGCGCCAATCAGGGACAATCCCTGCAAATCGCGGTCCAGGAAGGCTGGAGACAGTTCAGCCAGGGCGTTCGCCAGGATGACCTTCTTGCCGAGTCCGATGGCGAAGCGGCCGATCCCGTAACTAAACTCCGCGACCGTGACGGTCCGGCGGCTCAGCTGATCCTGGACGTCGGCGTATCGAATAATGGGTCCGGCCACTAATTGCGGGAACATCGAGATATAAAGCAATAGCTTGGAATAGGACTTCATGGCCGGGGCTTGTTGGCGGTAAACATCAACCAGATAGGAAATCAAATGGAAGGTGAAAAAAGAGATGCCGATGGGGAGCCCAGGTTCGTGATAAATAATGGATATCGAGGTCAACGAAGCAATGGATTTTAGTACAAGCCCGAGATATTTGAAGTAGAAGAGAAAAAGCACTTGGCTGGCGATCGAAGCTACGAGAATAACCCGCGAACGGGTCAAATTCGGGCTTCGTTCCAGAAGCAACCCGCCGATCCACCCAAGCAGGACGTTCAACAATAAAATCAAAATCCAGATCGGTTCTCCCCAGGCGTAAAACACCAAAGAAAAGACCAGGAGTATGGCATTCTTGAACTTGTGAGGAACGGCGAAATAACAAAAAAGCGTTAAGGGGAGAAACGCGAACAAAAAAATAAAGCTGGAAAAGACCATACGTGCTCACCTCGAACCGCTGAATCGAAACGTCTAGTAGTATAAACGGTTTCTGGAAAAACCATGCATTTAGTCATGCGGCCTGTTTTAATCTCCTTCTAATCTAGTCGAGGTAAAATGAATGCACTTCCCTTCGGAAAGGTGCATCCTCATGAAAATGAAAAAAATCTGGATTCCAGCCCTAATAGCAACTGCAGTTGCCTTGATATTCATTGCTTATTATTTCTTTCTATCGTGGTCCCACGGTAGCGGAGAAGTTCGCTTGCACAGGCCCGAAGGCGGCACTGGAGGAATGCGTCCTCCCGGAAGCGAAGGACATGAGGCGGGCGAAGGGGTGTTCAAGACCTTGGGGACAATCGCCGTCTTCCTCGGGGCGGCCAGTTTCTCTTGGTTGTGGTTCAAGAAAAAGCTGAAATCGCCATCGATGCTGGTGCGGAAAATCGGCAAACTGTTTCATGCTGTACACAAGGTCCTGGGATGGGCAACTCTGGTCCTCATTGCGGCCCATGGCCTTTATTTTTTGATCGCCAAAGCAGGTGACATCAACATTTACACCGGTCTGGCGGGATTCGTCATTTTGCTGATGATCGTCGGGTATGGACTCTTAATTAATAAGGTTCGGAATAAGTGGATGCGTACGGTGCATCGGTCGCTCGGGCTGCTCTTGGTTCCCATCCTGCTGCTGCATGCGGGCGGAGCGGCTATAGCGGCGGTCATCGCAAGCTGTGTGGTGGGCGGTCTCGTCTGGTTGCTCGAAAGAAACGCTGGAGTTGTAAAACCTATCCGGGGAGAACCATGATCATGGATAGAAAAGGAGTTTGCCCTGTCCGTGAAGAAATGTAAATCGGTTCTGGACCTTAGTACGAAGGATGAGTAGACCGATGACAATGGCAAAATCGCTCTCGAAGGTGGCGGGTACGGCGATCCTTATCTTCGGGATGAACGGGTGGATCAACTACACGCTGATGAAGCCGCTTGTCGGCGGGGCGGAGGGGTTCGACCGGTTCCGCTCCCATTTGGACGATGCGTTATTCGTGATGCTGTTTGTGTTTTTAGCTATTGTATTTTGGGCGATGTTCGCCGTTCTCCCCCGGGAGCGCGGCTATCTTTATCTTGGTGTGATCGCCCTATTGACCGCGCTGCAGCTGTTTTGGGATTGGGACGATAAAGCCATGTTGTTCGGCCCTTTTCCGGAAGCTCCATACGGGTCGCTCGCGATCAAATGCGGCATTGTGTTCCTGCTGTTCTCCTTAATCGCCTATTTGCTGGACACCGCCAAAAGACGGATTACACGCTTACTCCTGGGGGCGGAAGGGGTTCTTACAGCGACGGTTTTGGCAGCAACCCTGCTCTCGGCCGACGAGTCCTGGTTCATCGGCTTCACCCGAATGTTCCTGCTTCTCGTTTTCTTGAACATGGCGCTTTGTTTCACGCAATTTCTAGCGTTGCTGCGACGCAAGGAACATGAAGCGGAGCTGCGGTGGATCGCGTCCGGATTCGTGTTGTTTGCGCTCGTGCTGCTGCCGGATCCCGTGAAAGATTTGATGGAGGAAGTCGAGGGACGCCCACTCGGGTATCGATTGGTCTTTTGGGAGCAATGTCTGGAGGATACGTTCCCGTGGGCTTTGCTCTCCTTGTTGGCGGTGTTCGGGGTGGTGTTTTTCCGCCGGTTCGTTCAGACACTGAAGGATAATCGGGCGGTTACGGAAGAGCTTCGGTCCAAAAACGCGGCTCTCGAGCAGGAGGTCGATACCCGGCAGCGGTTGGATCAACTGCTCACCGCGATGCTGCGGACATACCGGGTCGCCGATTGGGAGAAATGCGTCCTCCGGGAAGGACAGCGCTATTTTGAACCGCACGCGTTCGTGTTGGTGAAGTACGACGAAACGCAGGATTCAGTGTGGTTAGAAGGGGCGGACGGTTCTTCTTCGGTGGAGGAGGACATTCGCGCGATGCTGCGATCGAACCGGAGTCGGATGTCCCCCGGAGAGTCGATGGTAACGTCCTCGATGGTGTTAGGAGCGGCAGGGGGTGCGGAGGGAACGAGGCTTTTTTTGGCGGTATACTCGCCGGATGGCGGTCCTGTCGTCGTAGAAGAGCGGGCCAAGTTCGCTTTACTGCTTATGTCGAAATACGTGTCTATCTTTTATGAGTATTTTCAACTGCTGGAGAGCCGGTTGAAGGAGATGGAGCAAAGGCAAGCCGGAGACGCTCCCTGGCTGTCCAAGCTGTTCATGCAGATGGTCGAGAAGGAACGGAAACGGCTCGCTTCCGATCTGCATGACGAGGTGCTGCAGGAATTGCTCCATATTCGCCGCCTATTGGATAGATCGCCGGCCGGACAAGGGCCGCTGGAGGACAGGGAGCAAATCCGGCTCGGGTTGGATAACGCCGAGTTCATGATCCGGGAAACGTGCCGGGAGCTGATGCCTTCATCGCTGTCCGATCAAAGCGTGCTGCAGGCGGTGTCCAAGCTGGTGGAGAGAACCCGGCTGCGCGCGGACTTCCAGCTGGAGTACCACCCTTCGCCGCTAGCCGCTTCGCTCAGCGACGAGCATACGACGACGATCTATCGGGTCGTGCAGGAGCTGATCCACAATGCGATGAAGCATTCGGAAGCCGGCCGGGTCACATTGGAGCTCGGGCAGCAGGGGAGAGAGGTGCATATCCGGTATACGGACGACGGGAAGGGGATGGAGACCGGGGTCGATTTCTCCTCCACGAACCGCTTCGGGTTAAGAGGCATTGCGGAGCGGATTCGCATGGTCGGAGGGGAGCTATCGATACAGTCCGGACCCGGCCAAGGGGTGTCGATCCAGTGTACAGTGCCGGTCTAGTGCGGAGTAGGCTGCCCGCTACAGGTCCACGTTCAGCCACTTCGACTCGATCCCCTTCATGACGGCCTCCTGACGGGAGGTGACGCTCAATTTCTCGAACAGATGGGAGATCACATACTCGACATTGCGCTGGCTCATGAAGAGCCGATCCGCAATGTCTTTATTTTTATGCCCCTGGGCGATCAGCTTCAAGACCGCCAACTCTTTATCCGTCAATGCGCGGCTCGAGGTCCCGGACTCTGCGGCTGGGCGGAAGAATCGGCTATCCTTGGTTCTGAGCTGCTTAGCGAGATGAAGAGGAAGAACGGTTAATTGCTGCATGGCTAGCTGAAGGCTATGGATAAATTCCGTTTCGCCGAGCGATTTCTCCAGAATGCCGGTGCCCCCGATCTCGATCAGCCGGTCGTAGTGCTCCGAGATGTCTTCCCCGGTCAGAATGACGATCGTCGCTTCCGGATGGCGCTGTAGGGTCGCTTCCGTCAGTTCGAAGCCGTTCATCCCAGGCAGCTTCAAATCAAACACATACAGATCGAATACCGACTGCTCCATCCGATCCAGTGCTTCGGTTCCGCTGGACGCGGTCGTCACCTGGAAGCCGTGTTTCTCAAGGATGAGGGTCGTCCCGGCCAAGAATGTCCGGTGATCGTCGACTAATAAAATATGCTTCATATCGGATTCCCCCACGCGCTACTTCTATAGGATCGATTTCAGTATACCATGGCGGACGCAAGGCCACACCGCAACGGTGGTGAGCGGGACCGCAAGAGACACCCTTCGGTACCGAAGCTTGAATTGCGCGGGTTCGCTTCTTTCTTTCGGTGAGCTTCCTGTGCATTCCGTGTTACCGTAGATGCATGAGAACAGGGAGGGATGCAAAGATGGAGAAGCGGTTGGTTTACTTGGATCGGTTGAAAATCTTTATGACGGTGCTGGTAGTGCTGCACCATACCGCGATCACTTACGGAGGAGCGGGCAGCTGGTTTTATTACGAGCATCAGGATAATGTCGTCGTGAACACGTTGCTGACGATGTTTACGGCCGTCAACCAGTCGTTTTTTATGGGGCTATTTTTCTTCATATCCGGGTTTGTGACGCCGGCTTCGTATGATCGGCATGGGGCTGCGAATTTCCTCAAGGGACGCCTGGTCCGGTTCGGCATTCCGCTGCTTTTCTACATGCTGGTGATTGCCCCATTGCTGCAGTATGTGTCCTCCGGACATGAAGGTTCGCTGGGCCAATTCATTCAAGAGGAGATCGTATCCAATCCGCTGCGAGGTGTCATGGGGTTTGAAGTAGGGCCGTTGTGGTATCTCGAGGCGCTGCTGCTGTTCGTTGCCGGGTATGCCTTGGTTCGTCGGCTGACTGCGGGCACAACACGTCGTCATCGTCTCGACCTGTCTCCTCGCTTGATGGCCGGCTATGTCGTAATTGTGGCTGCAGCGAATTTTGTGGTTCGCTTGGCGTACCCTGTCGGTGAAGAAATATTGAACTTGCAGTTGGCTTATTTCCCGGCTTATATCGGCTTGTTCATGGCGGGTGTTGCCGCTTATCGCGGGAAATGGCTGCAGCAGCTCACCCAGGGCGCGGCCCGCAAATGGAAGTGGGCGGTGTTGGCGCTGATCGTCTCGATGGCTGCGGGCATGGCGCTAGGAGGCGCGATGGAAGGCGATATCTCCGTATTTATGGGGGGAGTGAGTTGGCAATCGGCTTTCTATGCCACACTCGATCCGCTTATGGGCCTTGGGATCTCTTATGTCCTGCTCGTATCGTTTCGCGAGCGCTGCAACGGGACGGCCACGAAGTCAACCGGATGGCTGTCCACCAACGCCTTTCTTGTGTATATTCTGCATGCGCTGTTCGTAACCTACGTGGCCTTTGCGCTCCGTGATCTGGAGTGGAATCCGATGATCAAATTCGTGCTGGTCGGGTGTGCCGCGGTCCTGCTCTCGTATACGGCAGCATCGCTAATCCGGCGGATACCCGGGGTCAAGAAGGTGGTTTGAAGAAAAGTAGAGGGTACCCGGGCGCCCGGGTACCCTTTCTTCATGAAGCAGAGGCCGATTCCGGGTTGGAACGGACGGTTTTCCTCCCCAGGACGCCGCCCAAAAGGAACGTCCCGAGCGAGAGCGCCAGGCAGACCGCCGCGAAGAGACCGATCGACGAATAGCCGTCGAGATGGACATAGAGGAGGCCCGCTACCCAAGCGCCAAGCGTGTTCGCGCCGTTCATCGTGGAGTTGGCCAGGCTGGAGATCGTTCCCCGAATCGAGGCGTTCAGGGAAGTCAGAGCCTCCATGACAATCGGGAAGATGATCCCGAGAGTCGCGAAAATGATGAGGTAGAAGATCGTCACGATCGAGAGATTCGGCAGATGGGGCAGAACCGCGTAGAGCGCGATGACCATCACCATTCCAATCGCGAACGCGCCAGCATGGCCCAGTTTGCGCGCCGCATAAGCGCTAACCGTACTTCCGAGCAGGGTACCGAAGCCGAGCACCATCATCACCGTCCCGATCTGTCCGATCGGAAGCTCGAAGCGGTCGGCCAGCCACTTGCCGGCGAAGGCGAACGCAGTGCCGCTCCCCAAGTGGAGGAGCAGGTAGGCGAGGAAGCCGCTTCGGGCTTTGCCGCTCGTGATGAGCGGAACATAGCGGCGAAGAACCGACGTCCGGTCCCCCTTCTGCGCCATAGGCTTGATGTCCGGCAGCGAGGAGTAGACGATGGGCGCGAGCAGCAACGAAGCGACTCCGATCGTCCAGAACGACACGGACCAATGGGCGGTGGCCAGCCAGCTGCCGATCGGCACGCCGAGCGCCTGGGAGGCAGCCAGCCCTGAGAAGGCGAGGCCCATTGTCTTCGGGATTCGGGCCGGCGGCATGACCGCGGGAATCGAAGCCCACACCTGGGGAGCCGTGAACGCCGCGCTGACGCCGGCCAGGAAGCGGAACAGGCACATCGTCCAGAAGCTGTCCGCGAATCCGCAGAGGATCGTCGAGACGGAGAAGCCGAGCAGGCCGCCCAGCAGGACGGTCCTCCGGTTCCAGCCGTCGGACAGAGGCCCGGCGATCAGGGCGAAGACGGCCGAGCTGAGCGTATAAGCGCCGAGCATCCAGCCGGCGTTGCCCGTCGAGACGCCGAATTGCGTCTGCAGCGTCGGGAGCAAGGGGGAGATGAGGAAGGTGTCGGTTCCGATCATGAACATAATGAGGAAGAACAGGGCGGTGTGTTTCCGCATGGTCGATCACTCCTAAGGGTTTACTGTTGGTCTTGCCCCTATCGTAAGGTATAATGGTGACAGATTGTGTCACAAACTTTTGATCTTTCTTAAAAAAGGGGTTGACCCGGATGCCCAAGTCCAAGCGGCTGATGGAGCTGATGATGACCGTCAACCGGAAGCGGCGGTTCAAGGTGCAGGAGTTGGCCGACGAGTTCGGCGTCTCCAAGCGTACGATTCTACGGGATTTGCAGGAGCTCAGCGAGCTGGGCGTGCCGCTGTACTCGGAGGTAGGTCCACATGGGGGTTATCAGGTGGTGAGGGAGCGGGTGCTGCCGCCGATCGCCTTCACGGAGGAAGAGGCCGTGGCCATGTTCTTCGCGGTGCATGCCCTGCGCCATTATTCGTCGCTGCCGTTCGAAGCGGAATCCGCCTCCGCGCTCAGCAAGTTCTATCTGCATATGCCCGGGGATGTCCGAGACCGGATCGACGGGATGAAGGACCGGGTCGACTTCATTACGCCGACCCGACGGGGCGATGCGCCTTGTTTGGCCATTCTTCTCGACGCGGCGGTCCATCAAAAGGTGCTCACCGTCGAATATGAGTCGAAGGGCGAAGGGAAGAGCTGCCGCCGGATTCAGCCGGTCTGCCTATATGCGAACAATGGATTCTGGTATTGTACGGCTTACTGCTTCCTGCGTCAGGGCTTCCGGGTGTTCCGTTGCGACCGGATTCGCGAGGCCGAGTACGATACATCAGGCACAGAGCCGCTCGATCTGGGTGAGATCCGCCTGAGTCGGCGGGAGGCGGAAGAGCCGCGGGAGCCGGTTCGTCTCCGCGCGCAGCTGACCCGCACGGGCGTTCAGCTATGCGAAGCCGAGCTGTGGCTCGCTCCGATGCTTCAAGTCCGCGAAGACGGAAGCGGCGCGATCGATAAGGACGTGCCCCGGGCGGACATCCCTTTTTACACGAAATTCTTCATCGGACTGGGCGACGAGGCCATCCTGGAGGAGCCGGAGGAGTTGAAAGAGGCGATCCGGCGGAAGCTGACCGAGCTGTTGGTCCGATACGAGTAATAAGGCGATGTGCATGGCATCGGTTGATCCAAAAGTAACTTTGTCATTTTCGTCCAGTTCCAGTAGTATAAATGGTAGTAGATTTATAGGCGGAACGCCCTACTGGTCATTCCTAGATAAAGGTGCGTGCTTTCCATTGGAGTCTATCCTTTCCCGGCAAAAGCTCGGGGCGTTTCGTCAACAGGTGCTGGACGACCGGGAGGAGTACGCCAAAATCGGACTCCTCTTTCTCTATTTATTTTGCGCGGCCTCGGCATCGACGATCGGCCGAACCGCGGCGGACACGTTATTCCTCAGCCATTTCTCCCCTTCGCAATTATCCATGATGTACTTGCCCCAATCGCTTACGCTGCTGCTAGCCGGAGTTGTGTATCAGAAGGTGTGCAAGCAAGTGCGCATCGACCAGCTCTGCACGTTCATTACACTCGGAACCGCGGGACTCAGTCTCGGGACACGTATGCTGGCCGAGCTAGGCTACAACGAGCTGTTTATGGTTACCTACGTCGCCTTCGATTTGTTCAATTTTCTCATGATCGTGAGCTTTTGGCAGTTCGCTACGTCGGTGATGGACCAAAGAAAGGCGAAGAAGCTGATCAACTGGGTAGGGAGCGGGACGCTTGTCGGTGGGATCGTCAGTGGGTTCGGGCTGAAATGGCTCGTTCAGCCGCTTGGCACGCTAAATTTGATCCTCATCTACAGCAGCCTCCAGCTGGTAGGCTTCATACTGGTCCGGGTGCTTATCAGTCGGGTTACCGATCGACGTGGGACCTTCGCGATAGGAGCTTCTACCTCCAAGGCCAAGCAGACGAAAGGTGGAGGCAAACCAAGCTC
Source organism: Paenibacillus sp. HJGM_3 (assembly GCF_045062745.1). Classification (NCBI taxonomy): domain Bacteria; kingdom Bacillati; phylum Bacillota; class Bacilli; order Caryophanales; family Paenibacillaceae; genus Paenibacillus; species Paenibacillus sp. HJGM_3. Next base: position 84,489 of record NZ_JBJGED010000004.1, read on the forward strand.
AGCCCAAGCGGGCAAGGGTGGCTTGTTCCAGCAAGTCCCGCACCTGAAATATTTGGCCGTTATCGCGTTGACGATCACGATTTCGCTTACTTATGCGGACTATCAGTTCAAGCTTATCCTGCGAGGCTCCTTGCAAAACGAAGCGCTCGCCGGCTTCATGGGCAGCTTCTATGGCTTCGCGGGTATTTTGGCCCTTGCGGTTCAACTGTTTTTGACCGGCAAAGTCATCTCGAGCTATGGGGTTAGGACATCGCTTCTCCTCCTGCCGGCGGCGCTGCTGGCGGGATCGGCCGGACTGTTGGCGGCGCCGATCGTGGCTCTCGCGATCGTGCTGAAGGGCAGCGACAAAGTGTTCGGCGATACGATCTATTCTTCGGTCAGCCAGCTCGTCATGTTCCCGATCCCTCCCGAATACCGGGCAAGGGCGAAAGGCTTCCTCGATGGAACCGTACGCAACGGCGCGAAGAGCATCGCCGGGATTAGCCTCATCCTGCTATCGCCTCTATTGTCGGTGCAGCAGTTCAGCGTGATCGTCATCGTGCTGCTGCTCATCTGCGGAGCGGCCGCGATCCGGATCAAGCAGGCGTACTTGAAAATGCTCATGGCTACGCTCAGGACGAGAGACGAGGAGCTGCTCGACGCCGATTGGAATCTCATGGATTCGGGCAGCGTAAAGGCGCTTACGGATACGTTGCAGAGCAACGACAAGCTGCAGGTGCTCTATGCGCTTCGGCTGCTGCAGAGCTTGAACGGATTCGACTTGGCGCCCCACATTCCCCAGCTGCTTCAGCATCCGGTGACGGAAGTCCGGGTGGAGGCCCTCAAGTGGGTGCAGGTCCGGACACCGGAAGGCCGGATGCCCGATCTGAATCCCTTCCTGGCCGCAGAACACCAGACGGAGCGTGCGCAGGCGCTGCTGGCTCTGGCGGCGTACGCTCAGGATTCGCAGTTGGAACGCGTGACGGCGTTTCTGGACGATCCCCACATCGAAGCCCGGGCGGCCGCGATCGTCGGGCTGATCAAGTACTATGGCGTAGAAGGCATGTTCCACGCCGTAGGGCCGATGAAGGCTCTTATAGGCAGTGAACGCGTCGAAGAACGGATTGCGGTCGCAACCCTCTTCGGTCAGATTGGGATCCCCAGCTTTTATAAGCCGCTTATTCCGTTGCTCACGGACCGATCGGTGCAAGTTCGGGAGCGTGCCCTCTTGTCGGCTTCCCAACTGCGCGTACCCGAGCTGATCCCGCACCTCGTGCCGCTGCTCGGGCACAGCACGACGCGCGAAGGAGCGATCGGGGCGCTAGCCGGCTACGAGGAGAAGCACATCGAGGCGATTCTTGAGCCGATGATGGCGGGCGGTGACGCGACCAGGCATATCTCCAGAGTATTCGAGCGAATGGGCACCCAGCGGGCTTTCGAAGTGCTCCTGCGCCATTACGGCCGGCTCGAGGGCGATCTGCGTACGCCTCTTCTGGAAGCGATGACGCGAATGCGGAAGGAAGGGAGGTATGCGGCTGCCGCCACAGTGGAGCCTCTAATTACCGAAGAAGCCGAGATGTTTGGCATGCTGGATGAGAACGGCAGGTTTTTGGAGTCGGCTGGGGAAGCGTACACGGAAACGGCGGACGCGGTCCGCCGCCTGAAGCAAGCGGCCGCGAACCGGGTGTTTGGCTTATTGGCGCTGATCTATGACTCGCAAGTGATCCAGGCGGTACAGGCCAACTGGGCGTCGGGCGAGATGCGCCGGCAGGCGAACGCTGCCGAAGTGATCGACCAAGTGCTGCAAGGCGAGCTGCGGAACACGATGGCCCAGTTCATGACGCGGGGCTACTCGTCAGTCGCTTCTTCGACCGGTTCGAAGGCGCCCGATATCCGACTCATCCATAGCCGATTGGTGGCGCTGCGGCTTCTGAAGCACGGCGACAGCTGGCTGCAATTGTGCGTGGATGCGGCGCTGGCTGCGGACACGGGGCAGCCGCCTGTCTTGGAGCAGGTGAAGCTCCTGCGGCAAGTCACGTTGTTCCGGGGCATGTGGGGCAAGGATCTGGCCGCGATCGCCGGACAGCTGGTCGCCGTCGACGCGGTCGCTGGGGAGACGATCATACATGAAGGCGAGGAGGGCGATTCGCTGTTCCTCGTCATTGAGGGCAAGGCTGGCGTATTCCGAGGCGAGGCGCGAATCGGGCGGGTGCAGACCGGAGATTGCTTTGGGGAAATGGCCGTGTTAACAAGCGGATTGCGCACGGCGACGATCGAGGCCGAGAGCGACATGCGGCTGTGGCGGCTCGATTCCGATGTATTCTATGAGATTATGTTCGACCAGACGAACATTGCACTGGAGATGATGCGCCTGCTGTCGGAGCGATTGCGGGGCTCCAATGCCCGCGCAGTGCGCCAGCAGACCGAGATGGACCCAGCGTTCGCCGAGCGGCAGACGGCTGCCGCCGTTGCGGCCGAGTCGGGACCCGGCACCGCTGCGCTCGCCGCGGCGGCCGCGGTCGACAATCAGACCCTGTTGCGCCGCATGCTGGTGCTGCAGAAGATCACCCTGTTCGCCCATTTTTCCCAGGACGATTATGTTCGGCTCGCTCGAGTGGTGGAGGAGGTTCACTATGAGGCAGGCGAGGTCATCTTCCGGGCGGATGAGCCAGGAGATTCGATGCATGGCATCATCGAAGGAACCGTGCGCATTCACCGTGGGGACGTTACGTTCGCCATGCTGGGGGAAGGCGAGCTCTTCGGGGAGATGTCGATCCTCGACAATCAACCCCGATCGGCGGATTGCACGGCGACCGAGCCCACGCTGCTGCTGCGGCTGACGCGCGAGACGACTCTCTCGTTCTGCTTCCAGCGCCTCGACGTCATGAAGGGGATGCTGCGTTTCCTGGCCGAACGTCTGAGGACGATGCAGCAGCAGGGGTAAGAAGCGTCCCGTGATGCCCGCCGGGGACCGAAAGCACCGATAACCAAGTCACGGCAGAGTTAATGTGATAAACTGGAACTATCTTACATAGGAGGCGTTGTCGATGGAAGAATATGTTCAATCAGTCCGGGCTGAATCCAAAATGGGGATGACGCATCACTAGCCCGTTAAACTGCGGGATTCCCCTTTATGGACGAAAGGGGTATTAAGGTGGAAGACAATAACAACGAAACTTCGAGAATCAACGAAGAGACGGTACTTTCTCCCGACAAGTCGGTAGTTCGTAAGGGCAACGTGGTGCTTCGGCCATCAGGTCCGTGGACGCCAGGCATTCACTCGCTGTTGCGGCATTTGCACAAAACCGGCTTTACATCCGCACCCTCTATTGTGGGCTCCGGATTGGATACGGAAGGCCGCGAGATGGTGAGTTATATCGAGGGGGAGTCCGTTCATCCGGGCCCCTGGAGCGATGAGGCGATCTCGGAGGTGGGAAGCCTGTTGCGAAGGCTGCATGATCATTCCGCAACGTTCGAGCCTCCTGCCCATGCCGTTTGGAAGCCATGGTTCTTGCGAGAGCTAGGCGGGACGAGCGTTGTGTACAGCCATGGCGATGTGGCGCCTTGGAACACGGTGACACGAAAAGGAATGCCAATGGCGCTCATCGATTGGGAGTGCGCCGGACCTGTCGATCCGATGGCAGAGCTTGCTCGAGTATGCTGGCTCTTCCCGCAGCTTCATGACGACGATGTCGCGGATCGGGTGGGCCTGCCTTCTCTGGAGATGCGAGCTCGGCAGCTGCGTCTGCTAGTAGAGGCGTATGGTGTTCCTCCCGCTCAGAGGCAGGCACTATTCGAGCTTATTTTGGAAGTAGTTGTTCGCGAGACCGCGGAACAAGCGATCGAGATTCAAGTTATCCCGGACACTCATGGGTCGCTGTGGGGGATCGCTTGGAGAGCGCGGGCCGCGGCATGGATTCTCAAGCACCGAGCCGTTTTACAAAAAGCACTAGGGTAGCAGTTAAAGGCAGGCGCCGTAACAACGGCAGCCTGCCTTTTTTAAAATACTAGAAAATATAAACTTCGGGTGGCTTTGGACGAAGAGGTACCCTACGAGAATGGCGAACTCGGCAGCTCTGAGCTAAGAACAGGGGCGAAAAAGGGATAACAGCGAGTGAATGAGAACGTCGTTCCGCTATTTGGGGTATACGGCATTTATTTCGTCATGAAAGGGAACGACATTCCGCTATTCCTTTCAAAATGCACGGCTCTAGCCCTATTCGCCCCGAATAAGGGAACTTCGTTTCCACAAAGATTTCATTTCTCTGGTTTCCGGAAGAATAGCGGAATCATGTTCCCTTCGTATTCATGGGACACCAAATACGCGGTTTTTGGTCGCTATCTTCGCGGCTAACCAAACACATGCAAAGGCTGTAACTCCAATAACGAGATGTATCCGGAGGTCTACAAGGTGTGCATGGATACGAATATCGGAATGAAGATGTACGGCCCGCCAAACCGAACGCGGAGGTTACGGAGAAGCGTCAGCGTCCGCCTTTGAAATCATTGCCCAACTACTACAAAACTACAATCGAAGGGCAACGATTTCAACAGCGGTCGGAGCCCTTCCGATGCCCTCCCCGAGCGTTGACGAAACTCATATGCCCAAGGACCTGACCGATGATCTTCCGGTCAGGTTTTTCTTACTTGGAGAGCTTTGTTGAGCCGAACCGGTTGGCTTAACTTTTTCTTTACTTGCGGTTGATAATGTCCAAACAAAGCGCCGCTATGATAGTTAGCGAAAGGAGGTCTTGCGATGAACGCAATGGAAGAGACGCTGGTCATTCCGCATCAGGCCCAAAATACAGAAAAAACTCTGCTGCAAAAGAAAACGTCCGTCCGGGCGAGGCATATGCGGGAAACCGCCCTGGGTCTGCTTTTTCTGGCTCCTTCGCTTGCGGTATTCTCGATCTTCTGCTTTTATCCGCTGATTCGGTCCGTTTATCTCAGTATGCAGGTAACGAACCCGAGGGGGAAGGTAGTAGATTTTGCAGGTTTTGATAACTTCAAAGCGATGTTCGAGTCGGAGGCGTTCTACCAGAATCTCCTCGTAACCGGGAAATTCGCGCTCTATACGGTGCCGACAACGATCATATTGGCGCTCTTGCTTGCGGCTTTGACCGCGGGGGCACGGCCTGGCATGAAGCTGTTCCAGAGCGTGTTCTCCATGCCGGTGGCGATTTCGGTCGGAACGGGCGCGGTTATTTGGAACTTGCTGTTCCATCCGACCGCCGGGATCTTCAATTACTTCCTGAAGTTGGCCGGCTTCGAAGCCGTGCCTTGGCTGTCCGATCCGGCGTGGGCGCTGTTCTCGGTCTCGGTCATGACGGTGTGGATGAATCTAGGCTTCACGTATATCGTTCTGCTAAGCGGCATTCAAGCAATTCCGTCCGACATGCAGGAAAGCGCCAAGATCGACGGTGCCGGGATGTTTATCGTGTTCTTCCGCATCACGCTGCCGCTCTTGTCTCCGACGCTGTTCTTCACGCTCGTGGTGTCCGTCATTCAATCGCTGCAGGCGTTCGGCCAGTTCCACATCATGACGAAAGGCGGCCCGATTCACACCACAGACGTGTTCGTATACGGAGTGTTCCGGGAGGCGTTCGTAAACTATCGGTTCGGGATGGCTAGCGCCGAGGCGCTCGTGCTCTTCGCCATCATTCTCATCCTGACGCTGGTCCAATTCGTCGTGCTGGAGAGGAAGGTGCATTACCGATGAGAACGAACCGACTCTGGTCTACGATTCAGTACTTGCTGCTCGGCGTGTTGGCGGTGGCGGTCTTGTATCCCGTGCTGTACGCCTTCCTGACCGCGTTCATGACGCAGAAGGAAGCGATGAGCTACCCGCCGGCATTGGTGCCGCATCAACTGTACTTCGACAACTTCGCCGCGGTGATCCAGGCGGTGCCGATTGGCCGCTTCATGTGGAACAGCCTGCTCATCTCGATCGCAATCACGGTCGGCCATCTGGTGCTGGGGAGCCTGTCCGCGTATGCGTTCGCCAATATCCGCTTCGCGGGAAAACCGTTCTGGTTCGCCTTGTTCCTGTCGACGATGATGATCCCGTGGGAAGTGACGATGATTCCGAATTATTTGACCGTTCGGGCTTGGGGCTGGTTGGATACGTACCCCGGGATGATCGTACCGTTTTTGGCTTCCGCGTTCGGTACCTTTTTGCTGCGTCAATTTTTCCTCCAGCTCCCGAACGAGCTGTACGAAGCGGCGCGCATCGACGGCTGCGGCCATTGGCGCTGCTACGCGCTGATCGTCCTGCCGCTGGCCCGTCCGGCGCTCGCCACCCTGGCGGTGTATTCGTTCCTGCACGCCTGGAACCAGTACATGTGGCCGCTGCTCGTCACGAACAGTCCGCAGATGCGCACGGTTCAAATTGGGGTGAGCATGATGCAATCGGAAGAATTTACTTCGTGGAGCGCGGTACTGGCGGGGGTCGTGTTGATTTTGCTGCCTTCCTTGATCTTGCTCGTGCTCGGCTTGAAACAATTGGTTCGAGGCATGACGGCCGGAGCGGTCAAAGGCTGAGCCGAACGTCAAGCTTTAACTATATAGGTTACCTTGCAGGTCCCAATCTATTGAAGGAGCGAACTCAATTTTATGAACATGTATGTCAGCAATCTTCGCAAAGCTTTGATCCCGGCCTCCATCGCCGTCATGACGTTGGTCAGTGCGTGTGGGAACGCCACCGACAAGAACTCTGCCGCGACACCCGGTCAATCAGCAGCCCCTTCAACTGCAGCCGCCGCTCCGCAAAAAGTAGTTTGGTGGCACTCGCTGGGCGGCGACAACGGCAAGGCGGTGGACAAGCTCGTGGCCGACTTCAACGCGTCCCGCAAGGATATCCAGGTCGAAGCCGTGTTCCAAGGCTCCTACGATGAGAGCCTGACGAAGATGAAAGCCTCGATGGACTCCAAAACCGGACCGTCCCTCATCCAAGTCTACGAAATCGGCAGCCGCTACATGATCGACTCCAAGGCGATCACACCGGTGCAGAATTTCATCGATAAAGACAACTTCGACTTGACCCGGCTGGAGGAAAACATCACCGGCTACTACAAGTTCGACAATAAGCTGTATTCCATGCCGTTCAACACATCCAATCCAATTCTGTATTACAACAAGGATTTGTTCAAAGCCGCAGGACTGGACCCGGAGAAGCCGCCAAGAACGTACGAGGAGTTGACCGAAACCGCGAAGAAGCTGAGCAAGGATGGCGTGTCAGGTGCTTCCTTCGCGATCTACGGCTGGTTCATGGAGCAGTTCTTCGCAAACCAGGGCTCCGAGCTATTGAATAACGGCAATGGCCGCAGCGGCTTGGCCACGACTTCACTGGTGAACGCCGATGCCGGCGTCAAGACGCTCACCTGGTGGAAGGATCTCGTCGACAGCAAGGCTGCGATCAACCTGGGCCGCAAAACAGATGACACCAAAAAAGCTTTTGCTGCCGGACAAGTGGCCATGATCCTTGATTCCACCGCATCGCTGCGGGGCATCGTCAACTCCGTCAGCGGCAAGTTCGAAGTCGGCACCGGCTTCCTGCCCAAGCCGGCTGATGCCAAGGAAGGCGGCGTAGTGGTAGGCGGCGCGAGCAACTGGATCTTGAACAACAAGAGCGAAGCCGAGCAGAAGGCGGCGTGGGAGTTCATCAAGTATTTGTCGGCGCCGGAGCAACAAGCGTATTTCAGCGTGAACACCGGTTACTTCCCGATCACGAAGAAAGCGTACGATGAGCAAATCGTCAAAGACAACATGACGAAATATCCGCAATTCAAGACGGCTGTCGACCAGCTGCATGCGACCAAGCTGAACCTGGCTACGCAAGGCGCCGTCATGGGCGTGTATCCGGAAGCACGCCAAATTACCGAGAACGCCATCGAAGAGGCGCTCGCCGGCAAAAAATCGCCGAAGGACGCGCTGGACGCGGCGGCCAAAGAGATCAGCACCAAAATTGTCGATTACAATAAGACGGTGAAGTAAGCCCGACGCTCCAACAGAGCGAAAGCCCTCAAGGAATGATGTCCTTGAGGGCTTTTGCAATAGAGCGGTTCTCACCGCACAATCATTTGCCGTATCCGAGATCCTTCAGTTGCTTTTGGGCCGAATCCAGGTAGGTCTTATAGTTCATGGTCGATTCGAGCGTTTTCAGGAACGCGTCGTATTCGCTGAGCGGTCTTTTATTGTAGGCGAATTTGGTGAATTCCTCCTCGATATAACGCCCGGCGTCGGCCGAATTGTAGCCGTCCGGGTAGCTGATGAAGCCATTCAGCGTCTTGATGCGCTGCTGCTTGTTGGCGAAATCGATATAAGCCGCTTGCGGGGCGAATTTCACCTGCAGATAGCTCAGCTCCGGCCGGCCCGTAAACTGATACAGCCATGTATAGCCGGCTTCCTTGCCCATCAGCTCGGTCGGCACAACCTTGTTGCCTTCGAGATTGTAGTGCTTGCCCTTCTGGCCGAATTGGACAAGCGCCGCCCCATCCCCGGTGGACACGTAATTCAGCAGGTCGAATACTTTCTGAAGTTTCGCCTTGTCTTTCTCCAGCGATTTCGGAATCGCGAACAAGCCTGCCGTGCTGCCTATGTCGAGCGCTCCGTCGTAAGCGCCTGCGGGGCCTTTCGGAGCAGTCAGTTGGATCCATTCGGCCTTCGGATTCACCTTTTTAATCTGATCCGCGAACTGCTCCTTCGTAATATTTGGCCAGTCAATGTATATGATACCCGCCTGACCCTTAATCGCCTTCTCTTGGTGCTGAAGCCCCGTGTTCGCCATGAGCTCGGGATCGACGGAGCCCGAGGCGATGAACTTTTGGATCAGCGCCAGCGCATCCTTCATCGCGGGGTCATACAGGGAGTTGACGACTTTGTCATCCTTCAAGTAAAAATCGCCGGGATTCCCTACCCCATAGCCGCCATACATCGGGGCGAACGCGCCAAGCTTGCCTCCGGTGAGCCCGAACGTATCCTTCTTGCCGTTGCCGTCCGGATCCTGTTCGGTGAACGCCTTGGCTACATTCAGCATTTCCTCGTATGTCGTCGGGACCGGCAGCTTTAGCTGATCCAGCCAGTCTTTGCGAATCCAGTAAGTGTTATATGGAATGGTCGGCGCCTTTGCAACGGCGTACACTTTCCCATCGATCGTTGCTTTCTTGATGCTGTCCTCGCCGATGAAATCTTTGACCGGCTTCAGCTCCTTGTTCAAATACGGGGTTAGATCGAGCAGCAGTCCTTGCTGCACGAACTGTTTTAACTGCCCTTTATCCACGCCGAACAGATCGGGGAAGTTGCCGGATGCCATGCGAACGTTCAACTGATTTTTGTAATCGTCGGCCGCTGCATAAGCAGTCAGCACGATGTCGGTATTCAGCGCCTTGTCCAGCTCCTGCTTGACGAAATCTTTGTCGGGTGCGGGGAGGCCGCTCGCATTCTCAATAATATCCAGCTTGACCGGCTTCGCTGGCTCGGGAGGTTTGGCGCTTGCAGAAGCCCCAGGGGTGCTGCCGGCGCCGGGATCGGGTTTCGTCCCGCCGCTACAGCCGGCGAGAACCCCGCCGAGCAAGACCGAGAGGAGGGAGACAGCCACGGTTTTTCTCGATTTCATACACATACCCCATCTTTCTATTTATGATTGTGGTCCGTTTCTTACCTGTCTGGCTATATATTGAAGCAGTACCGGCGGTGGCATCCCTGCAGGTCGATGCTCCGCCTCCCGCGTTCAACCTTTGATCGAGCCGAGCAGCATGCCTTTGGTGAAATGCTTTTGCAAGAACGGGTACACCGCGATAATCGGGGCGCTGGCGAGAACGACCGAGGCCATTTGCAGCGTTTCGGTGGGGGTGACATTCTCGGCGTTTTCCAGCGGCTGCTGCGTTTGCATCAACAGCTCGCGTACGATCACCTGAAGCGGGAAGAGCGTCCGATCGGTCACATACATGATCGCTTGGAAAAATTCGTTCCAGTGGCCCACGGCATAAAAGAGACCTACGGTCAGCATGACCGGAACCGAAAGCGGAGCGGCGATTTGCCACAAAATTCGGAGCTCGCGGGCACCGTCGACTTTGGCCGATTCGAACAGTTCCTCGGGCAGCTGCTCGAGAAAGCTTTTAACAATAAGAACGTTGAAGCTCCAGATCAGGTTCGGCAGGATCATCGCCCATACCGAATCGAGTAGTCCGATCGACTTGATTACGAGATAGGTTGGAATGATCCCCCCGTTGAATAGCAGGGTGAAGACGACCATGAGCAGGAAGAGGCTGCGTCCCGGCAACAGCTTGCGGCTAAGCGGATAAGCCATCAGCACGGTGAAGAGCATATTGAGAAGCGTACCGACTACCGTAATGAAGATCGTTATCCAAAAAGCGCGCGGAATCCCCGACTCCGTCAGCAACGTCTGGTACGCCACGAAGGTCAGCTGCTTTGGGATCAGAATGAATCCACCGTTTTTCAGCACCTCGCTGATCGGGGTTAACGAAACGGAAACGACGTATAGCAGCGGGAACAAGGCAACGGCACCGCAGACCGTCAATATGACGAAGACGCAGGTGTTGAACAGTCGATCCTCGAGGCCTCTTACCATATGCCTTCCCCCCAGCGCTTGGCGATTTGGTTGGACAGCAGGACGAGCGCGAGTCCGATCCCGGCCTTGAACAAGCCGACCGCTGAAGCAAGACTGAAATTGAGCTGCTGCAACCCGGTGCGGAATACCCATGTGTCCAGAATGTCGGCGACCGGATAAACCTGAACGTTGTACAAAATGTAGATTTGCTCGAATCCGGCATCCAACATATGCCCGAGCCGCAAAATAAACAACATGACAACGACGCTGCGGATGCCGGGAATCGTTATGTGCCAGATCATCCGCAACCGGCTGGCGCCGTCAACGCGGGCCGCTTCATACAAGGTCGGATCGATTCCGGCCATGGCCGCGAGGTAGATGATCGCTCCCCAGCCGAGATTTTGCCAGATTTCCGAGCCGACGAGAATCGACCGGAACGTGCCGGTGGAGGTCAGGAACGGAATCGCTTCTCCGCCCGCTTCCTTGATCCAATGGTTGACGAGACCGGAGTTTTGCGACAACAGCGCGATTAGAATCCCATAGATGATCACCCAGGATAAAAAATGCGGCATGTACGTCAGGGTCTGAATCAGCGATTTGAACCACCGGATCCGGCACTCATTCAACAAAATCGCCATGAGAATCGGGGGCAGGATGCCGAACACGAGCTTGTAGAAGCTGATCAAGAGCGTATTCGTAATCAATTGCGAGAAGTAAGGCGAGTGGATAAAGGTCAGGAAATGCTTATTCCATGGGTGGGCCCAATCGCTCGCGAGGATGCCGTCCACGATGCTGAAGTCCTTAAACGCAATCACGACGCCGTACATCGAGATGTACTTGAAGAGGACATAGTAGATCACCCCAGGCAGCAGCATGAAGTAGAGCGAACGGAATTGCCACACTCGCTTCAGCGGCCGGTTCGGTTTGACGCTTATGCGGGAAACCGCGTGTCCTTCGGCAGGAAACGGCTGTTCCATGATGGTCACCTCGTTTGTGTGTAGATTTGGCGCGGTTCGAAGCTGTAACCGTAGTATAGCAGGGTGTAAGCGATTCCAATATGCACCGATTTTGTTAAAATAGGCTGTAATGCAACAAAAAAATAACCGCCTACATCGAGGCGGCATTGGCTTGCTCATCTGGCTGGCGATCCGCCTTGGTTGCGGGGAAGGCGATGGAAACGACCGTGCCGGCCCCTTCCAGACTGCGGATGCGCATCCCGTAGGGCTTGCCGTAGTAAAGGCGGAGACGGTCATGTACGTTGTGGACGCCGATGCCGGTAAACCGCTCTTTGGACAGCTTCGTGATGCGCTGCTCCAGCACCATGCGCAGCCGCTCCGGTTCCATGCCGACGCCGTTATCGCGGATGGTGAACCGAATGACCCCGTTCCGCACCACGCCGCGAATGACGAGCCGGCCCTCTCTCTGGAGCGGCAAAATGCCATGAAAGATCGCATTCTCCACGATCGGCTGCAGCGTCAGCTTCAACATCACGCAATCGTAAACGGCCGGGTCGACCTCGAGGGTTGGCGAGAACATGTCACCGTAACGCGTCTTCTGGATTTGCAAGTAGTGATGCAGGCCCTCGAGCTCTTCGTCGACACGGACGAATTCCGCCGTTTTGTCGAAGCTGAATTTGAGCACTCCAACTAGAGCGCGAATCGTCTCTTTGACTTCGGCCGTTTTGTGTTGGATGGCCAGACTGCCGATGCAAGCCAGCGTGTTGTACAGGAAGTGCGGCGCAATCTGGCTCTGCAGCACCTTCAGCTCGAGCTCCTTCTTACGGGCTTCCATCCGCTTCGTCTCATCGAGCAGCCCCCGGATCCGCTCCATCATCGCATTGAAGCTGCGGGCGAGCCGGCCGATCTCATCATCGCGGTGCAGCGTAATATTCGGCACAACCGCCATGTCCTGCACCCGGTCCATACGGGAAGCAAGGAGCCGGATGGGGCGGGTGAAAAAGCGCGAGATCGTAAACGCCGCCAGCAGTAGCACGGCGAGCATGACGATGGCCGCGGTTCTGTAGTTCTCATTTAAGGCAGCTATGTTCTGGTAGAAATACGACTCTTTGATGAAAAAGACAAGGGTCCAGCCGAGCCGGTTTTGCCCCGACCGAATGGTGACAAGCGGTCCTTGCGGTCCTTCGATGTGGCTCGTGCCGACGGGCAGAGCGATCACCGCCTCGACGAATTCATCCGTCAGCACGGTCTGATACTCATGCGGCTTGGCTGGCAGCAGGTCGGTCTGATTGTCGTACGTGACCAACTCGTTTTTGTCCGACAGGAGCACGAATGTTTGATTGGCCGTATTGACGTCCGTTATTTCACTGTTGACTTTGTTCAGGTCGAGCTCGACTACGGCGACGCCTGCGCGCTGATTCTTTTTGTCCACCAGGGGGCGCGCGATCGCTACGGTCTGTCCGGATTGCGGCGATACATAAGGCTGACTGACGATCGAGACATACCCCTTTTGCGCCTGGTCATACAATCGCGGCAGCATCGGATTGCCAAGCACCTCGTAGAACACCTGCGAGCTGCTGAACACTTTGCCGTCATCGCGAATCACGTAGAGCGTCTTGACGATCATGCTGTTGTTTTCGGAAACCGAACGAAGGAAGTTCTCCACCTCCGTATCCGGGGAAGACTTGAGCATGTCGGTTTGCGAAGAAAGCACCAACAAAATGTTTTGCCCATTATCCAGGTACGTGTCCAAAAATTGATTCGTTCGCAGCATAAGCATTTGGGCGTCGTCCACGATCTGGTTTTTGAACAGCTCGGCAGAACGGTTGTAATTGTTGACCGCCAGGAAAGCGAACATCGTGAAGGTCACGCAAAAAAGGAGCAGAAATTGCTTCGTACCGAGGCTCAAGCTTCTTAGGGAGCGCAGCATCTGGCATCATCCTTTTTTGTAGGCGGTCGGAGCGGCCCCTGTATGTTCCCGAAACGTCGCGTTGAAATAGCGGTAACTTGGAATACCCACGGCGCTGGCGACCTCATAGACGCGCATCGACGTAGTCTGCAGCAGATGGACCGCTTTATCCATTCTCAGCTTCGTGATGTAATCGTTGAAGGAAATCCCCGCTTCCTCCCGGAATAGCCGGCTTAAGTAATGCGGACTGAGCCCTACCTGTTCCGCCACTACCGGGAGAGTAATCGACTGATCGAGATGGTTGCCAATATAGTGTTGGGCATCCGCAATTTCCTTGCGCAGCTTGCGCTTCTTCCCGCCTAATGTCTCTACTTCATGAACGATCACGGCGATCAGCTCGCCGATTGTACGGGCCTCTTGCAAGGCCTTGGCCGCACCGAGCGCTCTTGCACCGCTGGATTGCCCGTGCAGCCACTCCCGGAGCCAGTCCGCCGCCCAAATCTTGAGCGTATCCGGATCGATTCGGAACTTCGCGGCCCAGCGGGGCAGCTCGTGCATGAATTGGTGGACCAGCTTTTCCCGATCTTGCTGTTTCAGCTTCTCCCTGATCTCCGCATTCGCCGTCTCGTCCGGCGCCCCTGCCGCTTCGGCGGTGTCGGCGATAAACACACGGCTCGCCGCATCGTAAAAGCGGTTCGGATGCTCATTCGCGACGGTGCGGTAACAGCCGGGGAAGTCCGCTGCCTCCCGAACCGGCTCGCCGATAACGGCATAAAGCCGGAATGCCCCGCTTAAATAAGCGAGCCGGCTGTCGATGACCTTGCACAGCGCATCCATGGCCGCTTCCAGTTGGTCTCGCAGGACGCCGGCGCTACGCTGCACCGACGGCTCGAACAACAGCAGATAGACGCCGTCCTCCGCCGGCACCCAAGCGAACGGCAAGTGCGATCGCTCAAGCTCCGTCAGGGTCTCTTCGACCTCTCGCTTCACGAGCAACCGGTTTTCCTTCCTCGCTTCCACATGAAGCGCCGTCAGACGAAGCGGCAACCCAAGACCGAACGCCTCCCAAAGGAAATCGGTCATGCCTCCCGCCTCGGGATCCTGGGCGAACCGGCGTAGCTTAAGCGAGCATTCCCATCGCTGCCGCTCGGTTTCGCTTCGGCGACGCGACCGTTCCCGCGCATAAACCTCCTTCGCCTTGTCGAGCGCGCAACCAAGATCGTCCTCACCCATCGTCACCTTCACGATGTATTCAATCGCGCCTAGTTTCACCGCTTCGCACGCGTACGCAAAATCGGAATGGCAGGTCAGCAGGATGACAAGCGCCTCCGGGTACTCTTCCCTGAGTGCGCGGAACAAGGCAAGTCCGTCCATGACGGGCATCGTGATGTCGGTCACGACAACGTCCGGCGTGAAATTCCGGCAAAACCGGAGCGCCTCCTCGCCGTTAGACGCCTCGCCGATCAACTCGAAGCCATGGGACTCCCACGGAAAGAGCCGCAGCTCTTGCCGAATCGGAAGTTCATCGTCAACAATAAGCACAGTAAGCCATTCATTCGCCATCCAATCTCCCTCTTTTTATAGATTTGCTCCTATATGTAAACGCTTTTATTGTATTTTATCATGATAGCGGACTACGGGTCATACACAAAAACGTAACTTTTGTATTCAAATCTTGTTAGCCGAGTAGAAGAAAACTTCAGGCCGGTCCGGGCGATCACCTTATCAGGTTCCGAAATTGCCGCATATCCTGTAGGCAAGGCCTAAAACTGTGCTGACTATGAGGAGGCTCACAAGCTGATGTCCCGATACCATGTCGTGTGGAAAGGACCGATCCATACCGCTGGCGGCCTTGGCATCGCAAGCAGGGAATATGTCCGGGCGTTGCGGCGGCAAGGCGTACGAACCACGGCCGGAAGCGGGAGAAAGCTGCGGCAGTCCGGCGGTGCTAAGAGCCGCTCCGTCTTGATCTATCATTATCCTCCCCACACGCTGAACGTAAGGAAAGCGAAGACGCAGTATAAACGCGTCATTCTGAACGCCGTCTGGGAGACGACGGTCATTCCCGGCAGTTGGGTGAGGGCCATCAATCAGTATGATGCGGTGTTCGTGCCTTCCAGGCAAAACAAAAAAGCGATGCGCAACAGCGGGGTCCGGGTCCCCGTATATATCGCTCCCCATGGGGTGCACGCGGCGGTCTTCCATCCCCGCAATCGTAAGCTGCAAGTGCCTGAGACGAAGGGGAAATTCGTGTTCGTGTCCGTATTCGGCTTCCAGCACCGCAAAAATCCGGAGGCCTTGTTTCGAGCGTATTGGGAGGCGTTCTCCGCCTCGGACAAGGTGCATCTCGTCGTCAAGACGAATGGCTACAATGCACGGGAAAACCAACAGTGGATCCGCAACCGAATCGCGGCCTATAAGCGAAGGCTCGGCATTCGCAAAAGAACCGCTCCGGTGACGATCCTGGCCCGGCGTCTGAGGCAAGGGCAGCTTAAAGGGATCTACACGCTCGGGGATGCGTTCGTGCTTCCCACTAGGGGCGAGGGGGTAGGCTTGCCCTTCCTCGAATCGATGGCCAGCGGCACGCCCGTCATCGCGACCGGCTGGGGCGGGCATATGGATTTCTTGAACGGTCGGAACTCGTTCCTCGTCAAATATCGCTTAAGTCACCCGTTCACCGGCAGGTCGCGCCCCATCTCGCGCACGTTCCGTTATTTGTTCTCCGGCCGGGCCCAGTTATGGGCGGAAGCGGATATCGGCAGCTTGAAGCGCCAGATGAGATTGGCTTACGAGAACCCTGTCTTGAGCAGAAGGAAAGGGCAGGAAGGCCGAAGGGATGCGCTAAGACTATCATGGAACCGTGCCGGGGTGATGATGAAGAAAGCGATCGAAGCGGTCATCCGCCGATGAACAAAAACCGTCAAGTCTCGGTGTAATCGAGGTTGACGGTTCGTTTGCGTTCACCGGGTTATAAATGGTTTCCTCTCCTCCACAGGCAGTACTTTCACGTGTCGGGTTAGCAGCTGTTTGTCGCTTACGATCCATGTATGATTCTTCGAGTTCGGCTTGCGCATGGCGACGAAGTTGTACGGGCTGCCCGCGTAAATCCGGAAGCCTTCCCGGCGGCAAGATCGACCGCCTGCGGGGCATAGGAAGTGTAGGGCGCGCTCTTCATGTTAGAACGTCCTTAGGCTTTCTTTGCACGAACTTTTTGTAATTATGCACATTGGGCACGGTCTTATTGTGGGCGATCAGTTCTTTATCGCTGATGATCCATGTATGGTTGGCCGAATTTTTCCGGCGGATGGCGATAAAGTTATATTTGCCCGCAGAGTACACCTTGTATCCCTTTTTCTTGCTTCTTTCGCAGAAGAGATCGTCTTCTCCGACGCTTCGATTCGGGAATTGGACTTTATCGAAGACGTTCCGTTTGAAGACCAGCGTGGCGCCCGGAAGTATAGTGACAGGTCGATTCTCATCCTGGGCAAAACGCAGGAGAAGCGTTTTGGAGCCGCGCAAGTACATATAATGGGCTCGTTTTCCCACGATGTCGGCCTTGGTCCGGATTAACGCCTGCAGGCTGTCGGTCAAATAATAAGGAGCGTAATAATCGTCGTCGTCGAATTTGGCGATATAACTGAACTTGGCTTTCCGAACGGCAAGATTCAAGCAAACGCCCAATGAAATATGCTCCGGAATACGAAAAATTTTTATGTTTCCGATCTTTCGAGCTAGTCGTTGGTAAGGGGCAAGCGGGATTTTATTATCGTTCACAATGACAATCAATTCTTTCTTCGAATGACGCTGCCTAATGTAATTGTCAAACAAGTTTCGTATAAAAGGGTGACGATTCGTGCAAGTAATAACCGACACTCCGAGACGATGCACAGGGTTTCTTCTGTTGGATGACATGATAGGGCTCCCTTGTTCGAGGATGAATAAACTTAGCCTGTCAGTACTATATGTGATCCTGAGACAAGCGGAACGGCATATCCACCAAGGCAAATGAATCATTGTGACAAGCATCCTGCCGGTGTATACGTCCGGTAAACTGCAATTGTTGGGGAAAGTACCAGCAGCGCTATTAAACTTGCGATCCGGGGGAAGCTTCGCGTAATTCGATTTAGACCACTTGGAGACGCGGTCCGAAGCGTTTATGGGGATGCAGTTCGATTTTGCCTATTTAGAGCGCATTCTGACGGGGTTAGGGCTCCAATAAGCCGCTCCAATTCGGACAAATGGAATTAGAACTCGATAGGAGCCAAGCTGCCCTCGAGCAATTCGGTGAAATCGAACTACAGCTCGCAAAGCTCATGAATTCTGGTGTTGCAAGAAAAGCTACCGCTAAAGCACGAATGTACATCCTCGAAAGGCTTCGATCAGAAGCTTTTCTTATTTATGATTATTATTGACAACAATATAACCGCCGGTTACAATATAACCAACGGTTAGTAACCAATGGTTAATATTGATGAGGAGTGTGGAAAGCTTATGTTTGCAGGCCATTTCGGATTGGCGGCGGGAATAAGAGCGAAGGCACCGGAGGTGCCGCTGTGGGCGCTTATGCTGGGTACGCAGTTGTTGGACGTCGTGTTCGTTCCTCTCTTTGTGTCAGGCGTGGAGACCATTGATGATCAGCATGGAGTCGGATATGGGAAGGCGATTATTCATGCGGACTATACCCATTCTTTACTAGGGGCTCTGATTCTCGCTTTATTGGCCGGACTGCTGGCAAAGAAGCTATGGGGGAAGAGGGCGAGCTTCATCATGGCAGGCGTTGTCTTCAGCCACTGGATCCTGGATCTTGTCGTGCATCGCGCTGACATGCCGGTCTTCCCTGCGAACTGGGGCAATCTGCCCCTGCTGGGTCTGGGCGCTTGGAGATTCGAGGGGTTGTCCGTCACCATCGAGCTTCTGCTTCTTGTGATCGGCTTCGGGATGTACGCCGGGTCTGCGCTTCGGAGGGCGGGGGCCGCAAGGAGGAAGACGGCGATCGCGTCGTCCATCGTGCTCGGAGGCGTACTCGGGTTCGCGTTGATTACCGACGTAACCGGTTTATTTTAAGGAGGTAGCGCCATGAGTTTCATCGTCTTTATGCTCTTATTTACAATCTTGTGCGGGTGGTTGGACGCCCGGGTTTCGGGAAAGGCTAAATAACTGAAAAAAAGACTGGCTACGACCTCCAACTTGTCATACAATAAAATCAGTGGATGCAACCAAGTTTCATTGTATGAAACAAATGACAAGCGGGAGAGTGGTTCTAATGAACAGCAAAGAACGTTTCTCGAACCGGGTCGAGTTGTATGAGAAGTACCGCCCGAGCTATCCTGTGGCCGCGATCGACCATCTCTACAACACCGTGGGGTTGTCCCCGGGTTGCGAAGTGGCGGATGTCGGAGCCGGTACCGGCATTTTCTCCAAGCTGCTGCTGGAGCGGGGGAGTCGAGTGACGGCGGTGGAACCGAACAAGGAAATGCGGGAAGCCGCAGAGAAGAACCTCGGTGGCGAGGGCGGTTTTCGCACCGTCGCAGGGTCGGCCGAAGCGACCGGATTGCCTGACGGCTCCGTCGATTTTATCGTCTGTGCCCAAGCGTTCCACTGGTTCGATCGTGAGGCGACGCAAGCGGAATTCCGGCGTATTCTGAAGCCTGGCGGCAAGGTCGCCTTGATATGGAATACCCGCCTGACGGAAGGCACTCCGTTCCGGGAGGACTACGACCGGCTGTTGCACAAGTACGGCACCGATTACCAAGAAGTGAAGCATACGAACATCACCGAAGAGAGCTTGGCCTCCTTCTTCCGGGCGGGCCGGATCCAAGAAGCCCGGTTCCCGAACCAGCAATGGTTTGATTTCGAAGGGCTAAGCGGGCGGTTGCTGTCGTCCTCCTACTCCCCCATACCCGGAGATCCGAATTACGAGCCTATGATGAGCGAGCTGCGAAGTTTATTCGACCGCAGCCAGCAGAACGGTGAGATCTCGTTCGACTACGAGACTCAAGTGTTCTGGGGCGAGGTTTAATTGTACATTCACGTTTACGAGTGTGAGGGGCCCATCCGTGGTCTTCACACTCGTATTTGCTTTGCGGGGTAACCTTTGAGCCTAGCCGCGGCACTTCTGTATAATACGGTAGAAAGGAGCGGCAGCGCATGGAGGCGTATATCGAACAGGCGAGGCAAGGAGACCGGCAGGCATTCGAAAAGATCGTCACGCATTATTCGGCGATGGCGAAGGCTGTGGCGTACGAAAAGCTGCGCGATGTGCAGCTGACCGAGGATGCCGTCCAGGAAGCGTTCACGGAAGCGTTCCTGCATTTGCCTCAACTGCGGGCTCCAGCGGCTTTCCCGGGTTGGTTCAAGGCGATCGTGGCGCGGCAATGCTATCGGATCCTGCGCCGCCGACGGGTGCTCGCCATCCCGTATGACGAAGCTGAGCGAACGGCTGAAGCAGCGCCGGGCGTGGCGGAGGCCTTCGAGCGGCGGGAAGCGGAGCAAGCGATTCATGACTCGATCGCAGCGCTAACGGCTAATATGCGGATCGCGGTTCAGTTGTTTTATTTCCAAGGTTACTCGCTGCAAGAGATGTCCCGGTTCCTCGGCGTTTCGGTGCCGGCGCTGAAGAAACGGCTCTTCGATGCCCGCCTCAAGCTGAAGGGCGCGTTGCCCGTAGCCGACTTGGCGTCCGTATTCCACAATCTGTATGAAGGAGGACGAAGCATGCTGCATATCGTGAACGGAGATTCGGTCGCGGAGAAGCTGCGGCAAGGCATCGTGCAGGGCGAGATTTTGGTCTGGAGAGAGGTGTACCCGCACGGGCCCGCATTCGTATCGCCAGAGGCGCAGGAGAATCGTGCGGCACGGGCGCAATATTTGGAACTAACGATAGGCGTCCCGAGCGAGGACTTTATCCGGATAAGCGCAGCCCAGGAGAAGGTTTTGGAGGGGTTTCGGCAGTATGAGGAGGTCGTGTTATGGTTCGAGCACGATCTGTTCGACCAGACGATGCTGAGCCGCTTGCTCCATTGGTTCGCCGGTCAGCCGCCAGCTGCTACGAAGCTGAGCCTTTTGAGCATCGGCGACTATCCGGGCATCGAGCGGTTCCGGGGGCTGGGCCAACTCACCGTCGGCCAGTTGAAGCCTTTGTCCGGCACGTGGAGGCCGATCGGAGCCCCGGAGCTGGAGCTGGGCCGCGCGCTGTGGCAAGCCTACGCCTCCGAGGATCCGAGAGGGCTGGAGCGCTTGCTTCATCAAGATACGTCTCCTCTCCCGTTCGCACAGGAAGCATTCCGGGCTCATCTGGCGAGGTTTCCTTCGACAACGAATGGGCTTGGTCTCGTGGAGCAGACTACGCTGGAGAGGATCCAGGAAGGGGCCGGAACCCCGTTCGAATTGTTCGAGCAGGTAGGGGATCAGCTCTCGGTATTGGGCATGGGGGACCTGGAGTATTGGCACATTCTCAGGAAAATGTCTCATGGCTCCCATCCGTTGCTCGAGGTCCAGGGTGTGTCCGCTTTTCCGGCTTACAACGAACCGCCTGCATCCCTTCGCGACTGCACTGTAAGCCTTACAGAGCTCGGGAAACGGGTGTTGAACGGACAAGAGGACTGGATCGGGAAGCAAGGCATCGACGAGTGGTATGGCGGGGTGCATCTGCAAGGACATCGGCCTCGATGGCGGTGGAATCGGGTCGAGGGAGCGATCCGAGAGATCGGGGATGGGGAGTAGCAAGCCCGATGGTTTTCTCCGGCCAATTGTGATAGGATGGAGTCCTATATGGACAGAGGAAGTGAACGCGTGTGATCCAGATTACGATTCCGTCGCCGGATGTGACGATTACGAAGCAAGAGGCCCCGCAGATGAGCCATATTTATGGATTTACGGACTTTCATCTGATTCCCCGGGACAAAGGCGGATTTTTCGCTTTTTACAACGAGAAGGACGAGCTGCTGTTCGTAGGGAAGGCGAGGAAGCTGCGGCCGCGGATCAAAAAGCATTTCGAGGACACCGTCTCTGACATCAAGGAGCATCGGAACGAAGTGACCAAGATCGAGGTGTATATCAACGAGGATCCGGTGGAGCGGGACATCTACGAAACCTACATCCTGAATAAAGGCAAGGCCAAGTACAACGTAGACAAAGCGTTTTTCAAGTAAACCCCAGAAGCGATGAGCGCGGTCCTGAAGACCCGGCTCGTCGTTTTTTTATTCGCCGTATGTGACAAAAACGTCACTTCGAGTCGCGGTATATCGATGGTTGGAAAGGCTGGAAGTGTCTATAGTAAGGGTATACACCAGAACAGACGCCTATCATTTGCGTCCGTTCCGGTAAGAGGGAGGGAGCAACGATGCAAGCGATACAACCGGTGATTCAAACGAAAAACTTATCCAAACAATATGGCGCGACGGCGGTCCTGAAAAATATCGATCTGACGGTCCAGCCGGGGGAATTCACGGCCATCATGGGCCCCTCGGGCTCGGGCAAATCGACGCTGATGAACGTGCTGTCCACGATCGACAAACTCTCCGGAGGCGAAGTGTGGCTGGAGGGGAAGGCGCTGCTCGACCTGAAGAAAAGCGCGCTGCGGCAATTTCGCCAGGAGCGGGTCGGCTTTATTTTCCAAGACTACAACTTGCTCGATACGCTGACGGTCAAGGAGAACATCCTCTTGCCCCTCTCGCTACGGGGCTTCAAGGCGGACGAGATGGAGCGCCGGCTGCAGCCGATCCTGCAGGCTCTGGGCATCGAAGGGATTCTGGCGAAGTACCCGAGCGAGATCTCGGGCGGGCAGAAGCAGCGGGTCGCCTCGGCCCGGGCGATCATCACGGAGCCGGCGATCGTGTTCGCCGACGAACCGACGGGCGCGCTGGACTCGCGTTCCGCCACGCAGCTGTTGGAGCAGCTCGTCGGCTTGAATGAGACGTTCGGCACGACGATCCTGATGGTGACGCACGATACGTATGCGGCGAGCTATTGCAAGCGGGTCATCTTCCTGCGCGACGGAGGGATCGTGAACGAGATCTATGCCGGCGAGATGGGCCAGAAGGTGTTCTATGACCGGATTCTGGAGACCCAGAGCTTGATGGGGGGCAAGCTGCGATGAGCCTGTTAGACCTCACCATCCGGAATGTGAAGCGGAATTTCCGCTTGTATACGATCTATCTGGTCTCGATGATCATCGGCGTCATCATTCAGTTCACGTTCTCGTCGCTCATGTACAACGAAGACATCATGAACGCCCTGCAGAATCGCCAAAATTTCCAGACAGGTGTCGCCATCGCATCGGTCGTCGTGTATTTGTTCATCATTTTCTTCATCCTCTACGCCAATTCGTTCTTCATGCGGCAGCGCAAAAAAGAGTTCGGCATGTACTTGTTGTACGGCCTGAACGAACGCCAGGTCACGCGGATGGTGTTGTATGAGACACTGATCATCAGTGCGATCGCACTGGCGACGGGGGTGTTGCTCGGAGGCCTGCTGTCCAAGCTGTTCGGTATGGCGCTCATGAGACTGATGCAGTACGAACAGGTCATCTCGCTTACGTTCCCGATCGAAGCGATCGCATCGACCGCCGGTGTGTTCCTCTTGCTCGCGCTCATTATCAGCGCCCAAAGCTATGTGATGGTGAACCGGGTGCAGCTGACGGAGCTGTTCCACGCGAAACAAAAGACGGAGAAGCCCGTTCGCGTATCCGCGCTCATGGCGATTCTCTCTCTGCTCCTGCTGGTGCTGGCGTTCGGGCTGATCATGTCCGGTTTGGGATCCGCCGTATGGAAGGATTACACGATGTGGGCCATGATCGGGGTCACGGTCGGCATTATCGGCGGCACGTACTTGTTTTTCCGCCAGTTCGCCGGGTGGCTGCTTCAGACGATCAGCCGGCGGAGGAAGTATCACGAAGGCAATACGGTGCTCTGGACCGCATCCCTGCGGTTCCAGGTCCGAGGGAACACCCTGAACCTGACGTTCATCTCGCTGTTCAGCGCGGCGATCCTGATGCTGATGTGCTTCATGACGATCAACTACAAGGTGCAGTTCGAAGCGGTGGGCCGGAATTTGCCGAACGATATTGCGTTTCAAACGCAATCCGCCGCCACGAACAGTCAAATTGACGACTTGATCCGAAAGTCGGAGCACCCTGCAAAATTTCACCTGACGCATGAATTGTTGAAGGTGGACGCCGTGTCGGACCGGGAGCAGGCATTCGACAATCCGGAGTACTACTACCCGGGAGTCCTGCTGGTGTCACAGCAAACTTACAACGAACTGATCGCGCTGAGGGGCGACGACGAGCGCGTGAAGCTGTCCGGGTCCGAAGCGGTAGCACTGGCGCAAGGCTCGGACTTCCCGAGCGAATTCGCCCCGGGGACGCAGCCTGCGTTCACCGTCAAGTCGGACCGGGAGACGACGTTGCAGCTAGTCGAGAAGAAGGACTACGCCTATCTTGGGTGGGGCTCGGATCCGGAGACATCCATGATCAAGAAGCTGGCGGTGCTGGTCGTCTCTGACGAGCTGTACCAAAGCTTGCAGGGGCGTGCTCCTAAGGAATCGTTCGA
This sequence comes from Paenibacillus sp. HJGM_3, assembly GCF_045062745.1. NCBI lineage: Bacteria > Bacillati > Bacillota > Bacilli > Caryophanales > Paenibacillaceae > Paenibacillus > Paenibacillus sp. HJGM_3. Next base: position 108,450 of record NZ_JBJGED010000004.1, read on the forward strand.
GATCTATGGGATCGAGAACGCGAAGAAGGCGGAGGAGCTGTCGAAGCAAGTGCATGCGATCGTCACTGCGAAGCCGGACGCGTACTATTCCTCCTTCGCCGACGTGTACTCCAAGCAGATCGAAGGCTCGTCGCTGATGTTGTTCTCGGCGGGGTTCCTCGCCCTGATCGCGATCTTCGCCCTCGCAAGCGTGATCTACTTCAAGCAGCTGCGCGAAGCGACGGACGAGCGGATGCAATACGCGATCCTGCGCAAGATGGGCGTCGAGGCCCGTCAGATGAAGAGCGTCATCCGCAAGCAGTTGCTCTTCGTCTTCCTGCCGCCGCTCGTGCTGGGCGTGCTGCACAGCTGGTTCATCATCAAATATTTCATTCTTGATTCGGTGAAGGATTTCCCGGAGCTCCCGGGGTTGGTTCTGGGCATCGTGGGCGTTTACTTCCTGATCTACCTGGTGCTCTACGCCTCTTCCACGAATCTGTATTATAAGATCGCGAATCAGAGTTAATAAAGGGGAAACGACCAAACGCAGCCGAGGCTGAAACTCGGGTCAAGGCGTTTGGTCGTTTCTTTGCAGCGTGTGGAGATAGGGGTCGTGAATCCTCGGAAAATGCACGACGAATTCCGTATAGCGGCCGACTTCCGATTCGCAAGTGATATAGTGGCCGAGCTTTTTGGACAGCTCTTGAGCCAAGTACAAGCCCATCCCCGTGGACTTCATGTGCGTGCGCCCGTTCGAGCCTGTGAAGCCCCGATTGAAGATCCGGGGCAAGTCCTTCGGCTCCACGCCGATGCCGTTGTCGCGCAGGACCAGCTGCCGTTCCTGCTGGGTGATGCGTGTGGAGATCGAGATCTCCCCATGATCGTCGGTGTACTTCAAGCTGTTCGTGACCAGCTGGTTGAGAATGAAGTGGAGCCATTTGGCATCGCTCTGCACCGTCATGGACTGTACGTCCAACTGCATGCGGATTTTTTTGGAGATGAACGTCTTGGAATGGGCCTTGACCACGTCCTTCGCGAGCAGCGCCAAATCGACGTTCACGATCTCGTAATCCTGATGGAAGCTGTCGAGCTTGGCATAATAGAGCGCCTGGTCCACGTAATGCTCGATGCGCGACAGCTCCTCCTCCAGGCTCTTCGGATCGACCTCGGTCTGCTGCATGAGACGCAGCACGGCGATCGGGATCTTGACCTCGTGAAACCACGAAACGATGAAGTCATAGTGTTCCCGCTGCTTCGCCTGCACCTCGTTCAGGGCGCGGATATGCTCCCTCTCCTGCTGCTCCAGGGCGTCCCGGTACGCCTCGGCCTCCAGCGACAGCGGCTCGGAGTCTTCCTCGCGCAAGCTGCGGATCGCTTGCAGCGTCCGGATATACCGGTGGAGCAGGAAGGCCGCCAGCCAGAGCACGACCAAAGCCAGCACATAGAAGAACGTCGGCCAGCGCCACGGAAGGAGCGGATCGGTCGCGAACACGGCGATCGTGAGCAGAAAGGCCACGGTATAGAGGAGCAGGTAGGGACGCTCGTACTGAAGGAATCGCCAAACGTTCATTCGATGATGTACCCCATTCCTTTGCGCGTGCCGATGAACTCGTCCAACCCCAATTGAGCGATTTTGCGCCGCAGCCGGTTCACGTTCACGGTCAGCGTGTTGTCGTCGACGAACTGCTCGTCGTTCCACAGTACCTGCATCAGGTCGTCCCGGGAGACGATCTTCCCTGCATTTCGCATCAAGGTCTGAAGGATGATGAATTCATTCCGGGACAGCTCGGCGGTCTGCCCGCCAACCTGGACGGTCGAATTGGACAAGTGAAACACGAGCTGGCCGTGGGTGAGCTGCAGGCTCTCGTCCTGGTACGTGTAGTTGCGGCGCAGCAGCGCGCTCACTTTGGCGACGAGCACGCCCAGATCGAACGGCTTCTGCACGTAATCGTCTGCGCCCATATTGATCGCCATGATGACGTCCATATTCTGATTTCGGGACGAGAGGAAGATGATCGGCACCTTCGAGACCGACCGGATCTGATTGCACCAGTAGTAGCCGTCGAACAGCGGCAAATTAACGTCGAGCAGCACCAGGTGCGGCTGGGTTCGGGTAAAGTCGTTCAGCACATGCTCGAATTCGGTCACCTCGATGACCTCGTATTGCCACTTCCGCAGCGTATCGGCTACGATTTGCCTAATTTTCTTGTCATCTTCCACGATTAGGATGCGAAACATAAGGATTCCTCCGACTCCGCGAGGGAAAGGTTCTTGTGTCATTATACCAGATGAGCCGCGCTGGGAAACGGTGGAGCATCCCTGCTCCCGCATTTGTTCGGGCAAGCGAGGAATGGTATTATGTAAGGATGAGGGGAAAGGAAACCTTTCCCATAGATAAAGGAGGAGCTGGAGTGAACGTTTCGTCGGATGCAAGTGCATCCAAAGATTTAAGTGGGATCAAAAGGGGGCCGATCGTAGCGGCGCTCGTGATCGGCGCGTTCGTGGCGATCTTGAACGAGACGCTGCTCAACATCGCGTTCCCGGATTTGATGCAGGAATTCGGCGTCTTGCCCGCGACGATTCAATGGCTCTCCACGGCCTATATGCTCGTGATCGGGATTCTCGTGCCGGTGACCGCCTTGCTGCAGCAATGGTTCACCACTAGACAAATGTTTTTATCGGCTATGATCTTGTTCCTAATCGGGACGATTATTTGCGGAGTAGCTCCGGTCTTCAGCGTGCTGCTCACCGGGCGGGTCGTGCAAGCGCTCGGAACCGGGCTCATGCTGCCGGTTATGATGAACACGATTCTCGTCATTTTCCCGCCTGAGAAGCGCGGGGGCGCGATGGGGATGATCGGGCTCGTCATCATGTTCGGTCCTGCCATCGGGCCGACGCTCGCCGGTTTGATCATCGACCAGCTCGATTGGCGCTGGTTGTTTTATCTCGTCATTCCGCTCGCGGCGTTCTCGGTCATTTTCGCCGCGACGTATTTGCGCAATGTCTCGGATATTACGAAGCCGAAGGTGGACATTCTGGCGATCATCCTCTCCAGCATCGCGTTCGGCGGCATCGTCTATGGGTTCTCCAAAGCGGGCGAAGGCTCATGGTCGGCACCCGAGGTCGTCTGGACGATCGTGGTCGGCAGCATCTCCCTGGTGCTCTTCGTCGTGCGCCTGCTTACAGTGAAGGAGCCGATCCTGGATCTGCGCGCGTTCAAGTACCCGATGTTCACGCTGGTGACGATCATGATGCTCGTGCTCATGATGACGCTGTTCTCCACGATGATCCTGCTGCCGCTCTTCCTGCAAACCGCGCTAATGATGACTGCGTTCAAGGCGGGCTTGACGCTGATGCCGGGCGGGATCATCAACGGAATCATGGCGCCGATCTCCGGCAAGCTGTTCGACAAATTCGGCCCACGGGTGCTCGTCATCCCAGGGCTAATTCTCGTTCTGCTTGCCGTGTGGCTGTTCACCGGCATCACCGTCGACACCTCCGCCGGCTATGTCGTGACGCTCCATATCATCTTGCTCATCGGGATCTCGCTCGTGATGATGCCGGCGCAAACGACGGGGCTGAACGAGCTGCCGCGTCATCTGTATCCGCACGGCACGGCGATCCTGAACACGCTGCAGCAGGTCGCCGGCGCGATCGGCACAGCGTTGTTCATCAGCATCATGTCCGCCGGGACGAAGGATTACATGGCCACGACGCCGAATCCGACCGAGGCCGGCGGTCTCGTCGCGGGGCTGCATGATGCGTTCCTGGTCGGGTTCTTCGTTGGCCTGGTGGCGCTCGTCCTCGGGTTCTTCATCAAGCGCGTCCAGGCGCCTAAGGAAGAGCAGAAGCAAGCGGCGTAATATCGAATGAGGCACCCAGTTTGGGTGCTTTTTTTCGTTTTCTATCCAAGATCAGGAAATGTCGAAAAAAGCAGTTCAATTTATCACCGCAACTTATAAATGCTATAAAATCATTTGTATTGTGACTCACGGCCAGGCATGGTACCTTTAAGGAATCAATGTCGCTAATTGTAATCAGAATTATCGGAATTTCTTCTAAGCTAATCGAGCGAGGTGTGTTAGGTTCATGCTTCAAGTAACGAACAGTCCGTTTCAGCAAGACCAAGTGGATTTGCTTAACCGCTTGTTGCCTACGCTGACGGAAGGACAGAAAATCTGGTTGAGCGGGTATTTGGCCGCTCTCCATAGTGCAGGATCGGCAGCGGGGGCCCCGGCTCCGCAAGCGGTACCGGTTGCCGGCGCGCCGGCGGTTTCCCGCGAGGTGACGGTGCTCTTCGGCTCGCAGACCGGCAACAGCCAAAAGCTGGCGAAGAAGCTGTCCGGTCAGCTGCAGGAGCAAGGCTTCCAAGTGACGGTTTCTTCGATGATCGATTTCAAAACGAATACGCTCAAGAAGGTTCAGAACTTGTTCGTGGTCGTCAGCACGCATGGCGAAGGCGATCCGCCGGACAATGCGATCTCCTTCTACGAGTTCCTGCATAGCAAGCGGGCACCCCAATTGGAGGGGATGTCGTTCTCCGTCCTGTCCTTGGGCGATACGTCGTACGAATTCTTCTGCAAGACCGGCAAGGACTTCGATCAGCGCTTGGAGGAGCTGGGTGCCAAGCGCATCGCTCCGCGCGTCGACTGCGACGTGGACTTCGACGAGCTGGCCGGCAAGTGGATCGCGAGCGTCGTCGAGTCCCTCGGCCAGGCAACGGCCGGCGGCTCGGTTAGCGCTGCTGCAGCCGTTAGCGTCTCCCCGACTTCGGCGGGCGCGGCATCCGAGTATTCGCGGTCGAATCCGCTGCAAGCGGTCGTGCTGGAGAATCTGAACCTGAACGGACGCGGATCGGACCGCGAGACGCGCCATCTGGAGATCTCCCTGGAGGACTCCAATCTCCAGTACGAGGCGGGCGACAGCCTGGGGATCTATCCCCAGAATCATCCTCGCCTCGTCGAGGAGCTGATCGCGGCGATGGAATGGAACCCGGATGAGCGGGTACCGCTCCCTAAGAGCACCGAAGAGGTGCCGCTGAAGGAAGCGCTGACGAGCCATTACGAGATCACCGTGCTGACGAAGCCGCTGCTCGAGCAGGCGGCGGAGCTCGCTCCGCACAGCGGACTAGGCGAGCTGCTCGCGCCAGGACGGGAGCAAGAGCTGCGGGAGTACCTCAAGGGACGGGATCTGCTTGATCTGGTCCAGGATTATGATCTCGTGGGCGTATCGGCGCAACTGTTCGTCGCGATTCTGCGGAAGCTGCCGGCTCGCCTCTACTCGATCGCGAGCAGCCCGAAGGCGTACCCGGGCGAGGTGCACCTGACGATTCGCAAGGTGCATTACGAATCGTACGGCCGTGTCCGGTACGGCGTCTGCTCGACGTTCGTATCGGAGCGGCTGAAGGCCGGCGAGCCATTGCCGGTCTTCGTGCAGGAGAATCCGAACTTCAAGCTGCCGGCGAATCCGGACACGCCGATCATCATGATCGGCCCGGGCACGGGTGTGGCTCCGTTCCGAGCATTCCTAGGCGAGCGGGAGGAGACGGGGGCTGAGGGCAAGTCGTGGCTGTTCTACGGCGATCAGCATTTCGCCTCGGACTTCCTGTACCAGATCGACTGGCAGCGCTGGCTGAAGGACGGCGTACTGACGCGTATGGACGTCGCCTTCTCGCGCGATACGGACCGGAAGATCTACGTCCAGCATCGGATGCTGGAGAAGAGCAAGGACTTGTACCAATGGCTGCAGGAGGGCGCGGTCGTCTACGTCTGCGGGGATGAGAAGAAGATGGCGCATGACGTTCATGCGGCGCTTCTCACGATTCTGCGGCAGGAAGGCGGCCTAAGCGAAGAGGAAGCGGCCGAGTACATGACGAAGATGCAGCAGGAGAAGCGCTATCAACGGGACGTTTACTAGAAATTAGAATTTATAAATCCGGGGTCCCCGCAAAGTAATCGGAATAAACTTCGAGGGGCCGACGTCACTTTGTGGGGTTTCTTAATCCGGAGGGCTAAGATAGCAAGGAGGCCAAAAGCATGTCAGACAACAACTTAGTGTCGCCGAACAGCGCGCCGCATAGCGACGTAGAGGCGATCAAGCGCAGAAGCGATTATTTGCGGGGCACGCTCTCGGAATCGCTCCAGGACCAGATTACGGGTTCGATCTCCGAGGACGACAACCGCTTGATGAAGTTCCACGGCAGCTACATGCAGGATGACCGGGATGTCCGGAACGAGCGGAACAAGCAGAAGCTCGAGCCCGCTTACCAATTCATGGTGCGGGTACGGGCGCCGGGCGGCATCGTCACGCCGGAGCAATGGCTGATGATGGATCGCATCTCACAGAAGTATGCCAACGGCACGATTCGGCTGACGACGCGGCAATCGTTCCAGCTGCACGGCGTGATCAAGTGGAACATGAAGTCCGTCATCCAGCAGGTGAACGACGAGCTGCTGACGACGCTGGCGGCGTGCGGCGACGTGAACCGCAACGTCATGTGCAACCCGAATCCGTACCAATCGGAAGTACACGAGCAGGTGTACGAGTGGGCGCAAAAGCTGAGCACCTACCTCGAGCCGCAGACCCGTGCGTATCATGAAATTTGGCTGGACGAAGAAAAGGTCGTCGACAGCCGCGACGGAGTAGAGCAAGAGCCGATCTACGGCCCGGTCTACCTCCCGCGCAAGTTCAAGATAGGCATCGCCGTCCCTCCGGCCAACGAAGTCGACGTGTTCTCCCAGGATCTCGGCTTCATCGCGATTCACGAGAACGGTCGCCTCTTGGGCTTCAATGTTGTAGTTGGCGGCGGCATGGGCATGTCGCACGGCGATCCGAAGACGTATCCGCAGGTTGCGCGTACGATCGGATTCATCGTGCCGGAGCAGCTCCTGGAAGTCGCGGAGAAGACCGTCACCATCCAGCGGGATTACGGCGACCGGGCGGTGCGGAAGCACGCGCGGTTCAAATATACGATCGACGATCGCGGCATCGAGTGGTTCATCGACGAGCTGCAGCAGCGGATCGGCTGGAAGCTGCAAGAAGCCCGCGCGTATACGTTCGAGCACAATGGCGACCGGTATGGCTGGGTGAAGGGCAGCAACAACAAGTGGCACTTCACGATGTTCATCCAGAACGGACGCGTGAAGGACGAGAAGGGCTACCCGCTCTTGACCGGCTTGCGCGAGATCGCGAAGGTTCATACGGGCGATTTCCGCCTCACGCCGAACCAGAACCTCATCATCGGGAACGTCACCAGCCAGAAGAAGAAAAAGATCGAGCAGCTGATCGAAACGTACGGGCTGATGGACGGCTCGAACCAATCCGGGCTGCGGAGAAATTCGCTCGCTTGCGTCGCCCTGCCGACGTGCGGCCTGGCGATGGCCGAGTCGGAGCGGTACTTGCCTACGCTGATCGACAAGCTGGAAGGGATCCTGGACGAAGCCGGCCTGCGCGAAGAAGAGATCGTCATCCGGATGACCGGGTGCCCGAACGGCTGCGCCCGCCCGATGCTGGCGGAAGTCTCGTTCATCGGCAAGGCGCCGGGCAAGTACAACATGTACCTGGGCGGCGGGTTCGCCGGCCAGCGGCTCAATAAGCTGTATCGCGAGAACATCGGCGAGGCCGATATCCTGAACGAGCTGCGCCCGATCCTGAACCGCTATGCGAAGGAACGGAACGATGGCGAACACTTCGGCGACTTCTGCATTCGCGCCGGCTACGTGAAGGAAGTTCGCTCGGGCCTGGATTTCCACGATTAATTGCACGGTTAGCAGTAGGAAACCGATTACGCTACGGATAGTAGTCAGCGACGGTACCGCGAGGTAGTACTTAACCTCGCCGGGCCGTCGTTTTTGTTTTACAGTCCAAGGAAACTGAGGTAATCTAGGGGTATTGGAAGGCGGGATCTCATTGCAGTTCATACGAGCTATGTTGCGCCATTTTTCCCCTCATAAGGGCCTGCTCGCCCTTGTCGTTCTTAGCATCTTGATCGAAGTGGCTTATGCGGTGGCGACACCCGTGAGCCTGCAATATATGGTGGATAACGCTTTAACGCCCAAGGACTTTCGGGTGTTCGTCCTGATCATGGGAATCCTGCTCGTCGGCGGAATCCTGAATATCGCGGCCAACGCCAGCGGCGACTACGCGACCGGCCGACTCAGCGGCGAAATCATCCGGAAGCTGAGGATGGAGCTGTTCCAGCATGTGCAGCGAATGCCCTTCTCCTTCTTCCGACGCTATCAGGTAGGGGATCTGGTCACCCGGTTCGACTCCGACATGGCTTCCATGGAGGGAACAATCCGCAGCACAACGCCGTTCTTCCTGAGGGAAACGTTCGTCATCCTGCTCGGGCTCGGCATGCTGTTCACCATCGAATGGAAGCTGACGCTCGCCATGGTGGTCGGTTCCTCGCTGATTTACGTGGGCCCCCGGTTGTTACAGGGCCGGGCGGAATCGGCCAACCGGGGCTATAGGGGAGCCCAGGAGCGGTTCTCCAACACGATCGCTGAGATGGCCAAAGGGCATGCGACGATCAAGGGCCTGCATCAGCAGCCGCAGTTCAGGGAGCGGGCGCGGAGGCAGATTCAGGAGATGTTCGCCTTCGGCCTGAAGCTGCATGTCACCAACGCCTTGCTGACGAGACTGCCGCTAACGGCCTTGCTGCTGCTGAACGGCATCATGATGGGCTTTGGCGGGTACTTGATCTTCCACGACGAGCTGACCGTGGGCGGCTTCATGGCGTTCTTAACGCTGTTCATCAGCATAGGGCAGTCGAGCTCCAACATGGGGTATCTGATCCCGAATCTGATCGAGTCCGGCGTAAGCTTCCGGCGCGTAGGCGAGCTGCTGGAGCAGGCGCCAGCTCCGGAGCCGGATCACCCGAGTGAGCTGCGGGCCGTTCCGCCCACTGTGCAGATGGAGCGGGTCACCTTCGGGTATACCGAGGCCGCGAATCAGCTGACTGAGGTGAGCGTCCGGATTGCCGCAGGCACCTATGTCGCGTTCGTCGGGACGAGCGGCTCCGGCAAAAGTACGGCGCTTCAGCTTCTGTATCGGTTTTATGAGCCCCGGCAAGGGACCATCACGATTGGCGGTCATGCCCTCAGCTCCGTCAGCGAAGCCTCGCTGCGCAGCGTGGCTACGATGGTAAGCCAGGAGACGTTCCTCTTCAACGCCTCGATTCGGGACAATCTGCTTCTCGGCCGGACCGACGTCACCGAGGCGGAGATGATCGCGGCGGCGAAGCAGGCGAAAATTCACGATGTCATCGCCCAATGGCCGGAAGGCTATGACACGTGGGTGCATGCGGAGGGCGGCTCGTTGTCCGGCGGGGAGCGCCAGCGCCTCGCCATTGCCCGCGCGCTGCTCCGGCAGCCGAAGCTGCTACTGCTCGACGAGGTGACATCGGCGCTCGACCCGGTGACGGAGGCGGACATCAATGCGCTGATCCTGCAGCTCCGTTCACACGCCACGATCCTCTCAGTCACCCACCGGCTGGCTTCGGTGGTAAGCGCCGATCAGATCTACGTCTTCCAAGAGGGCCGCATCGTCGAATCCGGCACCCATCCGGAGCTGCTGCAGCGGGAGGGCCTCTATGCCCGGCTGTGGATGAAGCAGCATGGGTTCCAGCTGTCCTCCGACGGGCTGCATGCGAGCGTGGAAGGGGAGCGCCTGGCCCGGCTTCCGTTCTTCGAAGGAATCGAGCTCCCACTGCTGCAGGGGATCGCCGAGTTGTTCACCACGGAAGTGTGCCAAGAGGGCGACGTCATCGTACGCGAGGGAGAAGAAGGCCACAAGTTCTACATCATCGTGCGCGGTCAGTTCGAGATCCTGAGGCGCACCGGGGGAGAGGGCTTGAAGCGGGTCGCCCTGCTGGAGGACGGCGACCACTTCGGCGAAATCGCACTGTTACGGGGCATCCCACGGACGGCAACTGTGAAGGCCGTAGGGCCTTCGGTGCTGCTGGCCATGAGGCGGGAAGCCTTCCATCAGCTGACCGTGGAATATCCGCAAATTAACCAGCTCTTAGAGCGTTCTCTGGAACAGCGTATGTAACCCTCGACTGGATAAGGGAAGGAGGTCGCACAATGAAGGTTCCGTTTCAACGAGCCACGGCCGATGAAGAACTGGCGAAGATCAGTTTATTCATGCTGAAGCATAAGAGCGACTTTAATCCCGCCTTCACGACCCTGGACATGTTAGAACAGCTGTATACCAACATGACGCAAGGGTATTTGCACTATGCGATGACGGAAGAAGGCCGCGTCGTGGTTGCCGGGGCCTATTATCATGGAACCCCAGAGAAACAATTCGCCGACCGGCACGTGGTCTTTATCGATTACGTTATCCTGGACCCCGCTTATCGGGGGACGACCCTGTTCCTCCAGAGCCTCCAGCATATTGTAGGGTGGGTCCGGGAAGCGCATCCGGAAGCGACGGAGCTTCGATTGAAAGCGATGTCGGACAATCTCCGGGTGTGCCGATTGTATGGGAAGTTCGTTCAACCTAGCTATAAGGAAGACACTCCGTACGGTGAAATGACGGTGTTTTGTGAAAATATTAACCAAATTGTGGCTATCTTAAAAAAATTTGATCGTTTATAATGTAAGAGTAAGGAAAATCGGACGAAAGGGGGAAGGGGCTATGGCATTAATACCTCCAAGGAATGAAATTAAAAAAGGCAGCGGTTTCGGCAGAATTGTGACGTTGAACGACTCCTTGCGTACCCAACTCGCAACGAAATAATGTCATTTCTGTATCGGCCATGCAGAATGGAAATGGATCACGAGGCTTATGCCAACTTTCTGATCGAACATCAGCAGGAATTGAACTTGCCTTATCCGTTTGCGATCAAGCTTAGTTTCCTCAGCAGCCCGCTCCTGTTCGGGCAGGGGCTGCTCATCTTCGAGGAAGAGTCCTTCGAGGTGATCGGCGCCGCCGGTTTCGTCTGCGGAACCGGGGCGAACAACTACGAGGATCGGCACATCTGCCAGGTCGAGGTAGCGTATCTGCTCCCCGTCTACCGGCGAACCCCGTTGTTCGCTCTCAGCCTGCACGCGGTTGTAACCCTCATGAAGGAAGAGGAGCCCGGAGTCGAGCAAGTCCAATTCTGGGCATCGACTGGCGAGGTGGAGTACCGGAGATTGTTCTCGAAGTTCCTAGCGTTGCCGGGAGCGTCCGCCCTGCAAGAGGGCAGCCTCACCTGCTACCGGATCCCCTTTTCGGCCCTGGAAGCTTACAGTCAGCGGCTAAGGCAAGGGCGAGTGGAGTCGCCGGCCGTACGACCGATCTGAATATACGACCGAACCTGCTGCCCGTGGAGGCGGCTTTTTTCGTTGTGCGCTCATGAGCCGGAATCCGCCGTCAGTCGGGTTGCGGCTCTTCTCCGTGCTCTGGCAATTGCTGCAGCGCCCATTCCGCCCACTCCAGATCGGATTGGTAGTAGAAGCGTGCCTTCTGAATAAGAAGGACGACCGGGAGCGGCGAGGCGTTCGGCGGGCTCTTATAGGCCTCGATTTTGGCTTGCAGCCACTTCAGCCGTTCGTTGCAATAAGCCACGCGCTGCTCGAGCAGGAGGCGGATATCTGCGGGATCGCCCTGCTCCATGCAATACAGCTTGAGCGTCAGCTCATCCCGCGTCACCGGATCGTCGGCCGGCACCCCTAGCCAGGCGCGAAGGGCCTCCTTGCCTTTGTCGGTCAAGGAGTACACCTTCTTATCCGGCTTGTCCGTCTGCACGACCAGGACGTGCTGCACGAGGCCGTCGCTCTCGAGCTGGGCGAGCAGCGGATAGATCTGGCTGTGCTTCGCCGGCCAGAACGGCTTGATCTTCAACATGAGGTCGTACCCGGAATCCGCCGAGCGCGAGAGCAGGCTCAGCAGGCCGTAGGCCAATGTATTCATCGCAATTTGACTCCATATGTCAGTTTTGACAGATCACCCGGACGGGCGTATAATGAGTTGGTTCAAATTATATGTAATTCTATACATATAAGCAAATGGAGTGGAGAGAGAGGCATCTATATGGATCAAGAAGAGCAACAACCGAGGATCCGGTTCTGGCCGATCATGATCGCCATCTTCGTCGGTTCGTTCTTATGCGTACTGGCATCGAGCACGATTACGATCGCCCTGCCGATCTTGCAGGATCATTTCGAGACGAGTCTGAGCACGATCCAATGGACGATGACGGGCTTCATGCTGGCGATGGGGACGTTCGCTCCGATCGTCGGCTACCTGGGGGAGCGATTCAGCTACAAGTGGCTGTTCACGGGCGCTCTGATCGGTTTCACGCTCGCCTCGTTCCTCTGTGCGGTGGCCTGGAACGAATATTCCCTGATCGCGTTCCGAACGCTGCAGGGGACGTTCAGCGGACTCATCGTCCCGGCGTCGATGGCGGTTATTTATCAGGTCATTCCCCGGGAGCGGCAGGCGATGGCGATCGCGCTTTGGTCGCTCGCCGCGATGATGGCGCCCGCGATCGGCCCGACACTCGCCGGCTGGCTGCTGCAGAACTTTGCGTGGCAGTGGCTCTTCCTCATGAATCTCCCGATCGGGATTGTCGCTATCGTCCTCGTTGTGATGTGCATTCCGTATTACCGGCTTAGCGTGCCGAAGAAATTCGACGGCTTCGGACTCCTTACCGTTATTCTTAGCAGCAGCTCCCTGCTCCTTGCCCTCGGCCAAGGGCATAACTGGGGCTGGGGATCGGCCGGCATCATCTCCCTCTTCGTCTTCGGCGGGGCGATGCTGATCGCGTTCATCTGGCGGGAGCTGACGACCGAGACGCCGCTTCTGAATCTCAGAGTGTTCGCCTATGGACGCCATACCCTGAACTTGTTGATCACCGTCATTCTGACGGTCAGCCTGTACTCCGGCACTTTGCTCACGCCGCTGTTCCTGCAGCGTATTCAGCAGGTGTCGGCCATGGATACCGGGCTCATCATGCTGCCGGCTTCCCTCGTGATGGCGCTCATCATGCCGGTCATCGGCAAGCTGTACGGATCGATCGGCCCGCGAGTGCTGATGGCGATCGGGATCCCGCTGCTCGCCCTCGGGACCCTTATGCTCAGCTGGCTCAGCCTCGACGTGCCGCACAGCTACATCGTCTGGTGGATGATCGTGCGCAACCTCGGGATCGCCATGGTCATGATGCCGGCGAGCAACGCCGCCATGGAGCGCATCCCTCGTCATCTGACCGGGCACGCCTCGTCGATCTCGAACTGGCTGCGCAACGTCTTCGGCTCGTTCGCGATCGCGATCTTCACGACGCTGCTCGCGTCTCGCTCGGCGCAGCATGCGCAGGAGATGGCGATGGCCGGGGATACGAACCAGCAGCATATCGGCATGATGGCGTTCACAATGAGCGTCAATGATGTGTATCTGATCGCTACCGCGATCGCGGCGGTGGCGTTCCCGCTCGCGCTGTTCGTCCGAAAGCTGAAGGTGACGGACCTTCGGGAGAAGGATAAGCTGGCGGCGTAATGCCAAGAACCCCCAATCGGCTCTGAGATCCGCTCAGGCCGGTTGGGGGTTCTTGGCGTACCCACTCTTAAGGCAGTATATTGCCGGCAGCCCGGAATATATCATACCATTCGGCACGCGTGAGCTGAATCTCGCTCGCCTTGCAGCTGTCCTTCAACCGGTCGATGTTCATCGTCCCGATGATCGGCTGCATGCGGGCGGGATGGCGCAACAGCCACGCGATCGCGATTGTCGTATTGCTGACTTCATATCGCGCCGCGATCTCATCAATCTTTTGGTTCAATTCCGGGAATTTCTCGTTGCCGAGGAACACGCCTTCGAAGAACCCGTATTGGAACGGCGACCAAGGCTGTATCGTGATATCCTGCAGCCGGCAAAAATCGAGGATGCCGCCGTCGCGGTTCACGGCCGCGGCGTTCTCCATATTCACGTTGAATCCGCTGGAAATCATCGTGGCGTTCGTGATGCTCAGCTGCAGCTGGTTGGCCACGATCGGCTGCTGAACCGATTTCTTCAGCAGCTGGATCTGCATCGGATGCTGGTTGGACACGCCGAAATGACGCACCTTCCCGGAGCGCTCCAGCTGATCGAACGCCTCGGCCACTTCCTCGGGCTCCACCAGCGTATCCGGCCGGTGCAGCAGCAGAGCGTCCAGATACTCCGTTCTCAGCCGCTTCAGGATGCCGTCCACCGACTCCAGGATATGTTCCTTGGAGAAGTCGAACATGCCTTTCCGAATGCCGCACTTCGATTGCAGGATGAGCTTCTCCCGAATGGTCGCATTCATCCCGATCGCATCCGCGAAGATCTCCTCGCAAGCGCCCGCCCCATAAATATCCGCATGGTCGAAGAAGTTCGCGCCTTCCTCCAGCGCCGTCCGGACGAAGCGATCGGCCTCGGTTTTGTCGAGCGACTTAATCCGCATGCAGCCTACCGCTACGACCGGCACCTCTAAGGCGCTTGTTCCCAGTTTCATCGTTCTCATGATGGATGGGACCTCCTGTTCCGTAATGAATGAGTAGCCCAGCTATGTACCCTTATCCATTGTGACACAGCGGACGGGCGGATTCAATCAGGAGCGTCGAGCCAGCTCCCGCCGCACGATCGGGGCGACTCGGGTGCCGAGCAGCTCGATGGCCCGCAGCACTTCCCGATGCGGCATCGAACCGACATTGACATGCAGGAAGAACCGCGTGATCCCCAGGTTCTGACGCAGCAGTATAATCTTCTCCGCCACGTATTCGGGATCGCCCACATACAGCGCGCCCCTCAGGCTGCGCGCCGCGTCGAACGTGGCGCGGTTGTAAGGCGGCCAGCCCCGCTCGCGGGCGATGACGTTCATCTGCGCGGCGGTGGACGGGTAGAACCGATCGGCCGCCTGCTCCGTCGTCTCGCCGACGAAGCCGTGCGAGTGCGTCGCTATAGGCAGCTTGGCGGGATCGTGCCCGGCCCGGGCGGCAGCCTCCTTGTAGAGCGCGACCAGCGGAGCGAACCGTTCGGGCATGCCGCCGATGATGGCGAAGGCGATCGGCAGCCCCAGCGTGCCGGCCCGCACGGCGGATTCCGGATTCCCGCCGCTCGCGATCCAGACGGGCAGCGGGTTCTGCACCGAACGGGGATATACGCCGAGGTTCTGGATCGCCGGACGGTGACCGCCGCGCCAACTTACCTTCTCCGAGGCGCGGATCGCGAGGAGCAGCTCCAGCTTCTCCTCGAACAGCTCGTCATAGTCGTCCAGGCTGTAGCCGAACAACGGGAACGACTCGATGAAGGAGCCTCGGCCCGCCATAATCTCGGCGCGGCCGTTCGACAGGCCGTCCAGGGTCGAGAACGATTGGTACACGCGCACCGGATCGTCCGAGGACAGCACGGTGACGGCGCTCGTGAGCCGGATCCGCTTGGTGACCGGCGCCGCGGCCGCGAGTACAACCGCAGGGGCGGTGCCCGCATAATCCGGGCGGTGGTGCTCCCCGATCCCGTAGACGTCCAGCCCGGCCTGGTCGGCGATGATGATCTCCTCGACCGCATTGCGCAACCGTTCGGCATGGCTTATAATCTGGCCTGTCACGGGGTCAGGCGTCGTTTCCAGAAAAGTACTGATTCCAATCTCCATCGCTCCGGCAAGGTCAGCCAGGGGGATCGCCTCCTTATTCCTATTCAGATTACTCCTGACTCCCATCATAAGGGAAGCCGCGGCAGTTCGCTAGTGGCTTAAAATATTCCTTGACAGGAATATTCCTGGTGCAGTATTTTAAAGAGAGGAGTACAAGAGTCGCCCCGAAGTGAGGTGAAGAATCGAGGACAATCACATGGACACTTCGACCATTAACGCCTTAAGCGAACCGAATCGCTTACGCATCGTAGAGCTACTGATCGACGGCGCCCTGCCGGTAGGGGAAATTTCCGAACGCCTGCAGCTGCGGCAGCCTCAAGTCTCCAAGCACTTGCGCGTTCTGTTGAACGCCGGGCTAGTCGAGGTTCACGCTGATGCCAACCGTCGGCTTTACCAGCTCCGGATGGAGCCCTTCCAAGCTTTGGATGAATGGCTGTCCACTTATCGCGGTGTCATGGATTCCTCGATGGACCATCTGGAGCACTACATGCAAAAGCTGAATTTTAGTAATCCCCAATCCAAACCAATTGATTCCAAGGAGGAATAAGTCATGGCGAGTTCGATGATCACGAAGGTAGACGGACGGGAGTTAACGCTGGAGCGGGTGTTCCAGGCGCCGCGCGAGCTGGTGTTCCGGGCGTTCTCCGAAGCCGAGCATTTGAAGAAATGGTGGGGGCCTCGCGGCTGGGAGCTCACGGTCTGCAATATCGATTTTCGTCCAGGCGGCGTCTGGCATTACTGCATGAAGTGCACTGACAAGAACCAAGAGCAGTTCTACGGGTTCGAGTCTTGGGGCAAAGGGGTGTACCAGGAGATCGTGCAATCCGAGAAATTCGTCTATGTGGATTACTTCTCGGACGCCGAGGGCAACGAAGCCGAGGGCATGCCGGCTCCTCTGATCACGAATACCTTCTTGGAGCACGAAGGCAAGACAAAGCTCGTCAGCCATGCGGTTTATGAGTCTGCCGAAGCGCTCAAGTCCGTAATCGAGATGGGCATGGAGCAGGGCATTACCGAAACTTGGGATCGTCTCGAGGAGCATCTGCAATCGGTTCAATAAGGTTAAAATACACGAACGGGAAGCGAGTGATCGCTTCCCGTTGTTCTGTTCCCAAGTGTGGTATCCCAATCTGCCCATTGATCTTACTCGCCGTTCTATGGTATGACGTATAGGAACGGTTTCGAGAGACGACGCTTATAGGTAGATAGAGTTCTCGACCATGAAGGAGACCTTATGACATTTCAAGATTTGCAGATTGCTCCCGCCATCCTAAAAGCGCTGCGGGAGGAACAGTATACGAAACCGACGCCGATCCAGGAGCAAGCGATTCCTTCCGTGCTGGCAGGCCGCGATTTGTTCGGCTGCGCCCAGACGGGGACGGGCAAGACGGCCGCGTTCGCGCTGCCGATCATCCAGCGGCTGAGCGAGCAGCCCGTGAAGCCGAACGCGCCGCGCCGGATCCGCTCGTTGATCCTGACCCCGACCCGGGAGCTCGCGATCCAGATCGACGACAACATCCGCGCGTACGGACGGTACACCTCTCTGCGGAGCGCGGTGATCGTGGGCGGGGTGTCGCAGCGTGCGCAGGAGCAGGCGCTGGAGAGAGGCGCCGATATCGTCATCGCTACACCGGGGAGACTCATCGACCTCATGAACCAGAGCGTCGTCGACCTGCGTCACGTGCAGATTCTCGTGCTGGACGAGGCGGACCGGATGCTTGATATGGGCTTCATCCACGACATGAAGAAGATTATCGCCAAGCTGCCGACGGAGAGACAGACGCTGTTCTTCTCGGCTACGATGCCGCCGGAGATCGCCAAGCTGGTGCAATCGCTGCTCGTCAATCCGGTCAAGGTGGAGATCACGCCCGTCTCGTCGACGGTGGATCGGATCCAGCAATCCGTCTATCTGGTGGACAAGGAGAACAAGCTGAATTTGTTAAACCTGCTGCTGCAAGACCCCTCGATCGATTCGGCTCTGGTGTTCACCCGCACGAAGCACGGGGCGGACCGCGTCGCGAAGGGCTTGACCAAGGCGAAGATCACGGCGCAGGCCATTCACGGCGACAAGTCCCAGAACGCCCGCCAGGCGGCGCTCAACAATTTCAAGAGCGGGGCGACGCGCGTACTCGTGGCGACGGACATCGCGGCCCGGGGCATCGACATCGAGGAGCTCTCCCACGTCATCAACTACAATCTCCCTAACATTCCCGAGACTTATGTGCATCGTATAGGCCGGACGGGCCGGGCGGGGCACAGCGGGGTCGCCATCTCCTTCTGCGAATATGAAGAGCTGCCGTATCTGAAGGACATCGAGAAGCTGATCAAGAAGACGGTGCCCCAGGTGAAGGATCACCCGTATCCGATGGTGAACATGGCACCGGCCCCCAAGCAGGAACCGACTCCGCAAGGGAGAAGGGCCGCGAAGCCCGTAGTGGCGGGGAAGGCCGCAGCGACGGGGAAGGCCGAAGGCTCCTCGAAGTCCGAAGGCTCCGCCAAGGTGGAGGGAGCGGGCAAAACGCCGGTCATGCAGTCGGCCCAAGGCCAGGCCAAGCCGTCGAACAGACGGTGGAGAAGGTAGCCCGTTCGTCCGCCGGAGCATGAACAACACAAGGACCCTCCAGCACGTGGGAGGGTCCTTACACTCCCCCTTTTGGAAAGCGGTTGCAACTTTGTCAAAGGAGCGGTTTTAAGAAGGCTGGGACGCGTCCGGGTTGATCATCCGCTTCACCCCTCCCACGATCAAGAGGAGGAGCGGAATGACGCCGCACATCGTGATGATATAAGGCAGAAATACGGTGGAGTCCCAGTTCTGCATGTAGACGGTGTTGGGGTAGACGACAATCGAGAACACGACCAGCAGGATGCCGAACGGGAGCGTGAGGGTCCGGGAGCTCTTCAACCGGAGCAGCTCGGAGAAGCTCGACGTCCAGCCGTAGTAATAAAACGTCGTTTTGAAATAAGTCGTCACGAACCATAATCCGGCCATGACAGCCTCGATCCGTTGAAAAAAGTTGCCGATGTTGATTTTTTTGACCAGGGCATAGCTGGGAAACATACTTCTCGCCGTAATATCTGCACCTAGAATCCAAATGCACAACAAGGTCATCAGCATGAAGCTTATCCCGGCGAGCAGCGCGGCGAGCAGCATCCCGATCCGGGCTTTGCCCGGGTTCTGAACGTTCGGGATCAGGGCGAACAGGAACAGGATGGGGAAGTAAGCCGTTCCCGCAACGTCGAACCCGGAATTGATCATCGGCATCCAGCCGGTCTCGAAGATCGGCAGCATGTTCTCGGGTTTCATCTCCGGAGCGAGCGTAGCCAGCAAGACGACGAAGAGGAAGAGGAACCACGGCAGCATCAGTTCCGATGAGCGGCCAAGCGTCTCGAGCCCCAAACGGACGCCCATCACGACAATAAAGGCAAAAAAGGCGTTGATCAACACAAGCGGGGTCTGCGGAAGGAACTGCGTTTTGAAAAAGTCGCCGACATAAAACAAGACGGTCGCCGCCCCGATGAAGGAGTAGAAGGAGAATATCAACCCAATCAGAAAGCCCAGCCATCGCCCCAAGACAGCTTCGCAAATCCCTACAAATGATTTGCCGGGATATAACCGCCACAAGGCGAAATACAGGAACAAGATGATCGCGCCAATCGCAATGCCGGCGACGGCCCCGAGCCACGCGTCCTGCTTGCTGGCAGCCGCCAGTCCCGAGGGGATAACCAAGATCGTGGTCCCGACGGAATAGAGGTAGACGAGGACGATGAATTGTCTGTGGGAAATTTTTCCATTATCCTGCATTTTGAGGTCCTCCTTACTTGAGAAACGGTCCAAACACGAAAGCAATCCAATCGAGCGGATTCGGGATGTTCACCTTCAGGGATTTGGCGATGCCTAAAGCCGTTCCCAATAGCAGCAGGGGCGTGAAAACCCATAGATCCCGCTTAGAAGCTTTGACGGTCGGCAAATCGATGGCCGCGCATACCCCGGCGACCAATACTACGGCAGCACTCACCACCCACATTGTTCTCTACTCCTCCAGATCTTCCATAAATGAATTCGTCACGGTACCGGTTCGCCCGATCTTGACATCCGCCTTAATCTCGAAGTCCGCCTCCGAGAAACGCCGGTCCCAATCGGATTTGACCTTCTCCCAGGCCGCGGGGTTGCTTCGGTGCAGGGAATTGCCGAAGCCGAAGTAATCCGTCTTGTATCGCGTTTGGGCGGTTTTCAGGGCATGGGAGAGGATTTGCTCCAGCCTCTGCTCGGATCTCTTCTCCAAATCCTCAATCGTCTCGGGACGGGTCAGATCGATCCGGCACTCAACCTCTCCCACATTCTGTTCCACATGCAGGTTGACCGAAAGCTTCGGTTTCCCGTCTTGAAACGTCACTTTCATCTTGGCTTCCGAATGCATAACTTGGACCGCGATATGGCCGTCCTGCGGACAAGAGATATGACCGACCGTGCTCTTCACTTTATTGACCATATAGCTATAGCCTTTACTGTCCTCTTCGTTCAGCCAACCGATCAGGCGATCCTTCCGGAACACCGCCATATAGGCGTTTTCCAGCTGAGCGGGAGGAGAAATTGCATCCAAATTCTGTTTGGTGGTCCCTTTAGCCGCATCTCCGCTCACCACAACCCCACTGAGCACCGGACTTCGGCCCCGGCTAACCAAGTCGGCTACGAATTGGTCGAGCGGGACGGCCGTCGCCGGGGCCCACGCCTTCTCCGCCGTCTGGAGGGATTTGTACAATTTGTTGGCGGGCACTTTATCAAGCGGGGTGAAGATGTTTAAGACCTGGGCCGCGGTCGATCCCTTGGCCACCATGAGGTAGAAGTCGGTTCGGAGCTCATAGTCCCGGGACAACAAATCCAACGCTTCACCTACGCCTTCCCTCGCTAGCGATTCTCCTATTAAAACGACGCGAAGATGGGCCCCATAGATCTTTCTCGGACTCGTCATAGTCATTCGCCGAATCGCTTCGAACAGAGTCGCTCCCTTGGCCTGATACATCGTTACCGGAGTCTGCCCGCTGTTGCCGGCCTTGCGCGCCGTCACTTCCCCCGGCTGAACGACTTGAGTGGTGACCGTGTACTCGCCGTCCGCACGGTCGATGCCCATCGCCACGGTGATCGCCAGATCGTTCATCTCCCGGCGGTCCCAACAGCCCGGAAGGGTCAGGAGAATCAGGGCGAGCAGGAGCGATAGGAACGGCTTCTGGCTCACGGGCGGCCTCTTTTCTTCCCCTGCCCGGCCGATGGTTGCCGGCCGCGAATCGGATTCAGCTTGGCGAAGATGCCCGGCCGTTTCGTCATGCTCGGACGGGGGACGCGAACCAGAACATCCTTCAGATCGCTTCGCACTACCGGACCGATCGGGGTCATGTAAGGGACGCCGAAGGAGCTCAGGCTGCTCAGATGCAGGATCAACGCGGCGATGCCGAGGAAGATGCCGTACATTCCGAACGCCGCGGCGAGTCCCATGAACAGGAAACGGATGATACGCACTGCGATAGACATGCCGAACTCGGGAATGACGTAGCTGGAGATCGCTGTGATCGAGACGATGATGATCATGGCGGCGGAGATGATGCCGGCTTCCACGGCCGCTTGTCCTATGACGAGCGTGCCGACGATAGAGACGGCTTGTCCGACGGCCCGGGGCATCCGTATTCCGGCTTCCCGGAGAATTTCGTACGTGGCCTCCATTACCATCGCTTCGATGAATGTAGGAAAAGGTACCCCCTCCCGCTGAGCGCCTAAGCTGATTAACAGCGGTGTGGGCAGCATCTCCTGATGAAACGTTGAAACGGCAATATAAAGCGCCGGGACCAGGGTGGCGATGAAGAGACATAAATATCGGAGCATCCTCAGCAGGGTGCTGATGTCGGCGCGCTGATAATAATCTTCGGCCGATTGGAAGAATTGGACGAACAGCGCCGGGACGATCAGCACATGCGGGGTCCCGTCGATCAGGATCGCGATGCGGCCTTCCAGCAAGGAAGCGGCCACCGTATCGGGCCGTTCGGTATTCTGGACGGTCGGGAAGAGGGTATAAGTCTCGTCCTGAATGAATTCCTCGATATAGCCGCTTTCGAGAATCGAATCCGTATCGATGCGTGCGAGACGCTCGGTCAATTCATTCAACGCGATCTCGGAGGCGATCCCTTCGATGTACATGATCGAGACGTTCGTATGCGTGACACGGCCGATCCTCTGATTTTTCAGCAGCAGCTTCGGAGTTTTGATAATGCGGCGAATAAGCGCGGTGTTGACCCGGATATTCTCCGTAAACGCTTCCTTCGGCCCCCGAATGACCGTCTGATTGACCGGTTCGGAAACGGCGCGCTGCTCCCAGCCGGCCATGGAGATTTGAAGGCCGCGAGCATGACCATCCGGGAGAAGGACGACATACCCGTTCATGAGCGCGTCCAAGACGGCGTCTTGACCGTCCACCTCCTGGAGCTGCCCGACGGTCAACACGGAATTTTTCAGCCGGTCCAGAAGAGGCCAGTCTTCTGGCTCGCCCTCCGAGGTGCCGTGAGCAATCAACGGTTCCAAGATGAATTGGTGGATCGATTTCTCTTCGGTCAAGCCGTCTATGTAGAGGACCGCAATCAGAACCGAGTGATCGGGCCCGATCCGAAGCTCGCGGATGATCAGATCGTCGCTCCCGCCTACGCCGGTTCGGATGCCGTCGAGGTTCAGTTTCAGGTCGGAGTGCAGCTTAAGATTGTCATTCACGTGGCATGCCACCCTGTCCTACTAAGATGGGGAGTAGTATTGCCTCGCGAATCTTGAATTATTCGAACCGGCAGGGTTACGAATCGCATCCTCGGCCCGAACAGGCCATCCCGGCGAGGGACGGCCTATTCGTGCATTCTATGAATCTTCTGAGTTTCCCATCAATACCCGTCCGTAGGGCGGCCGGACTGTTCGGCCAGCTCGGCTCCCTCTCGACCGGCGGAGGAGCCGAGATGGGTCGAGTCCGCCTTCGCTTGCTCGAGCCCTTCCTTCACCCGACGCCCATAGTCCGGATCGGCCTGCGTGAAATGGCCGATCATCTTCGACTGGATCTCCGGGTGGCAAATTTTCAGTGCATCTACGAGATTCGCCACCAGCTCGTCGCGCTCCCACGGCTCGAACTTGCGATAGGTGTCGCCCGCCTGGCCGAAGTCGTTCGGCCGGCTGATCTTCTCGCGCACGAGCTTATCGTTGTACGCCGGCTCATGCTCGGCACCGGGAGAAGGAGCCTCCTTCAACCCTCCGAGGGAAGAGGGCTCATAGTTCACGTGCGGGTTCTGGCCGGGCGCGCTGTCTACGACGAATGCCATCTGGCCGTCCCGCTGGTTCGTCGCCACATGGGTCTTGGGCGCATTGATGGGCAGCTGGAGGTAGTTCGTCCCTACGCGATAGCGCTGCGTGTCCGAGTACGAGAACGTCCGGCCCTGCAGCAGCTTGTCGTCCGAGAAATCGAGTCCGTCGACCAGCACCCCGGTGCCGAAGGCCGCCTGCTCGACTTCGGCAAAATAGTTCTCCGGGTTCCGATTCAGCACCATTTTTCCTACAGGCAGGAAGGGGAACCGCTCGTGATCCCACAGCTTGGTCGGATCGAGCGGGTCGAAATCCAGTTCCGGATGCGGGCCATCGCTCAGGATCTGCACGCACAGCTCCCACTCCGGGTAATCGCCGCGGTCGATCGCTTCGTACAAGTCTTGGGTGGCATGGTGAATGTTCTTGGCTTGAATCGCTTCGGCCTCTTGCGCCGTCAAGTTCTTGATGCCTTGCTTCACGGGCTCCCAGTGGTATTTAACCAGCACGGCTTCCCCCGCTTGATTGACCCACTTGTATGTATTGACGCCCGATCCTTGCATCTGACGATAGTTGGCGGGAATGCCCCACGGGGAGTAAACGAACGTCACCATGTGCGTCGCTTCGGGAGAATTGGCGACGAAGTCGAAGAACCGCTCCGGGTTCTGCAGATTCGTGACCGGATCGGGTCGGAACGCATGCACCATGTCCGGGAACTTGAGCGGGTCGCGAATGAAGAAGATCTTCAGGTTGTTGCCGACCAGGTCCCAGTTGCCGTCCTCGGTGTAAAACTTGGTCGCGAAGCCGCGAGGATCGCGGAGCGTCTCCGGCGAGTGGCCGCCATGGATGACCGTAGAGAACCGGACGAAGACCGGCGTGCGCTTCCCGGCATCTTGGAACAGCTTGGCCCGGGTATACTTCGAGACCGGTTCGTCGCCCACTTTGCCATACGCTTCAAAATATCCGTGAGCGCCGGCGCCGCGGGCATGCACGACCCGCTCGGGAATGCGCTCCCGGTCGAAGTGGGAGATTTTCTCGAGGAAATGATAATTCTCGAGCGTCGAAGGACCGCGGTTGCCGACGGTACGAATATTCTGGTTATCTGAGATCGGATGGCCTTGCCGATTCGTCAGCGTTTGCGCTTGCGTCTCTTTTTCCATAGGGATGAACAGGCTCCTTATCCATGATGTGGGACTCCGGCCATAGTATGAGAACAGCGAGAACCGATTATGCACGTATAAAAAATAGGCGTTGACAGATCGGAGGCCGCCGTGTAGAATCCATGTATACAATAATTCCTATTGGAATAATATGAATTAACCAAAACCGCATGGCAAGCACGCAGTCGACCGTTTGTACGGAGGCATTCCTATCCAGGAGGATAGGGATGCCTTTTTTGCTTAATCCGG
Organism: Paenibacillus sp. HJGM_3; assembly: GCF_045062745.1. Lineage (NCBI taxonomy): Bacteria > Bacillati > Bacillota > Bacilli > Caryophanales > Paenibacillaceae > Paenibacillus > Paenibacillus sp. HJGM_3. The sequence goes on from NZ_JBJGED010000004.1 coordinate 132,751, forward strand.
GGTATCGAGAAGAGGAGGAATGGTTATGAGTGCGTCATCGGCGGCCCCTCTGTTGGACATCCGCCAGCTGAACAAGACGTTTCACACGAGCAAAGGTCCGGTTCCGGCACTGGAGAACATTGAACTGGGCATCAAGGAAGGGCAGTTCATCACCGTCATCGGCCCGAGCGGCTGCGGCAAGAGCACGCTGCTCAAGATTATCGCCGGACTGGATGTCGATTACGACGGCGTCGTCCAGCTCGGGGGCCGGCCGGTAGCGGGGCCGGGGATTGACAAGGGATTCATCTTTCAAGAGCCCCGGCTGTTCCCCTGGCTCACCGTCGAGAAGAACATCGCGGCCGACTTATCGCTAAGAGACGCGGACACGAAGCGGAAGGTGGAGGAGCTGATCGAGCTCGTCCGGCTGACCGGCTTCGAGAAGGCGTACCCCCGGGAGCTCTCCGGAGGGATGGCCCAGCGGGTGGCGATCGCGCGCGCTCTGCTGCGCAATCCGAAGGTGCTGCTGCTCGACGAACCGTTCGGGGCGCTCGACGCATTCACCCGGGCACACATGCAGGAAGTGCTGATCGACATCTGGCAGAAGAACAAGACGACGATGATCTTCGTCACGCACGACATCGACGAGGCGATCTACTTGGGAGGACGGATCGTCATCCTGAAGCCCCGTCCGGGCCAGATTCGCAAGGTGGTCCCCGTCGATCTGCCGTATCCCCGCCGCAAAGCGAGCGTCTCGTTCCAGGAGCTGCGTCTCAAGGTGCTGAGCGAGTTCGAGCGAATCGATGAGCTGGAGCTGGTCGACAGCTCCGGCATCTGACGAGGAGGCGAGAGCTATGACCAACCGAAAACGCAAGTTTCGTTATTTCCTGGTGGGCGCTCTGCTCCCCGTGACGCTGCTCGTAGTGTGGCAGCTGCTCGGGAGTCTCGGCCTCCTCTCGACGCTGCTGTTCCCTCCACCGCTCAAGATCGGAGGAGCCCTGATGAAGCTCGCGTCATCCGGTGAGCTGGCCGAGCATCTGCAAGTGAGCCTGCTGCGTGCGCTTGCGGGCTTCGCCCTGGGAGGCGGAGCCGGGCTAATCGTCGGCACGCTGGTCGGCCTGTTCCGGAAGACGGAGAAGGCGCTCGATCCGACCGTCCAGATGATCCGGATGGTGCCGCACCTGGCGATCGCCCCGCTGTTCGTCCTCTGGTTTGGGATCGGCGAGCTGTCCAAGGTGCTGCTGATCGCGACCGGCGCCTTCTTCCCGCTCTACATCAATACGTTCCTTGGCATTCGGAATCTGGATAACAAGCTGTTCGAAGTAGCCCGTGTGCTCGGCTTCAGCCGGGGCAAGCAGATCGTGAAGCTCGTCTTGCCGGCGGCTCTGCCGAACATCCTGCTGGGCGTTCGGATCTCGCTGGGCGTCTCCTGGCTCGGCCTCGTGGTGGCGGAGATCATGGGCTCCACCTCCGGCATCGGCTACTTGATGTCGGAAGCCCGGCAGTTCTCCAAGACGCCGATCGTCTTCGTCGGCATTCTCGTCTTCGCGGCGGTCGGCAAGCTGACCGACTCGCTCGTTCGCTGGCTGGAGCGGCTGTCGCTGCAGTGGCGGGATCATTATCCAGGCGGTTAACAAGAAAGGAGGAGGATGGACGTGATCAACAACAAGGCGGATGTGCTCGCCCGGCCGGTGGAGCGGATCCCGGGCGTCAAGCGCAGCCGAATCGGCGCTCGAGGGAGGGAGCGGCTGAATGATGTGTGGCTCGGCGGACTGTTGCCGCTGTTAGTCGCAGTAGTTTGGCAAATCGCCGGGGATTGGGGGTTTGTCTCGCAGCGGTTCCTGCCTACCCCGATCGCGATCGCGGAAGCGGGATTCGAGCTGCTGCGATCCGGGGAGCTCATGCATCATCTCGGGATCAGCCTCGGCCGGGCCGCGCTCGGGTTCCTGCTCGGAGGCGGCCTCGGCCTCGCATTCGGACTCGTAGTCGGCTTATCCCAGCGCGCGGAGAACGTGCTCGACCCGTCTGTACAAATGCTGCGGATGATCCCGCACCTGGCTCTTGCCCCGCTGATCATCCTGTGGTTCGGCTTCGGGGAGCTGTCGAAGGTGCTGATTATCGCGAAGGGCGCTTTTTTCCCGCTCTACATTCATACGTTTCTCGGCATTCGCAGTGTCGACAACAAGCTGTTCGAAGTCGCGCGCGTCCTGGAGTTCAGCCGCACCCGGCGGCTATGGAGGCTTGTGATGCCGGCGGCGCTGCCGAACATTCTGCTCGGGCTGCGCTTATCGCTCTCGCTCTCGTGGCTCGGGCTCGTGGTGGCGGAGCTCATCGGCTCCCAGGCGGGCGTTGGCTTCCTGATCAACTTTGCGAAACAAAACTCGAATACCGAAGTGATCTTCGTCGGGATTCTCATCTTCGCCGTAGTCGGCAAGCTGGTGGATTCGCTTGTGCGGCTGTTGGAGCGGCGCTGGCTGCAGTGGCGGGAAAGCTATCAAGGGTAAACCTGGCATTTCTATTTCAAAAATTGAATTGGGAGGCATATCAAATGAGCAATGGGAGCAATGGGAGCAATGGGAATTTAGCAAACGGCATTCAGTTGGAAGCGGACGTCCTCGTCATCGGAGGCGGGCCGGCCGGCACATGGGCCGCCATAACGGCCGCTTCGTCCGGAGCAAAGGTTGTCCTGGTCGACAAAGGGTACTGCGGCACGAGCGGGGCCACGGCGCCTTCGGGCACCGGCGTCTGGTACGTCAAGCCGGACCAGAAGCTGCGCGAAGAGGCGAAGATGAGCCGATTTACGCTGGGCGGGCACCTCGCCGAGAACGCCTGGATGAATCGGGTGCTCGACCGGACGTACGACAATATGAACAAGCTGGGCGAATGGGGTTACCCGTTCCCGAAGGATGAATTCGGAACGCCGTACCAGAGAGGGCTGCAAGGACCCGAATACATGAAACTGATGCGGAAGCTCGTGCTCAAGGCCGGGGTGAAAATCTTGGACCACAGCCCGGCGCTGGAGCTGCTGGCCGATGAGCATGGCGTCGGCGGGGCCTCCGGGGTGCGGACGCAGAGCGGGGAAACATGGAGCGTGCGGGCGGGAGCGGTCATTATCGCGACCGGCGGCTGCGCCTTCCTGAGCAAGGCGCTCGGCACGAACGTGCTGACCGGCGACGGGTACTTGTTCGCCGCGGAAGCGGGCGCGGAGCTGTCCGGCATGGAGTTCTCCAATGCCTATGCGATCGCGCCGACGTTCTCCACCGTGACGAAGACGGCGTACTACCGTTACGCGACCTTCTACTACGAGGACGGCACGGTCGTCGAAGGCGCCGGCTCGACGCGCGGCCGCTCGGTCATCGCCCGCAACCTGCTGCAGAACCGGCAAGTGTACGCTCGCCTCGACCAGGCGCCGGAGGAGATCCGCCATCTGCTGCGGTACGGGCAGACGAACTTCTTCCTGCCGTTCGACCGGATGGGCCTCGATCCGTTCAAGGACCTGTTCCCGGTGACGCTGCGGCTAGAGGGCACGGTGCGCGGTACAGGAGGCATTCATATTGTCGACGAGACGTGCGCAACGAAGGTGCCGGGGCTGTATGCGGCGGGGGACGCCGCGACGCGCGAGCTGATCTGCGGCGGCTTCACGGGCGGCGGCAGCCACAATGCGGCGTGGGCGATGTCGTCCGGTTCATTCGTCGGTGAGGCGGCGGCCGGGTATGCCCGACGGCTGGGGCCTCAGGCGGGCAAGCGCAGCCTGCGCGGCGTCTCGTCCAGCCCGATCACGAGCCGGAGCGCCGGCCGGCCGGCGGATCGCACCGAGCAGTACGTCCGGGCCGTTCAGGACGAGGTGACGCCGTACGACCGGAATCTGTTCCGGACGGAGCAAGGGCTGAAGAGCTCGCTCGGGCGGCTGGATTCCCTCTGGAGCGACATCCGTCAGGAGGCGGTCACGGAAGACGCGGAAGGCGCGAGAGCCCGCGAAGCGGCTGCGATGACCGCCACCGCCCGCTGGATGTACCGCTCGGCGCTGGCCCGCACGGAGACGCGCGGCATGCACAAGCGCGAGGACTTCCCGCAGTTGGACGCCGCACAGCGCTTCCGCCTCATCGCGAGCGGCCTGGACCAAGTCTCGGTACGCACAGCCGAGGTGGAGAAGGAGGCGGGTGTCGTATGATCGAGATCGTAAGCGAGTCGCGCTGCGTCTCCTGCAACCTGTGCGTGTCGGTCTGCCCGACGAACGTCTTCGACCGCACCGAGAGCGGCGTGCCGGTCATCGCGAGGCAGAGCGATTGCCAGACGTGCTTCATGTGCGAGCTGTACTGCCCGGCGGATGCGCTGTACGTAGCTCCGGATCCGGAGCATAACGACCACGTAACCGAGCAAGCCCTCGAGGAAAGCGGCCTGCTGGGCGGCTATCGGGAGAAGGTGGGCTGGGGGCCGGGCAGGAAGCCGGTCGCCTCCCACGAGTATTTGTATCAATTGGCCACGAAGGCCATTCCATAAGGGATGGCAGGTTTTGATCGGGAAAGAGATTAGGAAGGAGCTTCATGAATGAAAGGAAACCATACCATTCGTCGTACACGTCTACTGGTCTTATTCATAGCGCTAGTCAGCCTCGCGATTCTGGCTCAAGCTTGCGGGAACGCGGAAGGGGGGCAAACTACGCCCTCTACCGGTTCCTCTTCGGCCGGCGGCGGAGCGGGGAAAGCGCAGGTGCCGGCAGTCCTCAATTACGGGTATATCGGCACGAATAAGCTGAATTTCCCCGGGGGCGCCGAAGGCTGGGGCTTTTACAAGGGCATCATTCAGGAGGAGCTGAAAAAGCACGGGATAACCGAGGTGAAGCTGACCGGCTTTCCGAATGGACCCGATCAGAGCGAATCGCTCATCAGCGGACGGCTCGATTTCGGCAGCCTGGGCGATACGCCCGCCATGCTGGCCCGGTCCACCGGCGCGAAGACGAGGCTCATTACCCAGGGGGCTACGGAGAGCATCGGCTACTTGATCGGCAAGAAGAACGGACCCAAGACGCTCGCGGATCTGAAGGGCAAGACGATCGCCATCCAGAAGGGGTCGTTCATGCATCGGTATATCGTGGGGCTCTTGAAGGAGCAGAACATCACGGACGTGAAGTTCATCCATATGCTCCGGCCCGACGGGGAAGCGGCGCTCGCCCGCGGCGAGGTCGACGCGATGACCAACAGCGCCATCTTCGCGCTGAAGCAGATCGAGCAGGGCTATCCGCTCCTCGACGACGCGACGAAGCATCCGAACTTGATCGGCACGAGCGCGACGGTCGTCTCCGAGGAGTACCTGAAGAAGTTCCCGGACTTCCCGAAAATATGGAACGAGGCGCGGCTGAAGGCGCTGAACGACCTGAAGGCGAAGCCGGACGAATATTACGCCTTCCTGTCGCAGTTGAACGGTTACTCCGTGGAGCTGAACAAGCAAGTGTCCCCGATCAGCCAATTGAAGGATACCCCGTTCACGGAGGACGGCGTCAAGCTGTTGGACGGCACGAAGAAGTTCCTGGTCGAGGAGAAGCTGGCGGAGAAGGATTTCGATTTGAACGCCTGGATCTTGAAATAACGCAGTTCATTTTTAGCAAAGAGGGAGCGAATATGCTATGAGCCTACCATCTGTCAATCTGACCGAACGCCTGCTCGAAGAAGTGCAAGCCCACCGGCACGCCGATTATCCGGTCAGCCCCTGGATTCTGAACCGCTGGTCCTCTCGCTCCTTCTCCGATCGCGCCGTATCCGACGAGGCGCTGCATACCGTACTGGAGGCCGCCCGCTGGGCGCCATCCTCCAGCAACCTGCAGCCTTGGCGCTTTGTGGTTGCCCGCACCCGGGAGGAGCGGGAACGGTTTCAGGCGTTCATCCGGCCTACGAATCGCCTGTGGACGGATCGCGCGCCTGTCCTCATCCTGCTCGCTTCCCACAAGCTGAACGCGAACGGCGAGCCGAACGGCGCTCATGCGTTCGACACGGGCGCGGCCTGGGGCATCCTGGCGCTGCAGGCGGCCTTGCTCGGCTTGTCGACGCGTGCCGTCGGCGGCTTCGACCGGGAGATCGCGCGCCGTATCCTGCATGTGCCGGACGACGTCGAGCTTCATGCCGTCGTCGCACTCGGGTATCGAGGCGAGAAGGAAACGCTCCATGAGTCGTTCCGGGACCGGGAAGTGCCGAACAGCCGCCGTCCTCTGGCCGACAGCTTGATTGAAGGGGCTTGGCCGGACACAGCCCCATAATGTAGAGAAGCCCTGGGCAGCGTAGTTGCCCAGGGCGTTTTGTCTGTGCAGGCCGTCAAGCCTTTTTCACGATCGGGATCCAAATCTCGCACCGGTAATCGTCCGCCGTCGTATCCCCGGGCGGGTAGACCTCCATCTCAGGCGCGCCTGAATGCTCGAAGCCGGTACCGGGGAACCACTCCTGGAAGATGCGGCCGAACATACTTTGGATGGACCAGGGCACCGGTCCCACAGCGGTGAAGACCGCCCAGGCCGAGGAGGGGATCGTACGCTGGCTGTACCCCGCTCCGAGCTTGGCGGGGTCAGCCTCGGCCGCGATCATATATGTGAGGTCGCCGGTCTCCGGCTTCATGTCGAGGCATACGCCGAGCAGCAGGCCGCCCGCCGCCACGGAGCCTAGCTTCGCGATGGTGCCGTCCGCGTGGCACGCTTGCCACTGCCGTGCAATTTCCCTCGACTGCTCCCCGTCCTTGCATGTCACCTCGATCGATTTGCCTACCACGGTAAACGCTTCTTTCTCCACAATGCGATAATCCATATCTTGATCTCCCTCCAGCGATAAGTGGAAGGAGATGCGGGGGAACGCCTTCAGCGGGACGCCGGGCTGACGGGCCTCGGACGGAGGGATCCCGTGAATTTTGCGAAACGCCTTGGTGAACGACTCCGGGGAATCGTAGCCGTACTTGAGCGCGATCTCGACCACTTTCGCCGACGTGAGGGCGAGCTCCTGCGCCGCCATGGTCAGCTTTCGTTTCCGCGTATACTCCGCGACCGTCATGCCGGTAATCATATGGAACATACGTTGAAAATGAAACGGCGACATGTAAGCGACCTTCGCGATTTCTTCCATATCGAGCCGTTCCTCCATTAGGCGCTCCATGGCGTCAATCGCCTCTTGCATCCGTATCAGCGCGTCCATCCGCATCACCTCCAATGGTTCTCATCGTATCACCGTCGGGTAGGACCGTCCTGTCCTGCCGTGCTCTTTGCGAACAGGTGCAGGCCGTGTTTGTTTGACTTTCATTATACCGGAAACAAATGGTTGACAGTAGACTCGGCCTGCGGATATATTAGTTGTACATACAAACGTTAGCGGAAGGAGAGATCGAAATGGACGAAGCATTCCTGCACAACTGCTTGTTCTTCACGGCGAATCGGCTGGGACGGGCGATCACGAAGCTGGCGGAGGAAGAGTTCGCGCCGACTGGATTGACTCCGATGTACGGCTACTTGATCCGGCTCGTGAATGGGGAGCCCGGCATTTCCCAGAAGGAGCTGTCCGAGAAGCTGTCCGTTACCGCCTCCACGCTGACGCGATTCATCGATAAGCTCGAGGGCAAGCAGCTCGTAGAGCGCAAGGGGCAGGGCAAGACGGTGCACGTCTATCCGACCGAGAAGAGCCGCGCGCTGGAGGGTACGATCCGCCAAGCCTCGAAGAGCTTGAAAGAGCGGTATGAAGCGTTGCTCGGACCGGAGCTGGCGCAGCGATTGACCCTGGAAACGGAACAATCGAGCGAAAAGCTGGAGCGGCAGTAACGGCTGCGCTTTCTGTAGAAATATTGTTGTATGTACAAACAAAATTGGGAGAGTGACCTCATAATGCAAACGGATGTGAAGGCCCCGAAAAAACTATTTTACGGCTGGCTCGTCGTGCTTCTCGCCTTCTTCACCCTCCTCACCTCAGCGGGGATTCGCTCCATGCCGAGCTTGTTCATGCTCTCCTTCGAGGAGGAGTTCGGCTGGTCGCGAAGCGGCATCTCGGGCGTCGTCTCCGTCGGCATTTTCCTGTACGGACTGGTCGGCCCTTTCTCGGCGGCGGTGCTGCAGCGATTCGGCATTCGCAAGGTGATGGTGCTGTCGCTCGCCGTATTGGCGGGCAGCCTGTCGATCACTCCGTTCATGCAGCACTTGTGGCAGTTCCAGCTGCTGTGGGGACTCGTTGCTGGGCTCGGCACCGGTATGATGGCGAATGTGCTCGGGGTGACGGTCAGCAACAATTGGTTCGTGAAACGCCGCGGCTTGGTCGTCGGGATGCTGACTGCCAGTGCGGCCGCCGGCCAGCTGTTGTTCTTGCCGCTGCTCGCCAAGGTGACCGTGGAGGCCGGATGGAGAACGGCGGTATGGATCGCGATCGCTGTCATAGTCTTAGTTCTTCTCGTCGTGGCGATCTGGATGCGGGATCACCCGTACGATGTGGGGGCCGCTCCTTATGGGACGGAGGAGCTAGTCCAGCCCAAGCCGTTCACGGGCAATTTGATCCTCTCCCCTTTGCGTGCCCTGCAGTCGGCTCTCCGCAATAAGACCTTTTGGCTGCTCGCCGGGACGTTCTTCTTCTGCGGCTTCTCCACCAACGGGCTGATCGGGACGCATCTCATTCCCGCCTGCGGCGACTTCGGCATTCCCGAGGTGACGGCCGCCGGGCTGCTCGCCCTCATGGGCATCTTCGATCTCGTGGGCACGACGATGTCGGGCTGGCTGTCCGATCGGTTCGACAGCCGTTGGCTGCTGTTCTGGTATTACGGCCTTCGCGGCCTTTCGCTGCTGTTTCTGCCCTATGCGCTCGATTCCAGCCCGGCGTCGCTGATGATATTCACCGTCTTTTACGGCCTCGACTGGATCGCGACCGTGCCTCCGACCGTCCGGCTCGCCACCCAGGAATTCGGCCGGGAGAAGGCCGGCATGATCTTCGGGTGGGTCGTGGTCGCCCACCAGATCGGCGCTTCGACGGCCGCCTACGGCGCCGGCGTCTTGAGAGAGTGGCTAGGCAGCTACACGGTGCCTTTCCTGGCGGCGGGTATCGTATGCATGCTCGCTGCGGCAATGGCCGTGCGGATCTCGAAGCTGCGGGCGGCGGCCGTGAGCCAAGGCTGACATCGTGATTCGGTGCGGTCCGTTTGCATGCATGCATGAATGATGGCCATTTATGGAAATCTACTGCTAGCAGGAATGCCGCTAGGAGGGTTTACCATTGAAATGGGCAAGACGCATGGCTGCCGCTATTCTCGCCTTGACGATCTGTATCTCCACGACTGCCTCGGCAGCCGGGACGAAGGGCAAGCTCGTTATGGGCACATCTCCGGATTACCCGCCGTATGAAAGCATCGATGCGACCGGCAGCGGGCAAGTCGTCGGACTCGATCTCGACATCGCCCGGGCGATCGCGGGGAAGCTTGGCTACGACCTGGAAGTGTCCGGCATGGACTTCAACGGCCTAATCGCCGCGCTGCAGTCAAAGCGCGTGGACTTCGTCATGTCGGCGATGTCGGTCACGGAAGAGCGCAAGGCGAGCGTCGACTTCTCGAGCTCTTACTACGTCGCCCGGAATACGATCGTCTCGCCGCAGGGCAAGCCGTACAGTTCGCTCGATGAACTGGCGGGCAAGCGTGTCGGGGCGCAGCTCGGGTCCGTGCAGGATGAGGTCGTAGCCGGAATCGCCGCCTCGGAGAAGGTGCGGCTGAACAAAATCTCCGACCTCATCCAGGAGCTCAAGGCCGGCCGGCTCGATGCCGCCGTCATCGAGGATGCGGTGGCGATCGAGTTGACCGGGCCGAACCCGGACTTGAGCTTTACGATGCTCGAGCCGTCCCCAGGGGATCAGGGCTACGCAATTGCGTTCCCGAAGGGATCTCCGCTTCGGGAAGCGTTCGACACGCAGCTGCAGGCGATGAAGGCGAATGGCGAGCTGCAGGCGATCATCGACAAGTGGTTCGGGGCGATGCAGACGCCGGTGAAGAGCCGCGGCGGGTTCCTGGACTTCCGCGTCCTGGACGGGTACGTCGGTTATCTCTTGCGAGGCGTAGGGGTGACCCTGCTGTTCAGCCTTGTCTCGGCGCTCGGGGGCTTGATCTGGGGCACTGTGCTGTCGCTGTTCAAGATCTCCACGATCCGCCCGCTGCAATGGTTCTCGACGGTGTACACGTCGGTCTTCCGGGGTACGCCGCTGCTCCTGCAGCTGTCGATTCTGTACTTCGCCACCCCGCAGCTGATCGGCTACGACATTTCGCCGCTGATGGCGGCGGGGCTCGCGTTCGGCCTGAACTCGGCCGCCTACTTGTCGGAGACGATCCGCGGCGGGCTGCTCGCGGTGGACAAGGGGCAGCGGGAGGCGGCGATGGCGCTCGGGCTGCCGTATGGAACGACGCTGGCTCACATCTTGTTCCCCCAGGCGATCAAGAACATCTTGCCCGCGATTGTGAACGAGCTCGTCGCGCTCGTGAAGGAATCGTCGCTCGTCTCGGTGATCGGCGTGGCCGATCTGATGCGGCGGGCGGGCGTCGTGCAGGCGCAGACGTTCCGAGCGTTCGAGCCGCTGCTGTTCGTAGGCGCGGTGTATTACGTACTCGTGCTGGTGCTCACCTCTTGCGCCCGGCTGCTCGAGAGGAGGCTGCGTGTCAGTGATTGAAGTCCAGAGCTTAACGAAAACGTACGGCAAACACGAGGTGCTCCGCGGCATCACCACGACGGTAGAGCGAGGCGAGGTTGTGGCGGTGATCGGCCCGTCCGGTTCCGGCAAGTCCACGTTCCTGCGCTGTCTGAACTTGCTCGAGACGCCGACATCCGGCCATATTACGGTGGACGGGACGGTAATTACCGACCGGGGCGTGAACCTGCCTCAAGTCCGGCAGCGGATCGGCATGGTGTTCCAGCATTTTCACCTGTTCCCGCATATGAGGGTATTGGACAACATTACTTTTGCCCCGATGCGCGTGAAGGGGCTCTCCCGAGAGGAGGCGACCCACCGGGCGATGGAGCTGCTGGACCGTGTCGGGCTGAAGGACAAGGCCGACGCGTACCCGTCCCGGCTGTCCGGCGGACAGAAGCAGCGGATCGCCATCGCACGGAGCCTGGCGATGCAGCCGGAGATCATGCTGTTCGACGAGCCGACGTCGGCGCTCGATCCGGAGATGGTGAAGGAGGTACTCGCCGTCATCCGCGACCTGACCACCTCCGGGATGACGATGCTCATCGTCACGCACGAGATGAAGTTCGCCCGAGAGGCGGCGAGCGTCATTTATTTCCTGGACGAAGGCAGGCTTATGGAGAGGGCGGCGCCCGATCAGTTTTTCGCGAAACCGCAAAGCGAGCGGGCGGCGCGCTTCTTGGAGCGGGTGCTGTAGCTTCAGCTGACGGGGGCGACTTTTCGCTTTGCGTAAAAGAGAGATGGAATATTTAGCAAGAGGAGGCAACGGTTTATGTGGAGGCAACTTCGAACGAAAGGCTGGATCATCGGCGTGGTTATCGCCCTGGTCTTCTCCATCGCGGGGCCTGGTAGGGGAAGGGCGGCTACGGGCGACAACAAAACGCCCCTGCCGCAGGCGGCCTTCGTCAAGGGCGGGGACTTATGGGTTCAGACCGGCGAGTCCGCCAAACCGATGACGAAAGGCCAATCCGTCCACAATCCGAAATGGTCGTTCGACAACCAGTGGATTGCCTATTCCGCGGGCGAGAACGAGCAAGAGCTATGGGTGCTGCATGTGTCGAAGGGCGAGAGTCATCTCGTCTCGCCGAAGGGCGGGAGCTGGAGGAGCTTCCAGTGGGCGCCTGACCGCAATCGGCTCGCCTTCCGGAACGAGCAGCAGCTGTTCACGGCGGACCCGGACCAGCCGGATAAGCATGTAGAGGCGGCTCGCGAGATCGGCAACTACTCCTGGCTGCCGGATGGCAGCGGAATGCTCGTGTCCTCGGCATCCAAGTTGCTGCCGGACAGCGGCTGGACGCCGGTGCGCATCCTGAAGCTGCCGCTCTCGGCTATCGGCGAGCCCGGGCCGGAGGAGCTGCTGTACACGCTGCCCAAGCCGTCCGATGCGTTCCTCGCCGTCGGCACGAGCATCTTCCGCTGGTCGGCGGATGGGCGCTGGATCGCGTTCCTCGCGACCCCCACGGCTTCGCTGTCGGCCGACAGCAACGCCCTGTGCGTCCTGTCCTCCGACGGGAAGACGTTCCGGAAGATCGATGACATGGTGCGTAACGAGCAATGGTTCGCCTGGGCGGGTGAAGGGGAGAAGCTGGCTTATATCGGAGGCGTCGGCCGGGAAGCCTCGTCGAACAAGCGGCTCAAGGTGGTCGAGCTTCCGAATGGGACGCCGATCCACTATACCCCGACAGGTTATGTGGATCAAGGCTTCGCGTGGGATGGGCCGAATCATATTATCGTGAGCCGGGCACGCGAGATGAAGCCGACTAACTATGGGCCGGCGGTTCGTCCTTTCCCATCGCTCGTCGACATCGAGCTGACGAAAGGCCGGACGGACCCGGTTACCCACCCGTCGGACCGGCATGGGGACTATCAGCCGACCTTGGTGACGGTGGACCATCTGGCCTGGGTGCGCTCCAACCGGCAGACGGCCGAAGTCCGGCTGTCCGAGGTCGACGGCGACCATGATCGAGTGTGGATCCCGAGCCTGGACCTCGGCGCCAACTATTATGAGCAGTGGAATTGGAGTACCGTGTTGGATTACGCCCACCCTGCTCGCGAACAATGACCCGGCCTTTGGCCGGGTTTGCTTTTGGGTGGGGAGTAGGGTTGGGTGGGATTAAGCCGAAAAAATCGTGTTACTGAACGGGATTCGGTACGATGGATGGGATTAAGCCGAAAAATCGTGTTACTGAACGGGATTACGAACGGCGAGGCTGTAAAGTAAAAAAGTTACTCAAGAGCGTGGAAACCCTCGGACGGCGACAGCTGTAAAGTAAAAAAGTTACTCTCGAGAGAGGAAACCGGCGGACGGCAGGACTGTAAAGTAAAAAGTTACTCTAGAGCGCGGAAACCGGTGGACGGCGAGACTGTAAAGTAAAAAAGTTACTCTAGAGCGCGGAAATCGGCGGACGGCGAGGCTGCAAAGTAAGAAAGTTACTCTAGAGCGTGGAAACCGGCGACGGTGAGCTGTAAAGTAAAAAAGTTACTCTCGAGAGAGGAAACCGGCGGACGGCAGGGCTATAAAGTAAAAAAGTTACTCTAGAGCGCGCACCCGCTCTCGCACGCGCCCCTCCCAAGATCGCCAACTTATGGTAAACTGAGCACATCCGACCATACACGAAAAGGGGAAAAGTAATGAGCTTAAGCAACCGGTTGTCAACGCAGATCGGGGATAAAACGCAGCAGGGGAACGTAGCCGTCGCGGAACGGATCATGGCCGAGTCCTCCGGATCCGGGCTCGAGGAAGTGGCGGCGGCGCTAGAGTCCGCCGCCGGACAAGACGCGGCGCTCCTGGGCGACTGCTGCGAGGTGCTGACGAAGGTGGCCGAGCGGCAGCCTGAGCGGGTGGCGCCTTATGCGCCTCGGCTCCTCCCGCTGCTCGGGCACAAGGCGACACGCGTGCGCTGGGAGGCGATGCACGCGCTCGCCCTCACGGCGGAGCGGGTGCCGGACCTGATGGCCGGCGCGCTCCCGACCCTCGCGGAGCTCATCCGCCGCGACGCGAGCACGATCGTCCGCGACTACGCCGTCGACGCGGTCGGCAACATGGCGCGGGCCGGCGAAGCCACCGCCCGGCAAGCGTACCCCGTGCTGCGGGAAGCGCTTCGCGCCGCAGACGGCAAACATGCGGGCCGTGCCCTGTCCGGGCTGTGCCACGCGGTGCAAGCGGCGCCCGACCTCGCGCTGGAGGCGCTGCAGACGGCGCACGAGTACGCCGACCATGCGAAGCCGGCCGTTCGCAAAGCCGCCAAGGCGCTGCTCAAAGCCGCACAGCGGTAAGCTCGTCTGCTTTCGCAGGTCACGGCCGGCCCTGCTACAACACTCGCAGGCCCCGACCGGCCCTCGCTAGCTCTTGCTGGCACTCGCTGGCACTCGCTGGCACTCGCTGGCACTCGCTGGCACTCGCTGGCACTCGCTGGCACTCGCTGGCACTCGCTGGCCCTCGCTGGCACTCGCTGGCCCTCGCTGGCACTCGCTGGCCCTCGCTGGCACTCGCTGGCACTCGCTGGCACTCGCTGGCCCTCGCTGGCACTCGCTGGCACTCGCTGGCCCTCGCTGGCCCCAGCCGGCCCTCGCTGGCACTCGCTGGCTCGCGCTGGCGCTCACTAGCCCCCGTTGCATCCGTTGCCTCGACCGTCCCCATTGCCCGCGCCGCCCAAACCCGAAACCCCGAGAATCGTTGCTCCAATGCGGATCTGGGGGTTTTTGACATGAGGAAAACCAACATATTTCGACCCCGGCTTGTCAGTGATTTGGTACCATCAGCGGGTTGTGCGACCCTACCTTGTATGTCACAGTAATACCTAGTTACATATTACAAACAAGGAGGATTGGCGCATGCACTACCACTTTTTTGTAGGTAACGACAACGGGAACAGCGAGCACGACCTGATCATCGACGGACGCCTCATTCAACAACCTAATGTGAATTGTACAGTGGACGAGCTCCCCTGGGACGAGGAGCAGGCCCCGGACAGCTTCGTGAAGCAGCTGCAGGATCAGCTGGTCGTGACGATCGATTCCCCGGCGGCCCGCCCCGGGATGTACTATGTTGGCAAGTTCGCGCTGGAGAGCGGAGAAATTCTCGATAACCTCCAGATTGGGATCGACATGAAGAGCGACATGGATCTGCCGGTCGTCAATACGCTGGCGCAGATCGCGGCCGCCGCCGTTCAGAAGGCCGTGGACGAGGAGAAGCGCATTCCGGAGCACATCGAAGTCGATGTGGACATGGCCACGGCGCTGCCGGTTACGCAGCATAACGACGAGACGTCGGCCAAGTTCGAGCGCAGGTTCATGGCGGGCTCCCATCATGTCACGGTACACCTGGGACTTCAACGAGTGGGCGTGAAAATCGTTTTCGCGTATACGAAGGTGGTGCCCGAAGCCACGCCGGTCATTTTCGCGCTGCAAAAAGACGCGGACGGGAATTGGCGGGAAGGCGACATTTTCCGGGAGTTCGTAGAGCGGTATGAGATCGAAAAGAAGTTCAACGGCAGCTTTTTCCGGGACAAGCGTATTCTGCATATCGATATCGGGGACGGCTCGACGGAATATCCGATCACGGAGGGGAACAAGTTCCTGCGGCAGTTCGTGCACGGCAGCCACCATGGAGCCGGGTACGCCATCGAGGAGGCGCTGGACGAGTTCAACCGGCTGATCCACTTGCCGAACAGCCCCCGGCAGTTCTTCAGCGATGTGATCAAAAATCCGAAGCACAAGTACCATGCCCGCGCCATCAAGACGCTGAAGAGGCCGATGGAGAGCCAGGTACGGCAAATCGTGCAAAACGTGAAGCGGCAGCTCACCAAGGCCCGCAACGAGATCGACCTGCTGTGCGTTTATGGGGGAGGCAGCATCCTGATGCGCTCCATGCTGTACCCGCTCTTGGACGAGCTGTGCAAGGAGCGGGAGATGAAGCTGCTGTACATTCCGAAGGAGTTCGCCGTGCAGATGAACGCCTTGGGACTGGACGCCTTCGTGCGGGGCAAAATCTATGAAGCGCTGAAGACGAAAGCGGCGCAGCCCGCCTAAGCATGAAGAAAACGAAGCAGCCGGGCGAGAACATCAGCTTGAAGACGCGCAAGACGGAAGACCCCGCCATCATGAACTGGATCAATGCGCAGTCGAACCTGATGGACTCCCTGCGGTTCTTGATTGAACAAGAGGTCGCGCGGCATGGCGTGCGCAATCTGCAGGCGGTCATCCCGTCCGCACGGAACGTCGACCTCCGCACGGCGGCCTATGCTGGACTGGCACAGTCCGAGCTGGCCGCCGGGATGGAGCCGGATGCGGCCGAACCGGGAGATCTCCTCGAAGAGGACGAAATCGATGACGCCGATATCGAATCCTGGATCTGATCCCATGAACAAACAAGCAAGGCCCGGTATTACCTGACCATCAGGCGGTACCGGGCCTTGCTGCGTAAGGTTAAGAATGACTAAGCGCGACTTAACCATACTAAGTATTACTTGGGATTACTCAATAATATTGTCTTAGAACCCGGCGGCTACCTTCTCCGCTTCTTGCAATCCTTGCGAGATAATGTCCTGCGCCCGGTCCGGGAACTGGTTGTGCCCTTCTACGACAACGGTCGTGATGTCCTTCACGCCGAACAGGCCGAATACGTTGCGCACATAGTTGACCGACATTTCCATCCCGGCCGCATAGCCTTCGGAGTAGACGCCTCCGCGAGCGTTCAGCAGCACGATTTTCTTGTCCGGAATCAGACCGACCGGTCCGTTCTCCGTATACCGGAACGTTTTGCCCGCTTGGGACAAATAATCCATGTAGGTGTGCAGCACGGCCGGAATCGTGAAGTTCCACAGCGGGAAGGCGAACACGACTTTGTCGGCGGCGAGGAATTGGTCGATATATTTGGACGCCACCTCGGAGGCTTCCTTCTCGGCAGGGGTCAGCTCATACCCTTTCGCCGCTTTGAAGTTCCCGGTGATCATATCGGAATTCATGTACGGCAGTTCTACCTGAAACAGATCCAGCTCGGTGATGACGTCCTCCGGGTGGTTCGCTTTGTAGCTATCTAGAAAGGCTTGATACAGCTTGACGCTGACGGCCTGATCGATCGGGCGGTCATTCGCTTTGACGAATAAAACTTGGCTCATCTAATTTCCCTCCAATGTGATAAGATCTGACCTTCATGCTACAGCAATCCCTTCGCGAACACATCGGCAAATGGATGTAAGTTTGCAAACGCCGGGACGACTCTAGGAGGAGGTCCGGTCGTACGACCTCGGATGGAAGACCGTATAGATCAAGCCGGGAACATGTTCACCGCATATAGCGCTGCCTGCGTCCGATCGGTGAGATGGAGCTTGCTGAGAATGCTGCTGACGTGGGACTTGACAGTCTTCTCACTGACGACGAGCGTTTGTGCGATCTCCTTGTTGCTGCACCCCTTCGTGATGAGCCGCAGCACCTCGAGCTCGCGCGGGGTGAGCGCCTCGAAGCCGTCGGCCCGCCCGCCGGCAGGCTCAGCCGTCGGTTGCTGCGGCAGCGGGTCCGGCTCAGCGACAAGCGCACTACGGATTTCGGGGTGCAGCTGCACATTGCCTTGATGCGCGCTGCGAATGGCCAGCGCCAGCTGTTCCGGCTCGGCGTCCTTCAGCATATAGCCGATCACGCCGGTTCGCAGCGCGCCATAGATGTGCCGGGGTTCCGAGAAGCTCGTCAGCACCAGTACCTTCACGTCCGGGAACCGTTCCGCGATGATCGAGCTCGCCTCGATCCCGTCCATCTCCGGCATGTTCAGGTCCATGAGCACGAGGTCGGGGTGCAGCTTCTCGACTTGTTCGATCGCCTCCCGGCCGTTGTGGGCTTCGCCGACGAGCTCGAAGTCCGCTTGCGTACCAAGATAGAACGCCAAGCCTTTAAGCACGATTTGATGGTCGTCCACGAGCAAGATTCGAATCTTCATAAGTCCCCCTTCCCCGGTAGTCGGGCTTCCGTATCGAAGGGAATGCGGACCGTCACGACCGTAGGCCGCCCGATCCCGCTCTCTACAGACAGCTCGCCGCCAAGCAGCTCCGCCCGTTCGCGCATCGAGAGCAGACCCATGGACATCGGCCCTCTGCGCATCTCGACGGCGAATCCTCTCCCTTCGTCCCGGATGTCCAATTGGGCGATCGTGTCCGTGACATGGAGGCGGGCTGCGGCCTCGTTCGTTCCCGCGTGCTTCTTCACGTTGTTGAGCGCCTCCTGCCCGACCCGCCACAACGTCTCTTCCACATCGCGAGGCAGCGCCCGTCGCTCCTCCGACTCCGTGAGGAGCTTCAGACCCAGGCTAGCCGCATACTGCTGCAGCGCTACAATCACTCCATGCTCGAGGCCGGTCGGCCGCAGCTGCCAGATCAGCGTGCGCATCTCCTTCAGCGCTTCCTGCGACAAGCGCTGAATCTCGTACAGCGACTCTCGCACGACCGGGGCTTGATCGGCGAGTACGTGCTGCGCCCCCTTCGCCAGGAAAGAAAGCGAGAATATTTTCTGCAGCACGGAGTCGTGCAAGTCCCGGGCGACGCGATTGCGTTCCTCGATCCGGGTCAGCTCCCGGCGCTGTTCATAGACGCGGGTATTCTCGATGACGAGCGAGATGTGATCGGCGAGGGAGTAGAGGAACTCTTCCTGGTATGATTCGAAATGGTGCGGAACGTCGCTGCCTAAGAGCAGCACGCCTTGCGCGCGGTTGCGGATGCGAAGCGGTATGGCGGCGGACGCGTGCGGCGGCAGGATCCCCGGCGAGAGCTCGTGGATCATATCCTCCGAGAGGGAAGCTCGGACAAGTCGATTGTCGCTCAAGGCCGCTCCCGCGGCGCCGGAACAATTCGGTGCGATCGACCGCCATTCCTTCGACGATTGTCCTTTCACATGGAGCGCCCGGAGCGACAACGTATTCTGCTCGTGCAAGAACAGCGCCACGAAAGGCCAGCCGAAGATGTCGCTCAGCTGCGTGACCGCGTTGAGAGGCAGCTCATCGAGGCTCTGAATCGCATTGATCTGCTGCGTGAACGTGTCGAGTAACGCGTAATGCTGCGCATGGCGCTCTTGCTCGTAGAATAGCCGGGCACGCTTGATGGCCGTGCCGATCTGGAGGGCGATCGCCTCGAGCAGGGCCAGCTCGTCCTTGGAGAAGTGATCTTTGCCGGCCTGCGCCACATTCAAGAGGCCGAATCGATCCGAGCCGGCATGAAGCGGCACCGTCGCGTGGTGGGTGATACCGGCGGTACACCCGAGGTCGTGCGAGGCCGCATGCGTGATGCGCGTGCACTCTACGATATTGACGGCCCGATGAAGCTCGTTCTCGCGAAACTGCTCCACGCACCAGCAGCCGGCTGCGCACATAGCCGCCTTGTCCCGGCTGGCGAGTGCCGGCGGGAGATTGTGGTCGGCGGTACAGACGATGTCGTGCGTTTCGTCCTTCAAGTAGATCCAGCCGGTCGACAGCCCCGTGATGGCAAGGAGCTTGACCAGCACATCGTTCAGCATTTGATTCAGGTCATTCGTCGTATTGAGCAGCTCGGCGATTTCCTTCAACGCCAACAGCTCTTGGGCTCGAATCTCGCGGGGCATGGTAGACGCCTCCTTCCGGAGAGATTACTTAGCATTATAGTCTCCATGGGGAAGGGGCGCAATGCGGGGGACCGGGGCTACTTGCCGTTGCGGGGCACCCGCCGCTCCGGGAGGAGGCGGGGAAGAGGAAGCCCTTGTTGGATGGGGACGCTGATGAAGATCAGCAGAAAAGCTCCGAGATCGATCCATGACAGGCGCTCTCCGACCATCACCAGGATGAAGAGCAGCGTCACGCACGGCGTGAAAAAGGTGAAGCTGGCCACGAGCGAGGCGGACGCGTGCTTCAGCGCCTGGAAGTAGAGGAGGAAGCCCAGCACGATGTTGCCTACCGCTAGCCACACAAGACCGCCGAGATTCGGCAGCGACGGGACGGACAAAGACGAGTTTCCCCACATGGCGCCGGCCGTCCAGACGAAAGCGACGAAGGTGATGAACAGGTTGCTTAAGGCGGCGTCCCGTTCGTTCATTTTGACCAGATTCGTGAACAGTCCCCAGCAAACGGCCGCAAAAATCGCCAGCACATCGCCGACTGCGTTCGTGAAAGTGAAGCTCGCCCAGTCTCCTTTCGTGATCAGCAGCACACTACCCAGCAAGCCTAGGGCAAGCGAGAGCGCCTTATTCCACGTGAATCGTTCCCTGTGGATCGGAATCGCGAACAGCACGATGAAGATCGGGAACAAGTAATTCAGCATCGAGGCCTCGACCGCCGGCAATCGTTCCAATGCTTGGAGGTATAGAAAGTCGTACAGGAAAGCGAGCGTCCCGCAGCCCGCCAACAGCCCGAAGTCGCGTCCGTTCCAGGAACCGAACCCTTTCAGCTTGCCCTGAACCATCAGAATGGCGAGGAACACGATCAGGGCAAATCCGTACATGTAGAACAGGACGAGATAGCTGTCCATGCTCGCCAAAAGCAGCTTGTTCGTAGCGGCGAACGATCCCCACGCGAGGAGCAGGAGGGGCATGAGCACATAGGGATTTCGGGTCCAACGGCTACCATCGCGTTTCACCATTCACATTCCTTCTCCGGGGCGCCGGTCCATTTGTTCATGAAAATATTCGGTCCCCGGCGTCTCGATTCCTGCTTAACTCGACTAGGCAGACGGAAGCGGGCGGTGCTATACTTGAGCCAGAGAAACACATACATAAGGGAGCCCACATCGAACCTGTTAAGCGCTTTCAAAAATCGGCATTTTGAAAGGAGCACGAGTGGAATGGTTGGGAATCGAGCGGTTGTGTATGTTCAGCCCGGGAAGGTGGAGATAAGCGATATCGCTTATCCGGATTTGGTATTGCGGGACGGCCCTGGCGTGAACAAGCTGAATGTCGGGCGAAAATGCGAGCATGGCGTCATCCTGAAGGTCGTGACGACGAATATCTGCGGCAGCGACCAGCATATGGTGCGCGGCAGGACGACCGCCCCGGCCGGGCTGGTGCTCGGTCATGAGATTACCGGCGAGGTGATCGAGGTGGGGCGTGACGTCGAGTTCATCCGGAAGGGCGATCTCGTCTCCGTGCCGTTCAACATCGCCTGCGGCCGATGCCGCAATTGCAAGGAACGCAACACGAACGTCTGTTTGAACGTGAATCCGGATCGGCCCGGCTCCGCCTACGGCTACGTCGATATGGGCGGTTGGGTCGGCGGACAATCCGAGTATGTAATGGTGCCTTACGCCGACTTCCAGCTGCTGAAGTTCCCCGACAAGGACCAGGCGATGGAGAAGATCCGCGATCTGACGATGCTGTCCGACATCTTCCCGACCGGCTATCATGGAGCGGTGAGCGCCGGCGTCCGGCCGGGCTCGACTGTCTACGTGGCGGGTGCCGGTCCGGTAGGGCTCGCCGCGGCGCACTCCGCGCAGCTGCTCGGGGCCGCCGTGGTCATCGTCGGCGACCTGAACCCGGCACGGCTCGAGCAGGCGCGCAGCTTCGGCTGCGAGACGATCAACCTCGCCGAGCACGACGACCTGGGCGAGCAGATCGAAGCGATCCTGGGCGTGCCGGAGGTCGACTGCGCCGTCGACTGCGTAGGCTTCGAAGCGCACGGCCACGGGCACGATCATACGGAAGCACCGGCGACGGTACTGAACGCGATTATGCAGGTCACTCGGGCCGGCGGTCGTCTGGGCATCCCGGGGCTGTACGTGACGGGAGATCCCGGCGCCATCGACGCCGATGCGAAGGTCGGGACGCTCAAGATCCGCTTCGGGCTCGGCTGGGCGAAATCGCATACGTTCGTCACGGGACAGACGCCGGTCATGCAGTATCATCGCGAGCTGATGATGTCGATTCTGAGCGGCCGCGCCCAGATCGCGAAGGCGGTCAACGCGACGGTCATCTCGCTTGAGGAAGCTCCGAACGCGTATACGGAATTCGACCGCGGCGTGTCGAAGAAGTTCGTCATCGACCCGCACGGCATGGTACGCTAACCCCTCAACCGCTGCGCCTGCTAGCCGGGCGTCAGCGGTTTTTTAGTCCGCACTCCGCCGTTGCGATACGCCGTTGGCGTCATCCCTTCCAGCTTCTTGAACACCCTCGCGAAATAAGCCGCATCCTCGAACCCCACATGCATGCAGCCCGCGGGTTAAACCTGGGTTAGATCGAGCAGGAATTTGTTGCCCGACACGGTGAGGATCCGCTTCGTCTGGAGCTCATTCAGCACCTGGAACACGAGAGGCTTCGACACCCCCGCCAGTTGGGACAGCTCATCATAGTTCAGGTTGATCTGAATGCGCACGAGCGATGTGCCGATCCGGTTGCCATGGTCGTTCGCGAGCTTGACCAAATTTTTCACGACCCGTTGTTTAGCATCCATATACGTCAAGTCATGCACCTGCTGGTTCGTTTCGCGCAATCGGCTGCTGAGCTGCTTCAGGATGTTCAGGTTGATGTCGAAATGGTTTTTGAGCAAGCTCTGAAAGCTCCGGAGCGCGAGCGAGATGACCGTCGTCTCCTCGATCGCCTGCGCGGTCGCCGAACGCGGCTTTCCGTCCAACAGGGCAAGCTCGCCGAAGCTGTCTCCGGCGGTCAGGATCGACATGATTTTATCCTCGCCTTGGCGGTTGGAAGTGTAGATCTTAACCGCGCCGGACACGACGAGATAGAACACCGTGCCCGGCTCGTTCTCGCGAAACAGGATCGTACCGGCTTTATAAGTCCGGGTCGTGCATTTGTTGGCGATGCTCTGGAGCTGAAAATCGTCCAAGTTGGAAAACAGCGGAATGACACGCAGCGATTCGATCATGGAAAGAAGCTCCTCCTGTCGGGACATAAGGGATTGGGATAGGCACAGAGCCCGGCTTCCGCTCATAGGATAAGGCATCTGTGGGAGGAGCGAGCGGGATGCGGCAACGTTTGGCGTATGATTTGAAAACGGCGATTTTCCTGGCGGCGGTGAGCGGGCAGACATATACACAGTTCGAGAATGCGGACGGCTCGTTCGTCGTCCCTCAGGGTTACCGCCTCGTGGAGGCGTTTAAAGGGCTGTCGTTTCACGGCGTTCAGGAGTGGTTCGGCTTCCTGCTCGAGTCGGACGACCGGCTGGTGCTCGCCTTTCGCGGCACGAGCTCGACCGCCGATTGGATGGCCAACGCGATGGCGCGGCAGGTTAAGTACAAGTACGTGAAGGATGCCGGCTGGACCCATCGCGGGTTCACGCAAATCTACAGCTCGATGCGGGCGCAAGTGCTGTCGGCGCTCAACCGGATGCCGGCTCACAAACCGTTGTACGTCACCGGGCACAGTCTGGGCGGCGCGTTGGCGGCTCTCTGCTCGATCGACGTAGCGGCGAATACGGCGTTCATGGCCCCGCGCCTGTATACGTACGGCTCTCCGCGGGTAGGCGATCCGGGCTTTGCCCGCTGCTTCGCCGGCTCGGTTCCGAGCAGCTACCGCATCGCCAACAAGAACGATGTGGTGCCCCATCTCCCGCCCGCGGTGTTCAAGATTCCGCAGGACGACACCGTCTACTACTACATGCAAGTCCGGGAGGCGCAGCCGCTGCAATTCCAGGACGATTCCCTCGTGGAGAACCACGTGATTGCGCAGTACTTCGAGCATTTGGCCAGCCTCGATCCAGCCTATGCCAAATCGATGTGCGCCGCGAACCCGGGATTTTGCCCGTAGGGATTATGGGGCTAAAGACCTATATTTTAAATTCAGTATAGCTTATTTTGGTTGGCGGAGTAAGGGTTTGGTGGGTTCGCGAGGAATATTTTTCTATGTTGGCGGGACGGGGAGTACCCGTTTTGGCGTTGGGTTACTCCCGCAAATTTCGCCCTGGCCCGCATATTCGGGCTGGGTCTTTGAATTTTCCAAGTTTGACTGATGGAGAAATTACGGCTATTATAGATATATATTATCTACGATTGGAGGGCAGGAAAGATGAAATACTCAAAAGCGACGAACTATGCCCTTCACACAATGCTGTATTTGGTTGCTTTTGCCCCGGACCGACCGGTTGGCGTACAGCAGCTTGCCGACAAGCAGGGCGTATCCCCCACATACCTCTCCAAAATCCTCACGAAGCTGGTGAAAGCGGGGCTGATTGAGTCGGCTTCGGGTGCAAACGGCGGGTACCGGCTGAAGGGCAGAAAAGAGGATATTTCGTTTCTCGACATCATTCATGCGGTAGAAGGCACCGCTTCTCTGTTTGAATGCTGCGGCAGCGAGGATTCCCGATGCCTGATCCATCAGGTAATGCTGACGGCCGAGGATGCGATGGAGCAACATCTGAAGAACACCAAATTAAGCGAGCTTGCTGCTCAAGCTACATCATCTGGAAATTAAGAAAGAGTACTCAAAGCTTTGTCTAATTACAGATATTATATATCTATAAAGTCTCCAAAAAACGAAGGGATTGATCTTATGAACTACGATTGTGCCATTGTCGGCGGCGGGCCGGCGGGATTAAATGCGGCGTTGGTGCTCGGCAGAGCGAGACGGAGCGTAGCGCTGCTGGATAACAGCCAGCCGAGGAACGGGGTGACCCACGCCTCCCACGGATTCATTACTCGGGACGGGATCCAGCCTTCAGAATTTCGACGCATCGCGTACGAGGAGGTGCTGAGCTACCCTTCGGTCCGGCATTGGAAGAACGAGGTAATCGATATTCAGCGGACGGAGCATGGCTTCAACCTTTACAGCGATTCGAACGAGCAGATACACGCCCGCAAGCTGATTTTGGCTGCCGGGCTTCGGGAGGTGTTACCCGAGATAGAGGGGATACGCGACTTTTACGGGAAAAGCTTGTTCGCCTGCCCGTTCTGCGACGGCTGGGAGCTGCGGGATCAACCGCTGGCGCTCGTTTCGGAGCATCCGGGCGTATTCCATAAGACCAAGCTGCTGCTCAATTGGAGCAGGGATCTCATCGTGTGCACCAACGGGAGCGATATTCTAACTCCCGAACAGCGGCAGCAGCTGGCATCCAGGGGCATCCGAAGCGTGGATACTCCGATCGCCGCCTTTTCCGGTCGGAACGGTTTGCTGGAGCGGGTGCATTTTACCGATGGCACGCAGATTGAGCGCAGCGGAGGATTTGTCGACCCCACTCAGATACCCAATGCCAAGTTCGATGAAGCGTTGGGGTATAAAACGGAAAAAAACGGAGGGATTGTTATCGATCCGATGGGCAGGACCATGGCGGCCGGCGTATACGCAGCGGGGGACTCGGCCTATGTGATGCCTTCCCAATTGATTTATGCCGCAGCCTCCGGCAGCAAAGCGGCGATGGGCGTTATGGCCGACCTGATTGAAGAAGAGTGGCAGCCACGGCTATGATTGCCTAACCAAAAAAAGGACCGCCCAGGCGGTCCTTTTGGCGTGCGGCGGCGAGCCGCTAAATCATCTGCTCCCCGTCGTACGACGTCATGATGCGGTACAGATCGGGCCGGCGGTCGCGGAAAATGCCCCACTCGATACGCTGTACCTCCAGCTGATCGAGGTCGAACTCGGCCACCAGCACGGTCTCCTCCGTGCGGCCGGCCTCCGCGACTAGGTTGCCCTGCGGCCCCGCGATGAACGAGGAGCCGTAGAACGTGATCGTCGAGTCGAGGTCCTCCTCGACGCCGACCCGGTTCGAAGCGACCACCGGCATCAGGTTGCTCGCGGCATGGCCGCGCATGCACATCTGCCAGTGGTCCTTCGAGTCGATCCCGCTGTCCTGCGGCTCGGAGCCAATCGCGGTCGGGTAGAACAGCAGCTCCGCGCCCATCAGCGCCATGCAGCGGGCGGCCTCCGGGTACCACTGGTCCCAGCAGACGCCGACTCCGATCTTGGCATAGCGCGTGTTCCACACCTTGAATCCGGTGTCGCCCGGGTTGAAGTAGAACTTCTCCTCATAGCCCGGCCCGTCCGGGATATGACTCTTGCGGTAGCGGCCCAGCACTTCGCCGTTCGCGTCGATCACGGCGAGCGAGTTATAGCGCGCATAGTTCTTCTTCTCGTAGAAGCTGATCGGCAGCACGACTTGCAGCTCCTTCGCGATGCCGCGGAAGTGGTTCACCGCCTTGTTGTGCTCCAGCTCGGTCGCGTAGACGTAGTAGTCGGATTTCTCCTTTTGGCAGAAGTACGGCGTCTCGAACAGCTCCTGCAGCTGGATGATCTGTGCGCCCTGAGCGGCGGCTTGGCGTACGAGCTGTTCCGCCTTCGCAATATTTTCCTCTATATTCGTCGAGCAGCTCATCTGAGTGGCCGCTACGGTGACTTTACGCATCCGATTCCCTCATTTCCACATTGAATTATTTCCCCGCAGGCATTTGCTGCGTCGTACAGTGGACGTTGCCGCCCTCCTTGATAATCGCCATCCCGTTCACGGTGCGGATGCGCCGGTCCGGGAAGCATTCTTGCAGCACCTTCGCCGCTAGCCGGTCCGTCGTAGCGGCCGTGCCGCCGAACACCGGCAGGACGATGCCGCCGTTCACGAAGTAAAAGTTCAGGTAGCTGAGCGTCAGCCGAGTATCGTCGAAGGTGGCCATCGGCGGCTGCTGGATCGGAATGATCTCGAGGTGCCGCCCTTGCGCGTCCTTCGCATCGTACAGAATCCGCAGGTTCTCCTGCGTGATCGCATAATTCGGATCCTCCGGGTCGTCGCATACCTGGATGAGCACCTTGCCGGGCGCGGCGAAACAGGCAATGTTGTCGACGTGGCCGTCCGTCTCGTCGCCGTCGAGACCGCGCTTCAGCCATATGATACGGCTCACGTTCAGATAGTCCTTCAAGTAGGCTTCGATCTGCTCGCGGGACAAGTCCGGATTGCGGTTCGGATTCAAGAGGCACTCCTCGGTCGTGAGCAGCGTGCCCTCGCCATCCACATGCAGCGAGCCGCCCTCCATAACGAGCGGGGCGTCGAATCGGCGTACGCCGTAACGCTCCAGTACCTGCGGGGCCACGCCGTCGTCCAGATCCCAGGGCGCGTACTTCCCGCCCCACGCATTGAAGCGCCAGTTCACGCCCGCGAGCTGGCCGTTCCCGTCCAGAACGAACGTCGGGCCGTTGTCCCGAAACCAGGCGTCATTGTGAGCGATCGGCAGCAGCTCCACATTCGGCGTATCAGGGAAGTAAGCGCGCACCTTCCCCACATCATCCGGATTCAGGATCAGCGTGACCGGCTCGAATTCGGCGATGGCTTTGGCGATCTCGGCGTAGCCCTGGGACACGGCCTCATAATCGTCCGGGAACACCATGGACGCTTGAACCGGCCAAGATAGGAACGTGCGTGTATGCGGAGCCCATTCAGGGGGCATCGAATAATTGAATTCTATTGGCTTCATGGAAGGATCCTCTCGCTTCGTCGTAACATTAGAGCCGGGCGCGGCCCGGACCCTTCACCATCATACCTTATATGCCCGTCGATTCTCAACCGGGACTCCCCTCCATACGGGACGTCACGGGCCGGAAGATTTGTGATATGCTAAGGTGGAGAGCTATACCATTTATGAACTCCCGGAAGGGATACGGAATCGGGTGCAATATTAAGCATGGACATCCCAGACCTTATGTCCTATATGACGGAAGAGCGTCTCAGAGACGTGCTCGATCAATTCCGATCGTTCGGGCCGCTGCCTGGGATCGCTTTGACCTTTCTCAAATCGTTTATTCCCCCTCTGCCGACCCTGCTGATCGTAGGCGTCAACGCGGCGGTATATGGTCTATGGCTCGGCTTCCTGTACTCCTGGATCGGGATGGTGGCCGGGTGTCTCGTGACGTTCCTGGTCGTACGGCGCGTCTCGGAGCACCGGTACTTGCGGCGGTGGGCGGAAAAGCCGAAGGTGCAGAAGAGCATGCGGTGGATACGGCGCAATGCTTTCAGCTACGTGTTCCTGCTCAGTCTGTTTCCGGTCGGACCGTTCGTCATTATCAACATAGCAGCCGGACTCGCCCGTATGCCGTTGCGCTCATTCTTGCTCGCAGTCCTCGTCGGCAAGGGCATCATGGTGCTGCTCGTGTCCTATATCGGGCATGACTTGGCGCGATTCGTACGCAATCCCTGGGAGCTGCTCTATGTGGTCGCGTTCGTCGGGGTGTCCCTGTGGCTCGTTCGCGCCATCGAAGCCCGGTTCTCCCGGAGGGACCCTTTACTTGAGGAACCAAGTACAATCGAACAAGCAGGAGGAAACCGCCATTGACGATTAAAGTACTGATCGCCGACGATAACTCTTTCATTCGGGAAGGGATGAAAATTATTTTGGGCACCTTCACCGAATTCGAAGTGGTCGCTACGGTCGAAGACGGGCAGCAAGCGGTCGATTATTGCCTGGCCCATGAAGTGGACGTAGCGTTGCTCGACGTCCGTATGCCCAATATGAACGGGGTGGAGGCGACCCGACGGCTGACGGAGGAGACGAAGACTAGGGCGCTCATCCTGACGACGTTCGACGAGGACGACTACATCCGGGGCGCGATCAAGAACGGCGCGAAGGGCTATTTGCTCAAGAACAACGATCCAGAGCGGATCCGCGATGCCATTATTAGCGTGCATAAAGGGAACAATGTTCTGCAGGACGCTGTGCTCGAAAAGCTCATGGTAGGCATGGCCGAAGAGAAGCAACCGGAGCCGGCCGCCAAGATCGACGTAAGCCTGTTCACCGACCGGGAGCAGGATATAATGGCACTGATCGCCCAAGGCTTGTCGAACAAGGAAATCTCGAAGCAGCTATTCATCTCGGAGGGCACGATCGCGAACTACATTACTTCCATCCTGGGCAAGACGGGGCTCGAGCATCGCACGCAGATCGCGATCTACTATCTCACCGGGAAAGGGAATTCATCGAGGAATTGACATGGAATTATGGATGATCATAACGAAGCTGATCGTGCTGTTCTTCATTATGCTCCGGTATGTGCTGCTGCAGATGACCGATTTGCCGTGGGTCGTGTTCGCCGTGCTGTTATATTTCTCCCTCAATCTGGCTCTATACATTGTGAAACGGCCTAGGTGGAAAACAGCGATCAGCCTCGTCTCCGTGGTGCTCGTCCTCGTGTTCTACCAGCACATTCACCCGCTGTTCATCCTGCTCCTGCCGATCAACATCTGCGAGCTCGCCTCGGCATGGTTCTCGAGAAGCGGGATCGTATTTTTATCGGCGCTGCTGCCTGTCATATTCCTGCCTACGGACGAGATGGCGCTGTACGCCGTTATGGCGGCGCTCTGTTCCCTCATCTTCAAAATGGCGGAGACGTATTCGGCGCGGGTGAGCCGCTGGGAGCAGATCGCGACCACGCTGCGAAGAGACATGCAGAGGCTGACCAAAAACCTGAATGAGAATCAGGAGTACATCCAGCAGTCGGAGTACACGATCAAGCTGGAGGAGCGCAACCGCGTGTCCCAAGAAATTCACGACCAGGTCGGGCATACGATGGCGGGAGCCTTGATCCAGATGGAAGCGTCCAAGCGGCTCATGGCCACGAATCAGGAGCAGGCGACGCAGCTGCTGCAGAACGCGATTCAGCTGTCGAAGGAAGGGCTCGAGCAAATCCGGATGACACTCAAGAACATGAAGCCGCCGCTCGAGCAGCTCGGCATCAGCCGACTGCAGCTGTTCATCAATGAGTTCGCCGCCCGGAATCAGGTGCAGGCTACGCTCGTCCATAAAGGCGATCTCGAACAGATTATGCCGATTCATTGGAAGATCATTCAGGAGAACGTCACCGAAGCGCTGACCAATGCGATGAAATACGGTGAGCCGCGGACGATCTCGGTCGAGATCCATGTGCTGAACAAGTTCATCAAGGCGGTCGTGCACAATGACGGCAAGAGCGCGGCCAAGATCAAGAAAGGACTCGGTATCCTCGGCATGGAGGAGCGGACGGCTACCGTACGCGGTACGCTCATCGTGGACGGCACCAACGGGTTCTCCGTCACGACATTGATTCCTATCTCATGAACGCTTCATGAACCGGCTCCCGCATTCTCATTCCCACAACATGAAATTTCTCATACGCAAAAGATGAACTTCTGCACTGACGCGGGTTCGTCTTTTTCTTTTATACTTACGTCATAACCAGTAGCGAAGAGGTGGAAGCTCCATGAACGTCTTGGATATTAAGAAGCTAACGAAAAAATTCGATGATTTTATCGCGGTGGATCAAATGTCGCTGTCTGTGGCCGAGGGCGAAATCTTCGGGTTCCTGGGCGCAAACGGCGCCGGCAAGAGCACGACGATCAATATGATCGCAGGGCTGCTGCGTATCGACGACGGCGAGATCCTGCTGCTCGGCCAGAACATCGCGAAGAACAGCCGGTTCGCCAAAATGAATATCGGTATCGTTCCCCAAGATATCGCGATCTATGAGCAATTGACGGCGTACGAGAACGTGAAATTTTTCGCCGGGCTGTACGGGCTTCGGGGGGCCGAGCTGAACAACCGCGTCGAGGAAGCGCTCGAGTTCGTGGGGCTCGCCGACAAGGCGAAGAGCTACCCGAAGAACTTTTCCGGCGGGATGAAGCGGAGACTGAACATCGCTTGCGCCATCGCCCACCGGCCGAAGCTGATCATCATGGACGAACCGACCGTCGGCATCGACCCGCAGTCGCGGAATTACATCCTGGGCTCGGTGAAGAAGCTGAACGAGATGGGCAGCACGATCATCTACACGAGCCACTACATGGAGGAAGTCGAGGAGATTTGCACGCGCATCGCCATCGTCGATCACGGCAAGGTCATCGCCGAAGGGACGAAGGAGCAGCTGAAGGCGATTATCACGAACACGAAGGACGTCTGGCTCGAGGTCAAATCGACCGAGGCGATCGACACGGGCCGCCTCCAGGCCATTCCTGGCGTCAACGCGGTGGACGTGGAAGAGAATCGCGTCAAGATCAATTCCAGTGTCGCCGTCAGCAACTTGAACAAAATCATTCAATACATGATTTCGAATAACATCGAGATCCGATCGGTCGAGGAGCAGGCGCCCAGCTTGGAAACGGTGTTCCTGACGCTGACCGGACGCAATCTGCGGGATACGGCGCAATAGGAGGAGGTCGCGAACGTGATGAATATATGGAACATTGCCAAGAATGGCTTTAAGACCGATTTTCGGGACCGGCGCACCCTCTTCTTCATGCTGTTGTTTCCGATCGTCCTGATGCTCGTGCTGGGTTCGGCGCTCTCGAACGCCTTCGATTCGCATTCGCAGATCAAGATCGGTGACATGACAGTCCTCTACAAGGACAACGGAGGATCGTTCTCGCCTTACTTCCAAGCATTCGCCCGGGAAGTCGAATCGTCCGGCGTGCACTTCAAGGCGGTTGGACCGGACGTGGACGCCCTGAAGGAAGTGGAGACTTATAAAGCGACGGGGTACTTGGAAATCACGGAGCAAGGCGCGCATCTGTACGGAAGCGCACAAAGCACGGTCGAAAGCAATATCGTGCAAGCGATGCTGAGCACGTTCATCGATCAATATAATGTGGCGGCCGAGCTCGCCAAGCTCGATCCGAAGGCGGCGGCCGCGGTGTTCACGGGACCTGGCAACCGCACCTACATTCAGGAAGCTTCGCTCAATTCAACGAAACAGCCAGGTTCGATGGACTACTACGCAATAGCTATGACTACGATGATTGCGCTGTATGCCGCCATGGGGTCCAGCCACCTGATTACAGGAGAACGGCAGCGGAAGACCGGCGAACGCCTGATCGCCGCCCCGATCAGCAAGACGGAGATTTTCACAGGGAAAGTGCTGGGCAGCTTGGCCGTCAACTTCCTCTGCATCCTCGTCATCGTGCTGTTCAGCAAATACGCCTTCAACGCTTATTGGGGCGATCATTTGGGGCAAGTGTTCGCGGTGTTCCTGACGGAAGTGATCATGGCGGTCAGCCTGGGCCTGGGCCTGAGCTACATCGCCGAGAATGGCGCCCGCATGATCGTGATGGTGTTCGTGCAAGTCGCCTCGTTCCTGGGAGGAGCATACTTCCCCATGGGGGATGCGGAAGGGATCTTCGCCCTGATCGGCAAGCTGAATCCGCTGCAATGGACGAATACGGCGGTGACGCAGATTGTCTATTCCAATGATTTCTCGGCCGGGCTCCAGGCGATCCTCCTGAACCTCGGGCTCGCCGCGCTGTTCCTGCTCGTCTCTATCGTCTCCATGCGCAGAAAGGAAGGGCTCTAAGATGAAAGATATTGTATGGCTCATGCGTAATGTCCGCAAGGTAGCCTTCTCCAGCAAACGCAGCATCCTGTTGTACTTCGGCCTGCCGATCATCGGCATCCTGGTGTCGCTCCTCCTGTACGGAGGCGGCCAGGAGAATATCGTCCGCATAGGGGTAGTGAACCACGACTCGAATGTGTTGGCCGCGGACACCGTTAGCTTCATGGAAGGTCTAGAGCACACGAAGGTGAAGGTGATCGAAGCATCTGAGGCGGAAGAGCAATTGACATCCGGGAAATTGGACAGCGTTGTTCAACTGGACGCCGGGTTCTCGCAAAGCCTGCGGGACGGCAATCCGGCCGGCATCCACCTCGTCTCGATCAAGGGAGCGCAAGTAACCTCGTTCGTAAAAGCTTACCTGTACAGCTATATCGACAACGTCGCCGCGATCGGCCGTACGACCAACGGCAATGCCGCGCAGTTCGATCAAGCCTATGCCGGGTACCGGCAGTCCGCGTTCAAGCTGACGACGACTACGGTAGAGGACGATTCGGCTACCCAAGAGATGACGTACCAGACGATCGGCTTCCTGATCATGTTCATGCTGTTCTCGGCGGTCAACCTGTCGGATCTCATCTTGAGCGAGAAGGTGTCGCGGACCTACTTCCGCCTGCTGTCCACGCCCATTCATGCCCGACAGTACGTCGCTTCGAACGTCCTCGTGAACTTTATCGTCATGACGCTGCAGATCGTCATTACGCTAGGGATGGTTCGGTACGTGTTCCGCATCGATCCCGGCATTCCGCTGTGGCAGCTGTTCGTGCTGATGCTGATGTTCGCCTTGCCCGCGATCGGTCTGTCTCTCGCCATCGTGGCGTTCGCGAAGAGCAAGAGCGCGGCTAACGCGATGCAGAACCTGATTATCACGCCGACTTGCCTGCTGGCCGGCTGCTTCTTCCCGGTCGAGATCATGCCGGAGACCGTGCGCAAAATCGGGGAGTTCCTGCCGCAGCGTTGGCTGCTCGACGGCTTGACCCGGCTGCAGCAAGGCGAGGCGTTCTCGGGGCTATACTTGAACCTGCTCGTGCTGCTGGCGTTCGCCCTGGCATTCTTCCTGCTCGCCGTCTATCGGTTTAGTAAAAACAATGACGCCCGTCTGTTTGGGTGATTTAGTTAAGAGAATGTCGCCCCTAGTTCAAAGGAGCAGACATTCTCTGTTTTTTTTATGGATAGCCATCTTCACTGACATAATGCTGTCAGTGGATAGGGGGTATAGTAGAGACATGAAGATCGCGGCGACGCTGATCGAATCCTTATCCCACGAATGGAGGCTATCTTTTATGTACACAACCATCGAACAATTCATCGAGGATTACCGCAATGAATCCGCAAGCACGCAGAAGCTGATGAACCTTCTCACCGACGAGTCCCTGAAGCAGGAATTCGACGCGGGCCACCGGACGCTCGGCTTCCTCGCCTGGCACATCGTGCCGTTCGGCGGCCTGCTCAACTCGGCGGGACTCGAATTCCCTTCTCCGGAGGAAGGGAGCGAGCCGCCTGCATCCGCCGCGGTAATCGCGGAGACTTATGCAGCCGCGAGCGCAGCGCTGATCGAAGCGGTCCGCAAGCAGTGGACCGACGAGATGCTGCCGAAGTCGTTCCAGATGTTCGGTCAGGAATGGACGTACGGGCAAACGCTCGAGGTGTTCATCCGGCACGAGGTGCACCATCGCGGTCAAATGACCGTGTTGATGCGTCAAGCGGGTTTGCCGCTCGCCGGAATGTACGGCCCGTCCAGGGAAGAATACAGCGCCTTCGGTATGGAAGCGCCACGCTGATCCATCGCAAACCGAAAGCTTGCCCTAAAATGGGTAAGCTTTTTTTTGTTTGGAGTGGTGTCGAATAATCGGTGTGCGCGGGCTCCATTTGTGGGTCAAAAGTAGCATTGACGCGTCATTTCGAAGCGTTTTATGATGAACTTGGCATACGATATGAACCGGATATGATCCGGTAGGAAGGAGGACAACGAGGCGGAAAACAAACGAGCAGCAAATGAACCATCCGTCACGCAAGATTGAAATCGCTTACAAAAGAATGAAAAAACGATCCTTAGAAAAGGAGACCCCTCATAATGATCAGAAGAGTATTTGCTCTTGTGCTGATTGCAAGTCTAAGTCTAGGGTTAGTCCCGGTTTTCTCATCCGCCGCCTCGGCAGCGGAGTGCCTTTCTCCATCCTTAGCCAATCCGGGATTCGAAGAGCCCGTCGCGGGGACCAAAATTCCGAATTGGAGCTATTTCGGTCCGGCAAACACGACTGGAAACCTCGTTCAGGTGTCGAAGGAGAAAAGCCTCAACGGAACGTCCAGTCTCAAAATCGACAAAAGCTCGACCACCAACTCGTTGGGTGTAACGAGCGACCGGTTCGCGGTTACCCCTGGATGCACCTATACGGCCAAGAGCAATGTGTACTTAGAGTCGGGCGGCACCATCATGTATTTGCGTTTTTACGATAGCGCAGGCCGGCAAATCTCGGGAGCGGACGCCACCGCATCCGTAACAACGCCCCTCAAGCAATGGAATCAACTGAGCGCCGAAGGAGTCGCTCCGGCCACAGCAGCAAAGGCGGAGATTCTGCTTTACGTTTCGGTAGCGACGAAAAGCACGCTTTATTATGACGAGGTTTCGGTGCAGATGAAGAAAACGTTCCAGCTTCCTTTTGAATTCGGCGCTCCCGTCAAGATGGGCCCTGCGACCGTCACTTCCAATGCCGGCGCGGCAGCGGTCGGGGACGGCGAAATCTATGTGGCGCCGAGCGGGTCCCCCGCGATGTTTTATGCCTTGGATGCCTTGACCGGCGAAGTGAAGCACGAAGAGGCATTGCCGGGCTCGGATGTCGTGTGGGCCATGACGATGGGTCCGGACGGCAATGTGTATTTTTCGGGAACGCAGAATGCGATTCTTTACCGATACCTCCCCAAAGAGAAGAAGGTCGAGAATCTGGGGCTGAACCCGTCCAACAAATGGGTGTGGGATTTGGACGCGAGCAGCGACGGTAAAATTTTCGGCTCCACGTATCCGAACAGCAAGGCGTTCGTGTATGATATCGCTTCCGGGACGTTTCAAGACTTGGGCACGATCTATCCGGGCCAGGACTACGTGCGGGGCGGCGGGGTCACAGATAAATACTACTATGCGGGCATCGGTGCCGTAGGTCACTTGATCCGCATCGACAGGGACACGCTGGAGAAGCAGGAAATCCAAACTCCCGCAACGGGAGCGGACACGTTCGTCTCCAACATCTGGTCTTATAACGGGTTATTGTTTATGGCTTACGGAACCTCCCTGGCGATTATGGACGAACAGAATACCGACGACGTGAAAAAGGTGATGAGCTGGAAGGACGCCGCCACCTTTGACGGGATGATTTCCTCCCCTTCACCTTTTAATCCGGATTTGATTTATTTCCGCAACAAGAATACGTCTGAACTGTGGACCTATAACACGAGAACGAATGAAACCCAACCTGTTGAACCAAGGGTCAAGGTCGACAACGGGGTGAAAAGCTACAAATGGATGAAGCTTGCCAGCGGGGAAAAGGCAGGGCGAACCGTCCTAGCTATCGTCCAAAGCCCTGTGTCTTATTCCATCTATGACCCGGCCGACAACTCGATTGTGAACATTCCGCTCAACGTCAGCAAACAGGGGACCAATGTGCAAAGCCTGGAAAAAGGCCCCGACGGTAAAATCTACATGGGCGGGTACCAGGCCGGCATGAGCATCTACGATCCCGCGACCGGCGCGTTTGAACGTCAAGAGCTGGGGCCAGCCCAAATTGAGGGCATTGGCGTCATGAATGGCAAGGTGTATTTCGGAATTTACGGCGGTGCCGTCATTTACCGGTATGATCCCAGCCAGCCTTACAACGCCAAAACGAACCCGGGGATTCTCCATGATATCGATGACGGACAAAGCCGGCCGTTTGCCTTTACCTCGGCGGGCAGCAAGCTGTTTATCGGAACCATCGCCGACTACGGCCAGCTGGCGGGCGCGCTGACGGTCTATGACGAGCAAGCCGGCACCTGGTCGGTGTACCGGGATATCGTAAAGGACCAAAGCGTCATCGGGCTCGCGTACCAAGAAGGCAAATTGTACGGCGGCACTACCATTTATGGCGGACTCGGTATCGACCCTGTTGCAACAGAAGCTAAAATGTTCGAATTCGACGTTGCCCAAGGCAAGAAAACAGGAGAGTTCGCTCTGAAGGTGCCCGGTGTACAAACGCCGATCATGATCGGTTCGCTGTCCATCGGCCCGGATGGACTTTTGTGGGGCATTGTTTACGGCAAAGATGCGGCGGGTAATAATGCCTATGCGCTGTTTGCCATGAATCCGGCCACGAAAACGGTCGTGAAGAGCACGCTGTTCAAAAACGGAGCAACGGGCAGCACGTGGCGGCCCTATTACATGAAATGGAGTGACGACGGGCTTCTGTATACGACGATCGGCCGATATCTGGTCGTATTCGACCCGGAGACGCTCGAATACAAGCAGCTTGTGAACGGCTACGTCAATTTGTTCACGTTGGCGGATGACGGCAGCATCTACTACTCCACAGCGAATGATGCGTACTTGGTTCATCTGCGGGTTCCGCTCAAGGAAGCGGCACTGGAAGCGCCCGCGTCGTTGCGAAAAGGCAATACGGCTCCGGTTACGGTAACCGGCAAGCTCGTGAACGGCAAGAACGCCATTCTGGCTGGGGCGTCCATCGAATACGTCAGCAGCAATCCGAATGTAGTAACCGTACAAAACGGGGCGATGACCGCCGTTATGCCGGGAACGGCACAGATTTCAGCTAAAGTCACCCTCGGCGGCGTAACCGTTCAGACCAACAAAGTTGCGGTGGAGGTGCCGGTTGAACTCGAGCAAGTCACCCTGTCTGCCGACCGTTCCGGCCTTAAACGGACGGAGACGGTAACCTTTGGCGTCTACGGTACGTTGAACACCGGAGAAGCTGCGGATTTAACCGGCGCAACCATCGAGTACTTCAGCAGCAATCCTGCGGTAATTTCCCCGCACAGCGTCACATCTGCTGTCTATGAGACGGGTACGGCGAACGTTTGGGTGAAAGTGACGTTAAACGGCGTAACCGTCGAATCCAATAAAATCGCGATTACGGTGACGACGGATACAGAGTGGATGACCGGACTGATTCAGACCTATGAATCGAACGGAGAGCTCGACCATCCGCTTGCCGCCCAACTGACGAACCGGTTGAGGCAGGCCGAGCAATTCAAGGATCAAGGGCTTTACGACCAAGGAATCAAACAATTGGAGGATTTCCTGAAGTCGCTGGATAACGAAGCGTTGAGCGGCCGCATCTCCGCGCAGGTCAAACGAGATTTGGCCTCGGATGCCAATGCTTTGATCACGCAGTGGAAGAACTCTATGCAACAACAATAAGGTGCAATCGGGTCCAATGGGCTGCCGAAATTTTCGGCAGCCTTTTGAACCGGTAGGAGGACGGAATAACAACATTTCCGGGAAGGAGTGGAAGATCAATGCGGAAGAATACGGTGCTAGTCATGATTCTGATCTTGATGATCGGAGGATTCCCGACGGGGCTCTGGAATGCAAGATCGGCAGAGGCTGAGGGGACCGTTCAGACGAGCACAGCCGTTGCCGAGAATATCATGGAGAATGGCGGATTTGAAGATACGCTGGTCACGACCCGGAATAAATGGACGGGCAATGTGGAGCCGGCGGGATGGTCGGAGTGGTATGCAGCGGGAAGCCTGAAGGCAACCGTGGATACGGCGGTTTACCAAGAGGGTAGCCATGCGCTCCGGCTGGAGTCGACCACGGGGGGCCGGGGGGCGGCATCGGCAACGGTGAATGTGATGTCCGGCCAAACCTATATGTTCAGCGTCTGGATGAAGACCGACAACATTCAGTCTTCTACGGGCGGTGTTTTTACCCGGGTTCAGCTCCAGGACGCAACCGGCAAAAGGGTGGGAAATATCCTTTATACGGACATGTTGACGGGGAGCCAGGATTGGGTACAGAAGAAGATCGTGATCCAAGTGCCCGCGAATGCCAGCAAGTTGAAAATCGAACCTTTCTATGAGACCGGTACGGGCCGCGCGTGGTACGACGGGATGGAGCTAGTCCCTTATTATGGCTTAACAGGTCTTCTTCTGAATCGGAGTTATTTGGCGGTAGAACAAGATGAGGTTGTGCAACTTAACCCGATCTTCATTCCGGAGAACGCCACGAATAAGACGGTGATCTGGTCCAGCTCCAATCCTGAGGTCGCGGCAGTGAACAACGGAACCGTAACCGCGCTGAAGGAAGGATCAACCACGATTACGATCTCGACACCGGATGGCAAGCTATCCGCCAAGACCGAAGTGTTCGTGGAGCCCGCGGAGACGTTCACCCGTTTCGCCGAGCTTCGGCACAAATGGTTCGATAAGCTCATCGGAGACGCGTCGCCTGATTTGAACAATCCCAATGTGAAAAATTATGTGGACGGCTTGGTCAACAGTGTAACGAATCCGGAGGGAACCGGGTTATGGGATACGTTCAACCGTTCCGCGGACCGGGCTTATCTATGGAGCAATCTAGACAGCACCACCCGCTCGGGCGATATTGTCGTAGGGTACGGCCGGTTGAAAACGATGGCGCTGGCGTACAACACTCCGGGGTCCAGCTTGTATAGGAACGAACAGCTGGCCGCGGATATTGTCGGCGGATTGGACTGGATGTATGCGAACCGCTACAATGAACGATCGCTCGAATACGACAACTGGTTTCATTGGGAAATCAGCGGGCCCCAAAACTTGAATGACGTGGTCGTGCTCATGTATGACAAGCTGTCGGATACGCAAATCCAGAATTATATGCGAGCGGTGGACCGATTCGTGCCCACGCCTTATTATCGGACGATCAACAACGCCCAAGAAACCGGAGCGAACTTGCTGGACAAGGTGATGGTGACGGCATTGCGCGGAATCATCGGCAGTATAAGCGTGAAGGCTGCTTTGGGTAGAGACGCCGTTAGTCCCGTGCTCCCGTATGTGAAGAGCGGAGACGGCTTTTACGAGGATGGCTCGTTTATTCAACATACACAGGTTGCCTACACCGGAGGCTACGGACTCTCGCTGATTAGCCGCGTAGGGGATTTAATGTATGTGCTTCAGGGTTCCCCATGGGAGGTGACCGATCCGCAGCTGAACCATGTGTTTCGTTGGATCCGCGATTCCTTCGAACCGCTCATCTACCGGGGAGCCATTATGGACATGGTGCGCGGGAGAGAAATTGCCCGTCCCAACACGAATGATCACACCGTTGGCCGCAATATCGTGGTCGGGCTATTGCGTGTAGCGGAAGGGGCTCCTGCCGACGAAAAGTTGAGGATCAAACGAATGGTCAAGGAATGGATCCTGTCGGACACCACCTTTGCCGATTACAAACAAGGACTTACTTTATATGACATCCGTCTCATTGAGGCATTGTTGGCCGATGCTTCCATCGCTCCTCGCGGCGAACTCATCTACAATCATGTATTCGCGAGTATGGATCGGGCGGTCCATCTGCGTCCCGGTTTTGGATTCGGCATCGCGATGTTCTCCGACCGCATATCCGCTTTTGAATATGGCAACAACGAGAACGCCAAAGGCTGGTATACGGGGATAGGCGCCACTTCCCTTTATACGAATGACCTGACCCAATATAGCGGCGGCTACTGGCCGACGGTCGACAGCTTCCGGCTGTCCGGTACGACAACGGACGGTTCCCACGGTGATCTGAAGAACTGGCAATTTTACCGCAACCCGAACAACTGGGTAGGCGGAGCGTCCCTGAATGGGACCTATGGAGCGGTCGGCATGAACTTCTCGCTGGCCGAAACAACGGGAAGCAGTCTGGAAGGGAAAAAATCATGGTTTATGTTCGATGACGAAATCGTCGCTCTGGGAGCGGGCATTACCAGCACGGACGACCGGAAGGTGGAGACCATCGTGGAGAACCGCAAGCTGCGGGATAGCGGGGACAACCGGTTGATCGTGGACGGCCAGATCAAATCCAGCCAGCCAGGGTGGTCGGAAACGATGAGCAAGGTCCGCTGGGCCAGCCTGGAAGGCAACGTACCCGGATCGGATATCGGGTATGTGTTTCCGAAGGGGGCCGATCTATACGGCCTGCGCGAATCCCGCACCGGGTCTTGGAATGAGATCAACCCCGCCGGTTCTACGGACGCGATCACCAACAACTTCCTTAGCTTGGCCTTTAACCACGGAATTGGGCC
This sequence comes from Paenibacillus sp. HJGM_3, assembly GCF_045062745.1. Taxonomy (NCBI): domain Bacteria; kingdom Bacillati; phylum Bacillota; class Bacilli; order Caryophanales; family Paenibacillaceae; genus Paenibacillus; species Paenibacillus sp. HJGM_3. Next base: position 172,865 of record NZ_JBJGED010000004.1, read on the forward strand.
GCAGGGCGCAACCTATTCGTATATCCTTCTTCCGAACAAAAACGCGGCCGAAACCGAGTATTATAGCCAGCATCAGGATACGATCATTCTAAAAAATACGGCCGATGTTCAAGCGGTAAAAGAGAAGAGGCTGCACATAACGGCGGCTAATTTCTGGAATCCGGGGAGCGTTGAAGAGATCGCTTCGCACAATCCTGCCTCCGTCGTACTGGAGAAGCAGCGCGGTGTGTGGACGCTCGCCGTATCCGACCCCACCCAATCCCAAAACTCGATTACCGTGGAGCTGGGCCAACCGGGCTTGACCTTGTTAAGCAGCGACCCATCCGTACACGTACAGCAAACGGAAAATTCGCTAATCTTAGAGATCAACACGGCAGGTTCGCAGGGTCGTACGTTTACGGTCAAGCTCCAAAATACTCTTGAAAAGGTGGATTAATCGTTGTATAGGCCCTGGACTCGCGTCCAGGGCTTTTTGCGGTCCTATGAATCTAGCGGAAATGTTATGTCTTCTGACCCAGTTGGTATTGAAAATAGTAGATTTTCCGCATATGATTAGGAGTGAACTGTTACATACAGATTAGTTGCGGGTTTATTAACTCAGGGGGTGCTTGTTCTAGTGAAAAAAGGGATTGTGGCTTTAACCGTATCGGCTTTGGTGCTGAGCATGCTGGCAGGATGCGGAAGCTCGGACGGCTCGACGAATGGAAGCGGTTCCGCGAAGTTCAAGGTCGGCATGGTGACGGACGCCGGGACGATCGATGACAAATCGTTCAACCAAGGGACGTGGGAAGGCGTTCAGAAAGCCGCAAAGGAACTGAAGCTGGACAACAAGTACCTGAAGCCGACGGGGACGACAGAAGCGGACTATATGAAGGAAATCGGCAATCTGTACGATGCCGGATATAAATTCATCGTCACGCCCGGATTCAAATTCGAGACGGCGATTTTCAAATCGCAGGACAAGTACAAGGACGCCAAATTCGTCCTCATCGACGGCGCGCCGAATGCCGGCGACGGGAAGGCCGTCGTGAAGGAGAACACGGTGTCGATCTTCTTCGCGGAGCATGAATCCGGCTTCCTGGCCGGGGTAGCGACCGCGCTGCAGATCAAGGAAGGCCAAGCGGGCTTCATCGGCGGCATGGAGATTCCGGCCGTGCAGAAGTTCAACTGGGGCTTCCAGCAAGGCGTAGACTACGCGAACAAGAACTTGAGCACGAAGCTGACGATTAAGCCGGAGAATGTCATCTACCAGGGCTCGTTCGACAACGTAGCGGCCGGCGGTCAGCTGGCGGCTCAGATGTTCGACCGCGGCGTGAACGTGATCTTCGCCGCAGCCGGCGGCGTAGGCGTAGGCGCGATCAATGAAGCGAAGACTCGGGTCCAAGCGGGCAAGAAGGCCTGGATCGTGGGCGTCGACGTCGACCAATACAAGGACGGCGTGTACAAGGACGACAAGTCGGTCATCCTGACTTCGGCGATGAAGAAGATCGACCAAGCGGCCTACGACATGGTGAAGGCGGAGAAGGACGGCAAGTTCCCGGGCGGCAAGACGCTGACGTTCGATTCGAAGAACGACGGAGTAGGCATTCCGGAGAAGAACCCGAACTTGAGCGACGACACCGTGAAGAAGGTGCAAGATATCGCGAAGAAGCTGAAAGCCGGAGAGATCAAGGTAGCCGCCGAGAAGGGCAGCCTGATCAAGTAGTCGAATAAATAACCGAATGAGACGGACGCGCTCCGTCTCTTTTTTTAACAAGCGGGGTCCAGTAAGGGGAGGGCGACCATCATGGATTACATCATCGAAATGCAGCACATCCGCAAGGAGTTTCCCGGCATCGTCGCCAATGACGACATCACACTCGGCCTGCGGCGGGGCGAGATTCACGCGCTGCTCGGGGAGAACGGGGCCGGCAAGTCGACGCTTATGAGCATCCTGTTCGGGATGGTCCAGCCGGATCAGGGCGTGATCAAGGTGAACGGCCGCGAGGTGAAGGTCGCGAGTCCGAACGTCGCAGGGCGGCTCGGCATCGGGATGGTGCATCAGCACTTCAAGCTCGTGGAGACGTTCACGGTGACGGAGAACATCATCCTGGGGCTCGAGCCGCGCAAGAACTTGATGCTGGACACTCGTACCGCGAGCCGGCGCATCGAGGAGCTGTCGCAGAAGTACGGGCTGAATGTCGATCCGCTCGCGTTGATCGAGGACATCTCCGTCGGCATGCAGCAGCGGGTCGAGATTCTGAAGATGCTCTACCGCGATGCGGAAGTGCTCATCTTCGACGAGCCGACCGCGGTGCTCACGCCGCAGGAGATCGAAGAGCTGCAGACGATTATGCGCAATCTGATCGCCGAGGGCAAATCGATCATCCTGATCACGCACAAGCTGAAGGAGATCAAGGCGGTCGCCGACCGATGCACGGTGCTCCGGCGCGGCAAGACGATCGGGACGGTGAACGTAGCGGAGACGAGCGAGCAGACGATGGCGGAGATGATGGTCGGCCGGCACGTCTCCTTCCAGGTGGACAAGCAGGCGGTGCAGCTGGGGGAGACAGTCCTGAAGCTGGACGGCGTATCGATCCGAAACAACCGGAAGACATGGGCACTCAAGCAATTCTCGCTGGAGGTGCGGGCCGGAGAGATCGTCGGGATCGCCGGCGTAGACGGCAACGGGCAGTCGGAGCTCGTGGAGGGGATCACCGGGCTGCGGAAGGTGGAGTCCGGGCAGATCCGGTTCCAAGGCGAGGACGTCACCGGCTTGTCGACACGGGCACGCATGGAACGAGGGATCGGGCATATTCCGGAGGACCGGCAGAAGCGCGGGCTCGTGCTGGACTATACGCTCGAAGAGAACATGATCCTCGAGGTGTACAACCGGAGGCCCTTCTCGAAGTATGGGCTGCTGAACAAGCGCATCGTGCGCGAGTATGCCGACCGGATTATCGCGAGCTTCGACGTCCGGTCCGGACAAGGGGCCGTCTCGGCCGCCCGGATGCTGTCCGGGGGCAATCAGCAGAAGGCCATCATCGGCCGGGAGATCGAGCTGAACCCGACGCTGCTCCTGGCGGTGCAGCCGACTCGCGGTCTGGACGTCGGCGCGATCGAATACATCCACAAGCGGCTGATCGAGCACCGGGACAAGGGCAAGGCCGTCCTGCTCGTCTCGCTGGAGCTGGACGAAATCCTCAAGCTGTCGGACCGGATCGCCGTGATCAACAACGGGGAATTGGTCGGAGTGGTCGAGGCGTCCGCAACGAATGAGCAAGAGCTCGGCCGGATGATGGCGGGCATCGGGAAGGAGGAGGGTGCATGAAGACCGGCATTGTCTCTTTGATGGCCGTCCTCCTCGGGCTCATCGGCGGTGCGGTGCTCATGGCGGTCACGGGACACAACCCGTTCACCGGGTACTTGTACTTGTTCCAAGGCGGGCTGAAGAACGCCGAGCGCATCGGGAATACGCTCGCCACGGCCACCCCGCTCATCCTGACCGGGCTGTCCGTCGCGTTCGCCTTCCGTACCGGCCTGTTCAACATCGGCGCGGCGGGCCAAATGCTGTTCGGCGGCTTCTGCGCGACGGCCGTCGGCCTGAGCTGGGATCTGCCCCGGGCGATCCTGCTGATCGCCATGGTGCTGGCCGGGCTGCTCGGCGGAGCGCTCTGGGCGCTTATCCCAGGCGTGCTCAAGGCCCGATTCAACGTGCATGAGGTCGTCTCGACCATCATGATGAACTGGATCGCTTACTGGACGATCTACTACGCCGTTCCGGCTTATTTCAAAGGCGAGTTCCTCGAGACGGAGTCGCGGAACTTGGCGGACTCGGCGACGCTCAAGGTGCCGTTCCTGACCGATCTGTTCGGCGGTTCTTACATCAACCTGGGGTTGTTCCTGGCCGTCATCGTCGTCATCCTCGTCGCGTTCATTATCAACCGGACAACGCTGGGTTACGAGCTGAAGGCCGTCGGCTTTAACCGCCATGCGGCGGAATACGCCGGGATTGCAGTGAGCCGCAACATCATCGTCTCGATGCTCGTCTCCGGCGGCATCGCGGGCCTGGCCGGCGTGACGCAGTATGCCGGCAATGCGGTGAACATCCAGATCGGCATCCTGCCGACCCAAGGCTTCGACGGGATTGCCGTCGCCCTGCTCGGGGCCAATACGCCGGTCGGCGTGCTCGCAGCCGCGATCTTCTTCGGGCTGCTGTACTCCGGTCGCGGATTCATGAACGCGATGACCGACATCCCGCCGGAAATCGCCGATACGATTATCGCCATTATCATTTATTTCGCCGCCGCCAGCATTCTCATCGAGCGCTTCACCCGCGCGCTAATTCGGCGCCGGGCGCAGTCCGGAAGGAAGGGGGAGTAGCGCATGTGGACGACATTGCAACAAATATTCCCCTACGCCATTGCGTATACGATTCCGATTCTAATCACGGCGCTGGGGGCGTTGTTCAGCGAGCGCAGCGGCGTCGTGAACATCGGGCTGGAAGGATTAATGGTCGTGGGGGCGTTCTCCGGGGCTTTTGTCATCTTCAAGCTGCATGAAGCTTGGCCGGATAACCCGTTCACGCTTTGGGTCGGCCTCCTCGCCGCCCTCGTGCTCGGCGCCCTATTCTCGCTGCTGCACGCGTTCGCCAGCATCAGCCTGAACGCGAACCAGATCATCAGCGGTACGGCGATTAACCTAGTGGCCGGAGCGCTGACGGTCTTCCTCTCCCGCAACATTACCGGCAGCGGAAACATCCGGCTGGAGAGCGGCTTCGTCCCGTTCGACGTGAAGTTTCTGACCGAGATCCCGGTGCTCGGGCCGTTGCTGTTCACAAAGACGTATCCTACGACGTGGCTTGTTCTGTTCATCGTGGCGATCAGCGTCTTCGTCCTCTACAAGCGGCCGTTCGGCCTGAGGCTTCGGGCGTGCGGAGAGCATCCCCACGCGGCAGAGGCGGCCGGGGTTCCGGTGAAGCGGATGCGCTACATTGCCGTGCTCATCTCCGGCGCGTTCTCCGGACTGGGCGGCGCGATCATCATCGTGACGTATGCCGGAGAGTTCACGGGCAGCGTCGCCGGACTCGGCTTCCTGGCGCTCGCTTCGCTCATCTTCGGCCAGTGGAAGCCGCTCGGGGTGCTGGCGGCGACGCTGTTCTTCGGCTTCGCCAGCACCATCGCGACCGTCTCGCAGGTCATCCCGTCGCTGTCGGCATTCCCGCCGGTCGTGCTGAAGGTGTTCCCATACGTCGCGACGCTGCTCGCGCTCGTCCTGTTCTCCAAGTCGTCGAACGCGCCTAAAGCGGCGGGTGAGCCGTTTGACTCGGGGAAGCGGTAAGAGGGAGCTGAATCTCGACACATGTCCCGACACCGACCTCGCTACGGATGAGCAGACAGCCCTTGTGATTGGCAATGATCTGTTGGCTGACCATCAGCCCTAATCCATGGCCCGTCTCCTTCTTCGTGAAGAACGGCTCTCCGAGATGAGGCAGCTCCTCCTCGGGGATGCCGGTACCTTGATCCGTGATGCGGATGACGAGCCGGTCGGACGCCTGCGGCGCGAGCTCTACCGTGAGCGTCCCGCCCTCCGGCATCGCCTCGATGCCGTTCTTCATAATGTTCACGAACACTTGCTTCAGCTGGTTCGGCTCGCACGTGAGGAGCGGCAGATCGGACGCGAACCGGGTCTCGATCCGGACATCGCTCATGTGGGCCTGAGGATCGAGCAGCAGCACGATATCCTGAATAATGTCCCGCAGGTGCACTGGGACGAAGCGGCTTACCTGCGGCTTCGCCAGGACGAGGAACTCGCTGACGATGAAGTTGATCCGATCGAGCTCCGACAACATAACTTCTAGCTGATGGGGGGTGGAAACCCCCTTTTTCATTTGCAATTGCACGAAGCCGCGCAGCGTGGTGAGCGGGTTGCGGATCTCATGCGCGACACCGGCCGCTAGCTGCCCAACGAGTGAGAGCTTCTCGGAGCGGCGCAGCATCTCCTCGGTCTGCTTGCGCTCGGTAATATCGCGGGAGATGGAGGCGATGGCGACGACCTCGCCTTGCCCGTTGCGGATCGGGGAGATCGTGACGCTGATGTCGAGCGGCTTCCCGTCTTTTGTGAGCAGCACCATCTCGAATGTGGAGACGGCTTGCCCCTCCAACACCAGGCTGAGCTTCGAGAAAAACTCGTTGTGCCATTCCGCCGGCACCACCGGCACCCGCTGGCCTAGCGCCTCTTCCCGGCTCCACCCATACAGCGACTCGAACGCCTGGTTCACTTGGATCGCGAGGCCGTCCAGATCCGAGACGTGAATCGCGTCGGACGTCTGGTTCACGAACGACTCCAAGTATTCCTTCGTATCCCGCAGCTCTTCCGCCGATTCATTCAGCCGGGCGAGGTAGCTCTGCAGGTTGCTCGCCATCGTATTGATCTGCGTGGCCAATTGGCCGAGCTCATCCCGGCTGCGAATCGGAATTTTGATCCCGAAGCGGCCGTCCGCCATCGAATTCACCTTCGACACGATCAAATTCAGCGGCCGCAGCATGAAGCCGGCGATGTAGTAGCTCGCCCCCCACATGAAGAGGATGAGACCGAGCGAGATGGCCGATTGTACGAGCAGTTGATGCCGAAGCGTCTCGCGGATCGTTTCCCGGTCGAATGTTACCGAGACCACGTAAGGCTTGGCCCCGAGGACGGGGATGAAGCTCTTCAGGATACGCTTATCGTTCGTGAAGGAATTCCCGGTCACGGCGGTACCGGATTGAAGGGCTAGCTGAATTTGCTCCTGGTCGTTCGGCGAGTCCTTGTAGGTGTACTGGCCGAAGATAATGTCCCGCACGTCCAAGTTGTGAACGGGAACCCCTTTTTTCATCTTAATGATAGGCGCCTTTCCGAAAAATTTCGGGTCGAAACCCGTAATCTCCAGAATGTTCGGGTTGTCCTTCAGGAGCTTGCCGACTAAATCCTCGGTTCCGATCGCCTTCTCGTAATCGAGGAACACTTGCGCATTCATGGCGGTGTTGATCATATAGTTGGTCGTGCCGTCGTAGTAATATCCCCATTTTTTGATCAAAGTAGGATCGGAGGTGGCGAAGTTGATCGGGCCAGCCCAATAATGCGGGAGCTTCTGGCCTTCTGCGAGCGAGACCTCCTTGTACTGGAACAGCTGCTGGAACGCTTGGAACCAATAATCCCACGACTTGGAGCTCATGTTCAGCTCTTGCTGGTCCGAGGCACGGGCCACGACGATGTCGTCCGCCGTCTGCTTCCACAACGTAATGTAATCGATCCCCAGCTTCTTGGTCAGCGCTACTAACTCTTCGTTGGTGATCTGATTGTAGTCGGGGGAGAGCTGATCCTGCGCGGCTACGGCGGCGATTCGCAGCTTCTCGCCGATCGTATCCTCGAGATATTGCCGGGCATCCTGAGACGCCTCCAGGGTAACGCCGATATGACCCGCAATGGAGTTCATTTGCTGCTCGGCGCTTGCCTGGAGGGCGTCTTTGGAGGAGAGATAGTTGATCCATATGTTCAACACAAGCGTGATGGCTACGAAGATGGTGATGAATAGGGACAGTTTCGCTTTGATGGACACGAAGAGGGCCTCCCATGCTGTCGAATCGTCACTATATCAATTAGACATGACACGGGAAAATCCTGTTTGGCAAATACCACCTTGGCGAAACTTGTCGAAATTACGCGAGCTTTGTGACTCACTCCGGATGATTGTGCGTCTCGCTACCAACCGCGTACGGCGTCGTGACCCCGATATAGCCCAGATGCATCGTCATGCCGGCCTTCGCATGCGTCAGGTTGTGGCAATGATCCATCCAGATGCCCGGATTGTTGGCGAGGAAGGCGATCTCGTACGTCTCGCCCGGGTTCACGCCCAGCGTGTCCGACCACCACGGGCTGCCTGTCACCGGCTCGCCGTTATGCGACAGCACCAGAACATGGTGGCCGTGCAGATGCATCGGGTGATCGACCATCCCGCGGTTGACGATCTTGACCTTCACGAGGTCGCCTTCCTTCACCATGAACATCGGCGTATCCGGGAATACATGGCCGTTGATCGTATAAAGCATTTCGAAGCTGCCGTTATAAAAGCCTAACTTGTTGTCTAGAATGACTTCAAAACTGCGGTCAAACTTGCTGGACGCATCGAACGGCGTCGCTGTAGAGGTGCCGTAGTGAACCGGGTCGAACTTCGTGGTCTTCGGCTGGACCGGGACTTCCCCGGACCCGTCCGGACTCATGAGAATCCCGAGGTTCAAGCCGTTGCCGACCGCCAAGAAGACGGTATGATTCGGCATCTCGAACGTGAGGTCGGCCCGCCCGCCGGTGGGCAGCTCGACATACTCGTTCTCCAGCGTGCCGGGCTCATGCAGATCGGCGCCGTCAATCGCGGTAACCTGGAACGGAGCGCCGGTGAGCGTGTACTTCTGGATCACCCAGTCATCCGTATTGATGAGGCGCAGCCGTACTTTGGTGCCGGGGGCGATCTTCTGCTTCTGCACCCCGACGTTGTCGCCGATGGCGAACCCGGCTCCGTCCCATACGTGGGACATGACGGTGATGTCCTTCACTGCGCCGATGGAGTCGCGAGGCTCGACGATCAGAGGGCCGAACAGCCCGCGTTGGACCGCTTCCTTCGAGTCTTGGTGCGAGTGGTACCAAAATGTGCCGACCTGCTCGGCGCGGAACCGATAGACGTGGCGCTCGCCCGGCATGACCGCGTCCTGGGTGACGCCGGCTACGCCGTCCTCGGCGTTCGGCACGTCGAGCCCGTGCCAGTGGAGCGTTACGCCCATGTCGATGTCCTTGTTCTCGAGCGTGACCTCCACGAGCTCGCCTTCCTTCATGCGGAGCTCGGGACCGGGCGCTTCCCCGTTGTATGTCCAGACGTCGACCTGCTTCCCGGAGGAGAACGTCACCTGGCCTTGCTGGGCGGTCAAGGTGAACTTCCGATCCGGCGTGCCGGTCGCCGGCCCCGTCAGCTTGGCGAGCGATATGGAGCCGGCCGCCGTGGCATGCCCTGCGGCATGGTCATGGGCGATGGAGGCCCCGCCGCCGAAGTCCATCGGGCCGGCCATCATGTCGAGCTTGCCCGGGAGCACGCTGCCGCGCTGCCCGGCGATGATCAGTACGGCCGCTACGCCGACGGCGGCGGCCAAGAAGCCGATGTCCCGCAGCGCGCGGATGGCGCGGCGGTTCACGATGCCCGCCTCGGGCGCGGTCACGAGGCGGCGCCGGCTGCTGTGCGCCAGCCAGAGAGCGGCGCAGATGGCGATGTAGATCGCCGCCGGAATGGCGATCTCCAGCCAGTTGGCCGGGACGACGAAGGTGAAGTACACCACGGCGGTCCCGCCGAAGGCGATCGCCTGGAACGGCACGATGAGTCCCGGCGCCGTAATGCCGTGCCGCACATGCCGGTCCTCGATTGGACCGGATGTGCCGCGAACAAGGTGCCTCAGGCGGATCAGCTTCGGCACGGAGACGAGCAGCACCGCCGCCAGCGGCACGATGACGAAGGGAGCTTGAACGAGCACAGCCAGCTTCCAAATGGCGAATTCGAAATTATTCATGAGGCCGACGACACCGGTAATCACGCCGGCCGCGGCGATCGTCACGATTCCCGCCCACGACAATTGCTTGCGCAGCTTGCGCTGCAGACGCTCCAGGGAACCTGCGTAGAGCAGCCCGGAAGCCTTCTTTCCGGCAATCCACCCTAGAATCAGCAGTAGAAAAGCGGAACCCATCTTGATTCCAAACCACATTTCATACACGACAAAATCCTCCCGACTAACGTTGTTTGTAATCAGTGTAAAGCGATCGGGAGGACGGGAACACCGCCGCGGGACGGTAACGAAACCTAGACTTTGGTTGGGGAAATTAATGGGGAGACGGGACGCGGGGCAGAGTGAGCAGCTCGCGGCGAATATCGGCCGGCAGCGGCTCTTGGAGCAGGCGGTTCAGCGTCTCCGGGCGTCCATGTGGAACGGGTCCGCCCTGCATGTAATGCAGCAGCAGCTCGGCCCTGGGCCGGCGTCCCATCAGGGCATACGCTACATACCAGACCTCCGGGCTGCCTAGCGTGATGCCGTTCCATACGGCACCCCCAAGGAGCGGTGGAATTCGGCAGAGGCCGGCGGGACTGTGGATCGCGAAGCCGCCGATTAGCTCCACCTGCGGGTCGGTCTCGTGCACGAGCAGCTTGTAGTCGCTGGCGAACGGATAATCGCCGCTCACGATCGTCTGTACAGGCAGGTCGAGTAAGGCGGCCTGAACCGCTTGTACGGGCGCCGAGGTCGTCAGGTCCCAGTCGCGGACCTTATCCGTCAATCCAAGCGCATACAACAAGCCGCTGCCGCCCAACGCATACCCGATCCCGGCCGCGTGCAAGCGGGAGGTTACGGCTTGCAGGGGTTCGAGGGGGGCGATAGTCAAAGTCATTCTGGATTCACTCCGTTTCGCTAAAGGCACTCGAAATCATAATCGTTATTTTACCATAAGGAAGCTGACTTAAGTGGACGTGCGCTTGCTTGGAGGCGTACACTAAACGACCGAACCCGTGCTCCAAAGTAACTTTTTTACTCTACAGTAGCGCCAACGGCTCGAACCCGTGCTCCAAAGTAACTTTTTTACTCTACAGTAGCGCCAACGGCCCTATTCAACGCTCCAGAGTAACTTTTCTACTCTAACAGCAGCCCCGAGTGACCGAACACGTACTCAAAAGTATCTTTCCTAGTCTACAGTAGCGCCGAGTGCCACTCCAAAAGTAGAAAATCTACTCTACAGTTCCGCCGACCGCCTCGAGTGCCGCTTGAAAAGTGCTATTTCTGTCCGGATCCCAACTAATTGCACGAATTATCCGGTGGTGCACCCAAACGCTGAGTCATCTTTTATGGTTTGACGCTCCTGGTAATCGGTTATCTACCAGAGAGGGGCTGCTAGGGATTCGCCGGCAAATGGGGTACACTGGAAAGAGTAGAAGGCTAGATGGATGGATTCACGGTTTGCGACAAGGTACGGTAGACGATTCTCTCGGGGGTAAGGAGCTAAATCCGGATGGCATTTGGGATCAAACGGCACGAGATGGAAGCCTGGAAGCAAGCGGTGGCTCGCGGAGAGATAGCTTACTTGACGCATTATTGGCTCGAACCGAGGTTCCCGGGGATTCGGACGGTGACGAAGGCCGGCTGCTCCGATCTGAAGAAGCTGGAAGCCTGGTGCAGGCGCTACGGGCTCAATCCGAAGTACATCCACCGGCGGGACGTGTATCCGCATTACGACTTGATTGGCGAGAAGCAGCGGGAAGTGCTGTATGCAGAGCAGCAGTGGGATCAAATTCAGCGCTTCGGCATCTGAATTCATCCGAAAATGGGAGCATCAAAGCACCGAAGCATCGAAGCATCGGAGAGGAGGGGGCGGCATGGCACCAACAAACTCGGACAAGCAGCACGAGGTGGATTGGGCCACGTGGCTGAGCCCCGATCAGCACGGCCCGATCGCGCCGCCCGGCTGGCAGGAGCTCGAGCTCCGGGAGCGGCAGGAGGATCTGCAGGAGCTCACATGGTTCCTGTCGATCCTGGATCGCCGCCTGCAGCTGTACCGGGAAGCGTTCCCGTCCGAACCGTTCGAACGGGAACTGGCTGCCGCGTTCCGGCAGGAGCTCGACCGGCTGCGACAGCAGGTGAACCGATATATGCGAGAGCCGGAGGCCTGCGAGATCCGGGATTACTTGGCCGTGAAATACAGAATCCGCACGGTGTACAAGCAGCTCGGTGCGGTGCTGGAGGGAAGCGGCTGGCAGGCACCGGCTGAGCAGCCCGGGGCGCGCCCCGCCTCAGATCCGACCGTGGAGGCCGGCTACATCCAGCGCGAGCATGGGACGTACATGCGCAGCTATGGCAGCGACTATGTAAAATCGTACGAGGCCGACATGGCGCGCGCCTTCTACCCAATGTCGGCGGATTGCGAGTCAAGGTCAGTCCGGTTCGTTACCTCGTCGGGCATGAGTGCGCTGGCGCTCGCCTTGTCCGCCTACAGGAAGCATACGGGGGGCTGGCTGCCTACCTATGTACAGCGCGGCTTCTACGGAGAAGGTGTCGACCTGGCCCAACTGCTGCTGCAAGAGTCGACGTCGCGGCCGCAGCTGGTGGATGCCGATCAGATCCACGCTCTGGTCGAACAGGGCAAGGCGATCGGCTGTCTGCTCGTAGAGCCCGGTCTCACGTGGCCGGTCGAGCCGCCCGTCGACTTGGACCGGCTGATGGCCCAGCTCGAGCGGCACCCCCAGACCGAGCCGCTCTATGTGATCGTGGACCGGACGCTGACCGGGATCGCGAATCCGCTGTTCGAGCGCTACGGCGACCGGTTGCCGCCGCACATCGTGCTGATCAGCGTTGAGAGCGGGATCAAATATTACGAGTACGGGCTCGACCTGATGAGCGCCGGGTACATAGTGGCAACCGGCAAGGCTCTCAAGGAGCCGGCCGCTGCCGATGCGTGGGTGGCGCTGCTCGGGCTGCTAAACGCCGGCGCCGATCCCGCCATGGTGCGGCAGCTGCCGGTGCCGGACGCGGATCGGCTCCAAGCCCGCTTGGGGCGCTTAAACCGCAACGCCTGGCTCGTCCAATCGTTCCTGCGCCACATGCAGGACCAGGGCTTCGTCTGGCGAGCCGACACGTCCGTTCACCCGTCGCACGCCTATCAAATGGGTGGCATGCCCTGGATCGGTGCCGTGTTCTATATCCAGCTGCGGGAAGGGATGACGGAAGCGGCCTATCAGGCGTGGATCGACCGGCTAATCTCCGAAGCGCCGGAGGAGCTGCATCTCACGGCGGGCGGCAGCTTCGGCTTCGACACGTTCCGTTTCAATACCGTCACCGACGGATCGGGGACGCGGAATGCGCTGCGCATGTCGGTCGGCCGGGACCCGATCGTCCAGCTGCTCGGCAAGCTGCGCGTGCTTCATCGGGCACTGACTTCGGAGCTCGCCGCCGATCCGTCCGATTAGCTCGGGTCCGGTGCCCCCGCTTGCTCCAGAAAACGCTCCAGCCGCACGGAGGCCGCTTCCTCCGTCTCCAGCCCGGACCAATACAGCTTCGCTTCCCGGTAGAACATGTCCAGCTCCTTGATCGACATATTCATTGTGCCGAATGTTCGGAAGGTTGGGATAATATCGCGGTACATATGGAACCGGGAGGGGCGGTACATGCTCTCCTTGCCCGTCCATTCGGCCGCCGGCTTCAGGCTCGGGATGCTCAGCGTCTTTTGGCGCACGAGCAGTTGGGCGGGATAGGACACCAGGAAATCCGCGAACAGCTTGGCGCTTTCCCGGGCGGGCGAGTGTGCGTTCACAGCCAGGCCCACCATCATAAGCAACGTCTTGGGATCGTTCAAATAAGGCAACGGCGCGACATCGTATTCAAAGCCGTCCGGGCGCACGTGATGATTCAGCGCCAGGTACGTCGTCATAATCATCGAAACTTTGCCGCTAAAGAACAGCTCCTCGGCATCGGCATCCGTCTCGGACAGGAACAGTGGGAAGCGGTTCTGCATATGGATCAACTCCCGGCAAGCCTTGAGGCTGTCCATCAAGTGCTCGCGGCGGATGGAGAAGCGGCCCTTCTCGTCGCGCTCGAACCGCATGCCGCTCTGCAGCAGGAAGACCGGCCACCGGTTGCTGGAGGGGAAGTGGAAGTAGAAGCCGAGCCGTTCGTTCTCAACGGCCAGCTGGGACGCTTGCTCGAACAGGTCGTTCCAGCGCCAGCCGCTATCCGGCTCCAGCACGCCCCGCTCCCGGAAGTGATCCTTGTTATAGCACAAAATAAGCGGAGTGAAAATGAACGGCTGAGCCTTCAGCTCCCCATCATAGGTCAAGGCATCGGTAAGCGCGGAGTAAATCTGAGGATGGGGCTCGAACGTCTCCAGGTCCTCGAAGCCGCGGTTCTGTTTGAAATCATCGAAGCCGTTGTAATTCATCGTGAACACGTCCACTTGCCCGGCGTCGATCATCGCTTTCATCACGCTAAAGCGGTTGATGCTGGAGTTGATGGCGACGAATTCCACGCGGATGCCGGGATGCCGCTTCTGAAACTCGGCGATCAGCGCCGTCATGGCGGCTTCCTGCAGAAGGGAGCGGTGGCAGGCGAACTTCAGCGTTACGGAGGCATGTCCCCCGGACCGGGCGGCGACCCGGTTGCCGACCCGAGGGATTTTCTCGATCAGGCCGGCTTCCACAAGCCCCTCCAGGCCTTGGCGAACCGACCGGTTGCTTAACCGGTATTGCTTGGCATAAGCCTTCTCCGAAGGCAAAAATTCCCCTTCTCGAAGCGTTCCCTTCAGGATCGCGCTGCGCACGGCTTCCACCATGCTGTCCAGCCGGGACTGAAACTGCTTGCGGCTAGGTCTCTCTTCCATGTTGACCGTCCATCATTCATAGGATAAGTGCTGCCCTTAGCATACAGAAGATTGCGTATGGGATCAAGACGACAAAAAGGCTTGATCGCTTGCCCTGCCTGAGATCCGGCGGTTCCGGTTCAGGCAGGGCGGAGCAGGGATCAAGCGGAGGATAAGAGCGGTTGAGCTCTCGGTATCTCTCTACTGGCGGTAACGGTATACTTCGCCGTTCGTCAGGACAATCCAGGGCCTCGTATGCGATTCGCCCGCCTGAAGCGCGGCGATATCGTGCTGGAAGCGGGCGGTCTGCTCGATGGTCCCCTGCTCGGAGAGCCGGACGAGAAGCCCGTGATCGGCGGCGGCCCAATAGGAAGCCTGCCCGTCGCGATTCCAGCCGTCCACATGAAGGACGCGATCCTCCAGCGCCTTCCGGAAGCGGACGGAGCCGTCTGGGTTCAGGACGTACACCTGGAAGCCGTCGGTTCCGGCCAGCAGCTCGGGTACGCCGTCCGCATTGAAGTCGCCGTGGCGAATGTCGTTCACTTCACCCCCGACGTTGCGCTGCCACACCTCCGTCAGCCGGCCCTTATAAGACGCTAGCCTCACCTCGTTCTGCTTCGTCCCGAGGACGAAGGCAGGCTGGTTCGTACCAGTGCCGCTGCCGGTGCTGTCGGGCAGCACATCGGCGACCTTCCAGCCGGGTCCGCCGCCCGTACCGCCACGGGTGACCTGCTTCTCATTCCAGTACGCATAATACGCATACTCCAGAGCGTATACGCCCTCATCCTTGCCGTCGGCGTCGAAGTCGGCGAAGACCATGTCTTCAATACCGTAGTAGTAGAGCAGATCTTCGTATTGCAAACGGCCTTCCGCATCCAATCCATAGATGTAGCGGAATTGCGAACCGACCATCACCCAAGGCGGCTGATCGGCACCGTTCACATGGGCGACGCGGACATTTGTGATGCCGAGCAGATTGCCTTTGCGCTCCCGATGAGCCCCGTCACTCGGGAATTCATAGCGCCACAGCTCCTGGCCTTGGGCGTTCAGAGCATGCACGAACCAATTCTCCGTGGCGATGAACACGACAAGCTGCCCGTTCAGCGGCTGCACGGTCACTTCGTTCACGCGGCCCGCGGCTGTGAACGACCAGAGGGCGGTTCCGGCCTCGTTCACGGCCTGAACTTTGCCGCCTATGCCGCCGAGCACCAAGTCTTCCTGACCATCCCCGTTCAGATCGCCCCAAGCGGTGCTGGTCACTTGCTCGGAGAACTGATGCACCTGCTGCCAGTCTTCCGTGCCTTCCTCGCGGTCCCGGCGAGGTTTGGACCAAGTACCCGGATGCTCCCGGTCCTTCAACGCTTTCTCCAGCTTCTGCTGCATCGGTTTCGACCAAGTCACCGTGCCGGTCTGCAGGGCGCCTTCCCGGATCGGTTCGCCCTGGGCGTCGTAGCGGACGAGGTCTTTGCGCAGCGAGTAGGTCGCCCACTCTCCGGTAGCGGCGTTCATCTGGAACAGGACCGGCTCCGGAAAGTGCAGCGTCTGGGCGCCGATACGGATCTCAGTCGCGGACGCCGCCAGCAGCTGATCATTCCCGATCAGGTGGAACTGCCCGTTGGAGGCGAGTTGTTCGGTGTCCAGCGCGGATTGCACGGCGAGCCAATGCCCATTCTTCTGGTGGATTTCCACCGTAGATTCGTTCAGCCGTTTCGCCTGGATGGCGGGGTCGTCCTCCTTGCGGCTGGACAGCACATTGATATATCCGACTCGGTCTCCGGCCTGGTAGCCTTGCTCCTCGAACACTTGGCTCAGCACGGTTTCCTGATCGGCGTACGGATAAGGATTCTCCGACTTGAAATATTTGCGGAAATGGCCGTACCGGTCCTGTGTGAGCAATTCGGAGGGATCGAGGCTGTCGATCGACATCGTAACGCCCTGCTGTTCGGCTTCAAAACGATCATCCTGCAGCATAGGGGCGCCCAGTGTCTGCCATTGATTTTTCAGTACGTAGTCACCGGCTTCCTTGAAAGCCACCTCGTCATAGATCAGATAAAAGTCCCCGTTCGGGCTGATAATCGAGCGCTGCCAATCCGTTCCGTTGTAGTTCGGCACGGTGCTGCGGCTGAGGCTCGTGCCCCCGGCGTCGGCGACCCATTGCAGCTCGGCGAGCGGAGGCTTCTTCGGCTGCTGGCCGTCCTTCACCACGACGAGTCCGGAATGGTGCTCCGGCGTATTCTCGATATAATCGCGATCCGTCAGGAACAGCCGTCCGTCCGCCGTGTAGCTGAGGATGGCATTGCCGTCCTGATGGCCGTGCGCACCGGCGGAGAAGCCGTCCACGACCAGGTAGCTGTCGTTCAACCCGAAGCCTTGGCGGAACGTCATTTTGTGAAACGTATCCTCAAGCGCTACATCGAGTGGCGTCTGTTCGCCCTCCTTCAGGTCATCGTACACACCTTGCTCTACAGGGAACGCCTGCACCTGCGGATAGGCCCCTGCGGGGATCTCCGCCGATCCGCTCGGCTGGGCCGCGGCCATGTATCGGTGAATCGGATAGTCCAGATCCGGCATGTTCTGGTCCGGGAACGGTCCGGTCCTCGTGCGTTCGAGGAGGAAGCGGTACACCGGGTCGTCATACAGCCAAGTAGCCGCGTTCATCACCTGCGAATGCCCCCAAGAGTAGGCGCTGCTGTACCCGTATGGGTATGTGTCCCCGCCGCCGGTCATCACGCCCAGATTGTCGATCATGAGGGCGTTCAGGTCGGCGCTCGGGCGCAAGGAGCGGAGCATGAAGTCCAGGTTCCCCGTCGCCATCGCGTAGTCGATATTCGTCATCGGCACGTGCATCAAGTAATCGGAGCCTTCGTCTAGACTGATATACGACGTGTTGCCCGTGAAGATCCGCTCGCCGAGCTGTCTCCATCCCGGGGCCTCAGGCAGCCCATAGTAGTTGCCGAAAAATTGACTGCCCGTGATGATCGACAACGCAGGGAAGATCTGATGATTCCATCGCGGCCCGGTCGCAGCCGCACCGGTGAGGTAGCCGTCCTTCGCATTGGCCTCGTAGGTCAAGTAGAGGGCGGACGTAATCTGCTTGCGCTCCAGCGTGGAGAACAGCGGAGACGCCTCGAGTACCGTCCAGTTCTGGATCATCGCGTCGCCGTCGGTCCACATGTTCACCCGGTTGTTCAGCTGGCCCTTGGCCTCGACGGGATAACGGTTCAGGAAATTCGCATAGCCGTGCAGCAGCTTGCGGTAAATCTCGCCAAAGCCGGGATGGCGGGTCAACTGATAGTTCTCGCCGAACACTTTGATATAGCTGATGACGGAGAGGAGGGAGCTCGCATCGGCTTCGACCCCGACCGACGGCGTCAGCTTCGAGAGCCTTCTGTCGGCCTCCGCGAACGCAGCCTGTATGTCGGCTTCGGTCGGCTTGCCTCCGAACTGCAGGTGAGAGGCGGCTTCCTCGGACAGCTGGACATCGGCGAGCCAAGGCAGTACCGGATCGGTCTGCTCCCCAATTCGTGCCAACAGCTTGTCGATCCCCGCGGTGGCGCCTGCCAAGTCGCTCGCGCCCAAGACGATCGTGTTGCCGCCCAGGCCGAACGGATCAATGACAGTGTGCAGCTCATATCCGCCTGCTCCAGGGTAGATCCCGTCGGCGTACGACATCCTCTGCCCGTACAGTCGGGCGAGCTGTTCATTGTTGCCGAACGAGCCGATCACAAGCGAATTGCCCGACCATCCGTTGCGGAAGCGCTCCCGGTCCGGGAGCCCGACGCTTGCCTGCACGTTCCAACGGGTATTGAGCGCCGTGGCGACGCGTTCACCGAGGGCGGCCCATTCCGCTCCGGCCGGCGTCACGATGTGCAACCCGTGCAGGTCGGTCGACCGATTCAGCGGCCGTAAGGCAAATTCCTTATAGGGAGGAATGTCGTTCGGGTCCAGCACATTGACTTCGGCGGTGGCCTGAACCCCGCCATAGACGGCACTCACGACCGTGGAGCCGGGAGAGACGCCCTGGATTTGGCCATATACGGCCGTCGCCACCCCGGGATCAGCGGACGCGAACACGGTCTGCTGCTCATCCAATACGATCACATCCCCATTCGAATAGTGGCCCAGGACATGGACCGGCTTCGATTGTCCGACGATCACATTCATCGAGTCCGGATACAGGCTGAGGCTCGTCAAGCTGGCCGGGGCCGCAAGCGACGCGTCGCGAATACGGACGTTGTCTAAGTAGAACGTCCCGAGCCCGGTCGAGATCGTAGCCAGCCGGAACAAATTCACCGATGTGGCCGACGTATCCCGGATCGCGGTATCCTTGCGGAGCAGCAGCAAGTCGTCTCCGTCGAACACCGTGATCGTCTTCTTGCCGGCCGCGGCATCGAAATCGACGCGGAACCGATACCAGCGTCCCGGCTCATACGTTTCGGTAGATTGGATTCGGGTCGCGCCGTCGTAATACTCGATCGTCCGGTTAGCCAGGAATCCGATCCACTCCACCGGCTTCGTACCTTGAGGCCCGGTGCTCTCGAGCAGCATTACGAGCCGGTCGGCCGTCTGGGGCTGGGCCCACCATTCCACGCTCCCGCGCGTGATGGCGGGGAAAGCGACCCGGGCGCCATAGGCCTTCGTTTTGTCGTTATCCGCAATCTTGATCGCCTTCGTGCCGCCTGGGGCGTACACTTCATTCGTTACCGTAACCTCGGGGTTGGCGTTAGTCCAGCCGTTCTGGCCGTTCAGCGGCCCTAGGTTGAAGCTCTCGAAATCGTAGAATCGTTCGCCCGTCTGCTGGCTGTCGGCTCGTGTGGCTGAAGGGCCGGCCATGAGGCCGCCGAAGGCGATGGCGATCGCGAGCAGCACGCTTATCCCTTTCCGCATAAATTCATCCCTCCTGACATCGAAATAAGAACATTAAATGGTGACATCGGAACATCGGAATGTGCAACGTTTAAGCGAGCGTACTTAATTGTTCCGCCCGGACTTCGCCTTCCAACGCTTCGCCTGCCAGGAGGCGCTTCACCTCGTCGATGGCGAATTGTCCGAGGCGCTTCACGCCGTTATTGACGGCTCCGGCAATATGCGGTGTCAAGATGCAGTTCGGCAACCCGCGCAAAGGGTGATCGGCCGCCGGAGGCTCCGGATCTGTCACGTCCAGGCAGGCGAACAGCCGGCCTTTGCGCAGTTCCTCGACGAGCGCTTGCTCGTCCACGATCGATCCGCGCGCAGTATTGATGAGGATGGCGTCGTCCTTCATCAGGGCGAGCCGCTCCCGGTTCATCATCTTGTGAGTCTCCGGCAGGGAAGGGGCGTGGATGGACACGACGTCGCTCTTGCTCAGGAGATCGTCCAGCTCCGTTTTGACCGCTCCCATAGCGGCGGCCCGTTCAGAGGAGACGAACGGGTCGTAAAGGAGGATGTCGAGCTGAAAGTTGCGCAGCAGCCGGATGTAATGACTGCCGGCTTTGCCTGCCCCGACGACCCCTACGGTCACTTCGTACAATTCCCGCACCTTCTCCTTGCCTGGACTCCACGCTCCGCTTCGGGTCGATTGGGTGAGCGCCCACATGTTTTTCAACGAAGCGATCGTAAGCCCGAGCGCCGTCTCGGCGACGCCGATGCCGAGCTGCCCGTATCCGCTGGAGACGCGAATCCCGCGCTCCCAGAGGGCCGGCGTAACGAGGCCCTTCACCGTGCCGGCCGCGTGAATGACCGCCTGCAGGGCAGGCGCCGGACCCAGCACGTCTTGCGTAAGCGGGGGGCAGCCCCAGGACGTGATGGCGAAGTCCGCCCCTTCCACGAGCGCTCTAAGCGCGGCGGGCTGCGGGGGGCCGTCCTGCTCGTTGCGAACAACGGTCCCGATCTGCTCCAACTGCCGCCAATGGCGCTCGCCGAAGAGGCGCGCCTGAACCCGGGGCTCCGGCAATACTGCGATAGTCATTCCCATACTTCTCTCCCTCTCGTCTCTATCCGGTTACCGGTGCGATATTCGTTCGACTTCGATTACTTGTTTTGCTGCTTCATCAGCTCGGCCTTCAGTTTCTCATCCAATTGGCGCAAGGCGGTATTGATATCCGTCGTCGTGCCGGAGGCGACATCGATGAAGGCTTGGCTTAGCAACGATTGCTGGGTCGCGCCGGCCACGTCCGGCAACCCGGCTTTGCGCTTCGGGGTATAAGGAACCGGATCGTAGTGATTGATGGCGTTCATGTTTTTGGTGCTGTAGATCGGGTGGCTTTTGCCCAAAGCATCCTTGATGTCCTTCCGGTTGAGCGTCGTCGGGATGCCCCGCTTGGAGTCCTCCATCTGCACTTCGTCGGCGAGCATCGCCCGGATCATGTCGAACGCGTCGTCCTTGTGCTTGCTGGACTTGGAGATGGACCAATAGGCCGGACCGCGCTGCGGCATCAGCTTCGGCGCCCCTTCCATAATCGGGTAGGAGACCAGGTCCCAATTCACTTCAGGAGGGATCGTCAGGTAGACGCTGTGCTGGTTGGCCATCATGGCGACATTGCCTTTGCCGAAGGCCGCGCCCTCCAGCGTGGCGGTTTTCTCAATCTTATTGTTCGAGATGTCATAAAAGCGTTTGAAGTTGGTGAACAGGGATTTCCATTTCTCACTATCGGCCAACTGATCGGCGTTCGGGTCCAGAATGGGGAGGGAGTAGGCGTTGTCGCGCAGCATGTTGACCGGATTGGAGCTGAAGCCGCGGTAGACAGTGCCGCCGTCGACCCGGGTCAGTTTTTGGGCGAGCTCGTACACTTGGTCCCACGTCATGCCGTCTTTCGGGTAGGGAACGCCGAATTTATCGAAGATGTCCTTGTTGTAGTAGAGCGCTTGGGGAAAATAGGGCGGCACCGGCAGGCCGTAAATCGCTCCGCTCCTTCCGGCATCGACAATCTCGTTCATGAATACCGGGTTGAACCGGCTCAAATCGTATTTGTACTTCTCGATGTAGGGTTTCAAATCCACGCCTAAGTCAAAATCCAGGTAGCCGGAGTAGAGGGTAGGGACATCGGTGCGGATCAGATCGGGAACGTTGCCGGCGGCGACCAGCTCGGCCATCGTCGTCCCTTTGGCATTCTGTATGTATTCCACTGTGATGTGAGGGAACTTCTGCTTCAGCACTTCCCGGAACCGTTCATCGAACTCCGCAGGGGTTACGCCGCCCCCGAATATGGTCATCGTGTAAGGTTCTTTCGGTTTGTTTTCGGCTGTCGGTGTGGGCTCCGCCGGTGTAGCTTGACCTCCGCAGGCCGAAACCAGGATTGAAACCAGTACGGTCATCGTAATCAGTCCGAATTTGGTTTTCATCGCAACCATCCTCCGCAAATTCATTCGTTTTTCGGTGGGGCAACAAAGGGGTGTGGGGCGTAATGAGGTGTTTGATTCAGCGAGCCGAGCCTCCTTTCTTGTTTGTTTCTGGTTCTTTACTGGTTCTTCATTTATTCAAGCTCATTTTAGAAAACGCTTTAATTTTTGTCAACTGGTTCTTTTCTCTGAAGGGCGAAAATATTAATGATGGAGAGGTAATTACTGATGGAGTGGTTTAAACCAAGGGTTTTTGTCGAATGATAGGGGAAAATGGGGACAGAAATGTCATAGGTGGTCCGGGATTTTCAGGTTCCTTATAATAATAAATAGGAACCAGAAAACGCGAGAATCCCGTTTCGCACCAATAACAAACACCCCAATCCGCTCGAGGCAGCGGAATGGGGTGTTGGATGTGAATGGAGTTCGCTCAATAGTTGCGAATCGGAGTATCCTGAAGCGCGGCGCGCTTCTCCAGGTAGCGGAAGAACGCGGTTGCCGCCTGCGCCCGGGTAACTTCCGCAGCCGGCAGGAAGTTGCCGTCGGTAGCGCTCATGATGCCAAGGCTGACGATAATGGCGACTTGCCCTTTGTGCTGGATCGAAGCCGCGTCCGCTACGTTCAGGTTGAACAGCCCCGGCGTATCGGCCAGCTTGCTGTAGCCAAGCGCTCGTACGAGCAGTTCGGCCATCTCTTCGCGCGTCATGCTGCCTTCGGGGTTGAACGTCGTGGAGCTGCGGTCGATCAGATTGGCGTCTACCGCGGACTCTACATACGCGAAGTACTCCGAGCCGTTCGCGACGTCCGCGAACGAAGCTTTACGCGATGCGGAATAGCTGGCGGTGTAGTAGCCGCCATTCATCGCGGTAATGAGCATTTTGATCATCTCGCCGCGCTTGATCGTCTGGTCCGGGTTCACCTTGCCGTCTTTCGTGTCGATCGCCTTGTAATCGATCATGAGCTGCAGCTCCCTCGCCGCCCAATGGTTCGCCAGGTCCGTCGCTACGACTTTATCCGGACTCGTAACCGCTCCCGTCTCGTGGCTTCTCCAGTCGCCGGTCTGGGCGTCGAGGAAGACATACTCCGAAGGGTTTTTGGGCACCGGCACATAGACGATCTTCGCAGGTTCCTTGGTGGCTGTAGAACCGGCAGGAACAGGCATCGGCATCATCTTGCCGTACGGATCATAGCCCGGCAGCCCGTTCGGCAGCGTATAGCGCTTCTCGAGCGTGTACTGGGTGAGGAGGATGTCTTCCGCCTTATCCCCGTCGATCGTCTGCCCCAACTCAGTTGGCATAGCTAGGCTGGACAGGCTGCTCCAGTAGCTCTCCACTCCACCTGTGAAGACATTCACTCCGACATACAACGATTCGAAATCCGTCGGAACCCCGTTCACCAGATGCTTGAACGGAATGCTGATCGTGCGCATCCGCTTCAGCTGATCGACCGGGAACGGGTTCAGGTTGTTAGTATCGACCGTCAATTCGCTTGTGTAGTGCGGCAGCACCTTCTTCACGAAAGCGATGGCGGCTTCCTGCGCCTTCTCGAGCGAGTCCACTGCAATCGGAGCGGCGGCGGCGTCCTTCTCGGAATAGTACGGCATGTCCTTGTTGTAATTCAGCAGCTCGCCCGTCTGGCTGTTCACGCTAGCCCGGACGTACGAGGCTTCCTTATCCTTGTCGGCCGGCACTCTCCATGTCAAATTCCACGAGGAGCCGCTGTTCCCCGCGAGTTTGGTGTCGACATTCTCGTTATAGGAAGCATTCTGCAGCTCAGCGCCGGCGGGCAGAGGCAGGATGGCGGTCACCTTCGCCGCCGCTTGCTCTTGTGTCAAGTTTTGATTGCCGGCCGGCTTGTCGGCGAGCGGCTTATCCGTGATTGGCCGGGTCGACGGCGCCGCCGTCAGCTCCCGGCCCGCCGGATCGAGCAGCTTCCCGTTCTTCGCGTCCAGCATGCCGAACGACATCGCGTAGCTAAGATAAGGTTTGGCTGTGTTCTGGTCACGGTTCGGATGGGTGAGCACGTAGAGCAGGCTAGGCTGGTTCACCGCGCGATATTGCTTCAGAGCCTCTTCCGCCGTCAAAGTCCCTTGTGGATCCCCGAATGTGACATCATCGTTCATTTTATACTCGTATTCCGCGAATCGTCCCTCTCCGTCAATCGTGAACGTAATGTAGTTCATCGGGAACGGAATCCCGTTCACGGTTCGGTCGAAGCGAATTTGATAGCGGACCGAGCCGTTCAGCGGCTGCTTGAATTGCTTCTCGAACTCCTCGTTGTAGCGGACGTTCGCTTCGTCCTCGGGGTTCATCTTGTGCAACAGCGCCTCGGCCATCGACTTCGCGGCGGCGAAATCGACCTTAGGCGGGTAGGTCGGCGTTCGGTCGGAATCGTTCTCGTAGCCGTAATAGTTCAGTAGTTTGCCCGTATCGGCGTCGATCGTAGCGCTGATGCTGCCGAGCGTCCGATTCTGCTCGCGCTTCTCGAATTGCACGTTCCAGGCGCCGCGGCCGTTCTGGTACGAGATGCTGTTGAAGCTGATCCCGGAGAGCGTGTACGCTTCGGGAATCGACACGGCGCTGCGCGCCAGCTCGATCGCGCGATCTTTGCCGATCTTGGCATTCACGGCAGCTGTCGAATCCGAAGATCCGCCGCCCTTGACGGGAAGATCACCGGCTGGAAGACTGGTGGGCAGTACCGGCATGGAGCTTTCGGCGCTTGCAGGGGCGTCCTCCGCGAAAGCGGACGGGACGGCGGACAACAGCAAGGCGGTGGAGAGGGCGAAGACGGCCGTCTTTTTGGCGAATGGCATAATGGGCTCCTCCTACGTCGAATGTAATCTTTACCAAATGTTCAGACGCAGAGGGGAGGGGGAATGTTGCAGGACGTAGCATCGGGAGAAGGGGAAAAGCTACAAAAAATTTCAAGTATGAGTGATAAACATTCTCAATGCTGGATACACTAGGCGTACAAAGCAAGAAGCGGCTGTGGCGCAGCCGCTTCTTCCGGGAATTCAGACTCTTACACCTTCGGTTCAAACGTCTTGCAATCCGTTTCTTCCGAATGGCGGGCATCTCTGCCGCGATTGTTGACGACATAGATGGAAGAAGCGCTGCAGTTGTTGCCCGGGGCCCAATACTTGCAGCTGTTGACCTCGCACAATACGTCTTTGGCCATAACCTGATTCACCTCCTTCTTAAGTAGGATGGTCGAATCAGGTTTTTCTTAACCGTTTATAACGCATGGACCTCAATTTCAAAGCCCAGGTCTTCTATCATTTGATGGTCGGCCGACACGTCTTGGCCAGCCGTCGTTAAATAATCGCCCACGAAGATCGAGTTGGCCGCGTACAACGCTAAGGGCTGCAGAGAACGGAGGTTGACCTCGCGCCCTCCTGCCACGCGGATTTCTTTGGACGGACAGAGGAAACGGAACAGAGCCAATACCTTTAACGCTTTCATAGCCGGCGTGCGCCCTGCATGTTCGAGCGGCGTACCTGGGACCGCATGGAGGAAATTGATCGGAATCGAATCCGCATCGAGCTCCCGGAGCGCGTAAGCCATTTCTACGATCTCCCGGTCTGTCTCGCCCATGCCGATAATGACTCCGGAACAAGGGGACATGCCGCTTTTTTTCACCCTTTTCACCGTTTCTACCCGTTGCTCGTATGTATGGGTCGTGGTGATGGACGGGTAATGGGTTTTGCTTGTATTCAAGTTGTGGTTATAGCGGTGAACGCCTGCTTCGGCGAGACGTTCGGCTTGATCGTCCTTCAGAATGCCCAGGCAGGCGCAGATCTTTAGCGGCATCGTCCCGCGAATTTCTCTAACCGCCTCCACCACTTGATCCAGCTCCTTGGCCGTCGGGCCCTTCCCGGCAGCTACGATGCAATAAGTGCCTGCCTTGCGGGCAATCGCTTCGCGCGCCCCGGCTAACAGCGTATCTTTGTCCAGCAGGGCATACTTGTCGATCGGCGCAGCCGAAACAATGGATTGCGAGCAGTAGCCGCAGTCTTCGGGGCACAGTCCGCTTTTGGCGTTGATGATCATATTCAGCTTCACTTTTTTGCCGTAAAAATGCTGTCTTACCTGGAAAGCGGCTTGTAGCAGTGAAAGGACCTGGTCGTTGTCGGCTTCCAGCAAGGACAGCCCTTCTTCCACCGTCAGACGTTCGCCCTTCAGCGCTTTTTGGGCATAGGACTTCCAATGCAGATCGTTCTCCATCATGGAATGAATGTTCATCACCAGCCATAGGTTGAATTCTCTTGTATGCACGACTTAATTGTTAACCATAATTACTAGTTTAGGTTAACGATTAATCGAGCTAAGTGTAACAGACGGTGACGCTTCCGTAAAGACATTATCGCAATTCCCTTGGAGGGGCATGTATAATAAAAGCATCACTCGGTTCCTGAACCGGAACCGGGATTGGCGAGGTACCTATGGACAAGCCCATCACGATTCACGATATCGCCCGACTGGCGAATGTGTCCTCCGCGACCGTCTCCCGGGTGCTGAGCAACAGCAGCTACCCGGTGAGCGCGGCCCTGCGCGACAAAATCCTGCGTATCGCGAAGGAAGCGAACTACATCCCGAACCAGCTCGGCAAGCAGCTGAAGACGCGCACGAACCGCACGATTGGCATCATCGTGCCGACGATCACGAATCAATTCTACTCGTCCATCATCCTGGGCGTGGAGGAGCTGGCGCGCAAGCACGAGTACCAGGTGCTGCTGTGCAATTCGTTCCAGGATCCGGCGCTCGAGCGCAAATACATCCAGGCGATCTTCGAGAAGCAGGTGCGGGGGCTCGTCATCTCCTCGATCTCCGGGGAGAAGGAGCTGCTCCGCCCGTACATCGAGCGAGGCCTGCATGTGGTCGCCGTCGACCAGCGGCTCGAGGGCGAGCGGCTCGGGCAGGTCGACTTCGAGTACCGGCAAGGCGGCCGGCTCGCGACCCGGTACTTGATCGGGCGTGGGCACCGGCGTATCGCTTACGTGACGGCTCCGCTCGACCGGCCAAGCCGCCGCAGCATTCACGCCGGCTACATGGAGGCGATGGGGGAAGCGGGCCTGTCTCCGCAAGTTGTGGAGGACGGTCCTGGGACGAGCTATTCCGGCTCGTACGAATTCGAGAACGGCAAGGCGCTGACCGCCCGGCTGCTGGAAAGCGAGCCATCGGGGGAGACGCCGACGGCGATCTTCGCCTGCAACGACATGACGGCCTTCGGCGTCATTCATGCGTTGACGGAGCGAGGGATTCGGGTGCCGGACGAGATGTCGGTCGTCGGCTTCGACGGCATCGACTTCGGACAGATGATCACCCCGCCGCTCACGACCGTGTATCAGCCAACCCACGAGATGGGGCGGCTTGCCTGCAGCATGCTGATCGAGCAGCTGGAAGGCCGGGGTCGGCCAGATCAGCTGCTCGTCCTGCAGCCGGAGCTGCTGGAGCGGAGCTCGGTGGCGGATGTGCGGGAGTAGATGCACGTTTGCACTTATTGCTATGTAACGAAACAGGAGGCGAAGGAACAATGACCGTCATGCCAGAGCGGAGAGCAAGCTGGATCTGCGATCCGAGGTTTGCGGGGAAGACCCCGATCAATCGGTTCGGCCGAGAGCTGGACCCCAAAGGACCCGAGCTTCACGATCCGAACCTGCGCAATCATCATATGCTTGTCCGTCACAAGGTCACGCTGACAGCCGAAGAGCTGAAGGACGGGGTCCTCCTGGACATTACGGCAGACGATTATTACAAGCTGTATGTGAACGGAACGTTCGTGGGCCAGGGCCCTGCTCAGGGGTACCACTTCCGGCACTACTTCAACCGATTGGAGCTGACCGGCTATCTGAAGTCGGGCGTCAATGTCCTCGCCGTCCATGTGTATTATCAAGGGCTCGTCAATCGGGCGTATACGAGCGGAGATTACCGCCAAGGCTTGTGGGCGGAGCTCAAGGCGGCGGATGGCCGCATCCTAGCCGCTACGGATGGGACCTGGCGCATCGCGGAGGCGGAGGAATACGCTGGACCCAATGCGACCACGTTCGGCTACGAGACGCAGTTCGTAGAGCACATCGACGCGAGGCGGCAGCGGGTCGGCTGGCGCGAGGCCGACTATGACGACGCCGGCTGGGGATACGCCGGCGTGCGCCCGGACGACGACCACAGTCTCGTCCTGCAGCCGACGCCTCCGCTCTCGGTCTATCGCCGGGCTCCGGCGCAGGTGGTGAGACGCGGCCCGAACCGGTACTGGATCGATTTCGGCCAAGAGGTGACGGGCGCCTTCACGATGCGGGCCCGCGGCCGCGCCGGAGAGCAGCTCGAGATTCGCTGCGGCGAAGAACTGCAGGCGGGCAGCCTCGATGTACGCGACGAGATGCGCTGCAACTGTGTGTACCGGGAGACATGGACGCTGTCCGGTGGAGACGACGAGCTGGAGCCGTTCGAATACAAGGCATTCCGTTATGTGGAAGTATCGGGACCGGAGGAGTCGCTGCAGCCGGAGAGCTTCGCGGCCATTGTGCAGCACTATCCGTACCCGGAAGACGCGATGCGCTTCGCCTCCACGGACGAGACGCTGAACAGGGTGATCGAGCTGTGCAAGAACGGCGTCATCTATGGCACACAGGAGCATTATACCGACTGCCCTTCGCGGGAGAAGGGCCAGTACTTGGGCGACAATACCGTCACCGCCTTCTCCCATCTCCTGCTGACCGGCGATCTGCGCATGGTGCGCAAGGCGCTGGAGGACTTTGCCGCGAGCACGGCGATCTGTCCAGGGATGATGGCCGTCGCGCCCGGCCATTACATGCAGGAGATCGCGGATTACTCCTTGCTGTATCCGCGACAACTGCTCGACTACTATCGGCACAGCGGCGATCTTGACTTCCTGCGGGAGATGGCTCCGGTCGCAGAGGGGATCGTCGACTACTTCGCCCGCTACCGCAGGGCCGACGGCCTGCTGGAGCAAGTGACGGAGCAGTGGAATCTGGTCGACTGGCCGGCGAACCAGCGTGACGGCTATGACTTCGAGCTGTCGAAGCCGATCGGCCCGGGGTGCCACAATGTGGTCAATGCGTTCTATTATGGCGCCTTGTGCGACGTCGATACGATTCGCGAGCTGTTGGGCCAACCATCCCTTGGGCTCCGGGACACGGTCCGTACCGCTTTCCAAGCCGCGTTCTGGCGGCCGGCGCTTGGGCTGTTCGGGGATGCGGAGCATTCCGGCCACGCATCGCTGCATGGCAACACGCTGCCGCTTCTATTCGATCTGGTGCCGGATGGCGGGCGTGAATCGGTCGTGTCCTTCTTGAAGGGCAAGCGGCTCGCCTGCGGCGTCTATTTTGCCTATTTTTACTTGAAGGCGATGGCGCGGGCCGGCGAGCACGCTTTCGCTTATTCGCTGCTCGTGACCGAGGAGCCGCATGAGCTGCCTGGTCCGTCCGGACCGTTCACGGTCCACGGCTATTGGACGCAGATGCTGCGGGAAGGGGGGACGACCTGCTTCGAGAGCTGGTCGAAGGAGCTGAAGTGGAACACGAGCCTGTGCCACCCTTGGGCCAGCGCCCCGATCCGCATCCTGATCGAGGACATCCTGGGTCTGCAGCCGGCGGAGCCTGGCTGGGAGCAGATGACGGTCCATGCTGCCGTAGCGCCGAATGTACCGGACATGGTGCTCACGATTCCGACGGCGCGAGGACAGCTGCATGTCCAAGTGCGAGGCGGGCTAGTGGAAGTGGAAAGGGCGGGACGCTGAACGCGTTCCCTTTTTTGGGGTGGAACCGCCTACGGGATGTTCCTTCACTTGTAAGGCGACTAGGAGAGCTGGATAAATCGGAAAATGAGCCGGGAAGATTGGAATCTCGCACCGATAACTGCAAATGTGTAGTTATTTTCCGCCGCAATACGGGCCTTGGGCACCTACCTACTTAGAGTGACGGAATCCGATGACCCGCTGCCCCGCTGCCCCGCTGCCCCTGAGCGGCATGAGGGGCAGCCCGTATTCACTTGCGCTTACGTGAGAGGGAAAAACTCCCTCTCATTGGGCCGATATTACGACTTCCGTCGGCATCAAGGGGAAAACCTCCCCCTCTTCCGAGCGAAAGCCCCGATTGGACGGATTTCGATTGAAAAAGAGGGAGAAATTCCTCTACATGGAGCCGATCCGGCGGCCTATCCATCGAAAAGGGGGAGAAATTCCCCCTCATGCCGAAAGCGGGCAATGAACGTACGGAGAACGTAACGCTAAAAAGCAAAACAAGGGCAAAGAAGGCAGGCAGAGGGAGTGGAGAAGTGTCAGCGTCCGCCTCCCTTGAAATCTTGTTCTACTCGCTGACAGTAACATCGAACGAACCAATTTCAACAGCGGTCGGAACCGCCCCACGCGCCTAACTGAACGCCTACGCCAAGGACCTCTGGAGTGATTTTGCTCCAGAGGTTTTTCTTATAACTTCAATCCGCCCGTGCCTGGGGGCATTCCGGTCTTTGGCACATCTTTTGCGATCGGCACATCGCGAGCGATGCGGCGTGGCTTCCATTTTCTTATGTAGAGCGGATGATGCATGTTATTTCATATTTACATCCTTTCCTTAAGGCGCCTAAGATGGGGGTAATCCGGAGAGTTCGATTTCTGAAGGGAGGAGAGGAAGCTGGCCCGTACTACTGTTCCGATGCGGTCGGCGGCGAGCCTGCGGTCATTCCTGATCGGAGCCCGGAAAGGGTGGAGATTGTACGTGCTCATGCTGCTGCCGTTGATTTACCTCATCCTTTTCAAGTATGTTCCCATGTACGGGGCGCAGATCGCTTTCAAGAACTATGTCGTCACCAAAGGGATCCATGGGAGCGATTGGGTGGGATTCAAGCATTTCCTTCGATTTTTCCATTCGTACGATTTCAACCGGGTGATGAAAAATACGATCCTGCTGAGCTTGTACAACCTGTTCGTCGGGTTCCCGTTCCCGATCCTCCTGGCCTTGGTGCTGAACGACATTAGAATCAAGTGGTTCAAAAAAACGGTGCAGATGGTCACGTACGCCCCCCATTTCATCTCGACCGTCGTAATGGTCGGCATCGTCATGCAGTTTCTGTCGCCGAGAACCGGCTTCATTAATGTCGCCCGCGATTTGCTGGGGCTGGAGCAGATTAATTTCATCGCGATTCCCGATTATTTCAAGCACATTTACGTATGGTCCGATATTTGGCAAAACATGGGCTTCTCCTGCATCATCTATCTGGCGGCGCTGACCGCGATCGATCCCGCCTTGCACGAGGCGGCGGTTATGGACGGGGCGAACAAGCTGCAGCGGATGCGCTATATTGATGTGCCGGGCATTATGCCGATTGCCGTCACCTTGCTCATCCTGAATATGGGCCATATACTCGACACGGGGTTCGAGAAAGTGCTGCTGCTGCAGAACTCGTTGAACCTGCGTGCCTCGGAAGTGATCGACACGTATGTATACAAAGTCGGCTTAACCTCGCAAGTACTCAACTATTCGTATGCCTCGGCGATTGGCTTCTTCAAGGCGGTGATCGGTCTGGTGCTGATGATCGTCGTCAACAAGCTAGCCAAGCTGGCGGGACAATCGGGGTTATGGTAAAGGAGGATTGGCGTTGAAGGTTCGTTTCGTACATCAGTCTTTCCAGGACCGGGTCTATACGATCACGGCGTATGGGCTGCTCACCCTGTTGTTCGTGCTGGTGCTCTATCCGCTTCTCTATGTCGTAAGCGCTTCCTTCAGCGATCCCGACGCGGTCGCATCCGGCCAAATGTGGCTCTGGCCGGTCGGCCTCAATCTGGACGGGTACCGCTCGGTATTCGCGCACAAACGGGTCCTAAGCGGCTTTCTGAATTCGTTGTTCTACATGGGGGTCGGAACGCTGATCAATGTGTGCATGACGGTCCTGGCGGCCTACCCGATGTCCAGGAAAGACTTCGCGCCGCGCAATGTGCTCATGCTGCTGTTCGTGTTTACGATGCTATTCAGCGGAGGGATGATCCCGACCTATTTGCTCGTCAAAGACTTGGGCCTGCTCGACACCCGTTGGGCGCTGCTGCTGCCCGGAGCCATGGCGGTCTGGAACATGATCATCGCGCGCACTTTTTTTCAAAGCCAGATTCCTCACGAGCTGCTGGAAGCGTCCCAGCTGGACGGCTGCAACGATTTCCGCTTCGTCCGGAGCATTGTCCTGCCGCTCTCCGGCCCGATTATCGCCGTGCTTTCCCTTTTTTACGCGGTGGGGCATTGGAATCAATATTTTCAAGCGCTGCTTTATTTGAGGGATCAACAGCTGTATCCGCTCCAGATTGTTCTTCGAGAAATATTAATCCAAAATGAGGTGGACACCTCCGCGTTTTCGGGGAAGGACGCCGAAGAGCTGGTCAAGCTCCATGGGCTGTTGAAATACGCTCTGATCGTCGTGTCTTCCTTGCCCGTACTTATTTTGTATCCGTTTGTGCAGCAATTTTTCGTCAAAGGGGTTATGATCGGTTCTTTGAAAGGATAATCCATTTTGAAATATAAAAGGGGTGCTAGTATGAAAAAGTTGTCCATTCTCCTCTTAAGTCTGATTATGGCGGGGACCATGACGCTCGCCGCCTGTTCCAAAAACGAGGACCCGAATGCACCATCCGACGAGTCTGCCAACAGCGAAAATCAGACGGCTCCCGGCACGTATCCGATCGTCAAGGAGAAGATCACGCTCAAAGGGCTCATTGTCGGCCATTCGCGGGTCGAAGATTACAACACGAACGAATTTACGAAATGGTACGAGGAGCGGACCAATATCCATGTGGATTGGGAGGTTGCACCGCAAGAGAACGCCGAGCAAAAGCTGAACCTCGTGCTGGCGAGCGGCGAGCTGCCCGATATCATCTTCGGCTTCACCGTGACGCCGGCCCAGGAGATGATCTACGGCGAGCAGGGAATCTTCATGGATCTCGCGCCGCTGATCGAGAAGTATGGACCAAATACGAAAAAGATGTTCGGCGAAATGCCTCAAATCAAGGCAGCGAGTACGTTGCCGGGGGGGCAGATATTTGGCCTGCCTCAAGTGAACGACTGCTATCACTGCTCGATGAACTTCAGATCCTGGATTTACAAGCCTTGGCTGGATAAGCTGGGGCTGAAGATGCCGACTACGACGGACGAATATTACGAGGTGCTGAAAGCGTTCAAGACGAAGGACCCGAACGGCAACGGCAAGGCCGACGAGATTCCGCTGGCGACGACGCCGCGCGCGACCGGCGGGGGCTTGGAGAACTTCCTGATGAATGCCTTCACGTATTCGAATAAGTATATCACCGATAAGCTTGAGCTGAAGAACGGGAAAATCGACACCGCCTTCAACAAGCCGGAGTGGAAGATGGGGATTGAATACATTCACAAGCTTTACAAGGAAGGGCTCATTGCGCCGGAGAGCTTCACGATGGACGCCAATCAGCTGAAATCGCTGACGATCAAAAACAATGAGATCGTCGTAGGCTCCGTGGAGGCTTCCGGGGCGGGCGTATTCATGACCGACGTTCACGGCAAGGATACCCGGTGGGCCGATTATGTCGCGATGGAGCCACTGAAGGGCCCGAACGGTCTTCGCAATGCGGCCTGGAACCCGTATCCGGTGCCAAACGGACAATGGGCGAACTTCATCATTACGAACGCGAACAAACATCCCGAAATTTCCATGCGCTGGGCCGACGGCTTGTATGAGCAGGATGCCACGCTGCGCAGCGTCTTTGGGCAGGAAGGCGTCCATTGGAAATGGCTCGGAGGGAAGGAAAGCGGCAAGCTCGGCATGAATGGCAAGCCTGCGCTCTGGGAGCGCATCCAGAATATGAATGCCGCCGTGCAGAACATCACTTGGCAGCAGCGGGGCATCTCGTTTCGCAGCTCGGAATTTTGGGGCGGCGAGCTCGCGGACATGGAGAACAACCTCGACCAGGTGCTGCTGTACCGAGAGACGAAACGTGCGATGGAGCCGTTCAAGCAGCCTCTCGAGACGATTGTGCCGCCGCTCTTCTTCAACGAGCAGCAAGCGAGCGAGCTGGCCGATCTGACCAAGACCATCAATGACTACGTCATGGAAATGTTTGCGCGGTTCGTGATCGGGGATGTCGATATTACGAAAGAGTGGGACAGCTATCTGAAGACGCTGGAGAAGATGAATTTGAAGAAATACGTGCAGATCCATCAGGATGCCTATGACGCTATGAAAAAATGATAATGGCTTCCAAAAGGTTGTAGCGGAGCTGCTTCTAAGCTACGATGAGAAGACAAGGCTGATCGAGGAGGGAGACCTGAGGAGTCTCCCTTCTCGCAGATCGAGATTCACGGCGATTGGAGGGATCGGGATGAATTTCAGCGCAAGAATCCGCAACAAGCTCCTGTACCGATTTGCCTTGCCTTATTTGCTGATTCTGCTCATTCCTCTCCTCTCCGGTTTCCTGATTTATCAGCGTACCTTGCATTTGGTCGAGGAGGATGCGACGCAGAGCAACTTGTCGATCCTCGAGCATTCCAGAATGACGCTCGACACCCGACTTGCCGAGATTGACAATTTCGCACAAAAACTGGTCAGCGATCCGAAAGTCCTTCAGTTTCAATATGTCAACAATCCCATCAGCAGCCAGAGCATGGGCCAGGTGCTGGACTTGATTAAGAAGCTGGCCGATTTCAAGCCGATCAACAGCTTTGTGTTCGACTACTATATTTTGTACAAAGGAAGCGAAGTGGCGCTCAGCAATCATACGATTTATGGCCTGAGCGAATTTTACCAGCGGCATATGCTTCTTGATGGAGTGCCCTTTGAGCTATGGCGGGCAGAGGCGCTGGAACCGTTCTACTACCAGAAATATTTGCCGGCGCGCAGCATTACGCATGATGGAGAACGACAGGGCCTGGTCACCGTTATACGCTCCTTAGGGTATCCGAATTACTCGCCGGGCGCGGCGATCATTCTGATCCGGGAGAAGGAATTGAAGGAGCTGGTGAGCGGCCTGGACGTCTCCGACAGCGGGTGGGCGTACATCGCGGACGAACGGGGCAAGCGGATCACCCACCTGTCCCGGTCCGGAGTCTCTGGAGTCGATCTGCCGCATGTCGACCTGCCGGCCGACAGTCCAAGCGGGATTTTCCGGAAGACGATCGACGGGCGCGACATGCTCGTCACATTCACGAAGTCAAGCTACAACGACTGGACATATGTAGCGGTTCAACCGGCGAACGTGATTTTGGAGAAGGTGAACTATATCCGGGACGTGACGATGTTCTTCTTCGCCCTTTCCTTGCTGCTCGGCGGCCTGATCTCGCTCCTGCTGGCCTACCGCGGCAGTAAGCCTATGGGCGGGCTGATCGGCGCACTGACGGAGCATTTCGGTGAGGAGCTGCCCAAGGCCAAAGGGATGTATCCGTTCCTGAAGACGGCGGTGTCGCACATGATACACAGCAACAAGCAGCTGCGCGACAAGGTGGGCGAGCAGCTGCCGTTGCTCCAGGCGGCCCTTCTAGAGCGGCTGCTGCGCAACGGGTTCGTGAACGAGGACGAGCTGGAGGCCAACCTGTCCCATGCCGGGTTGACGATCAGGGCGCCCTATTATGCGGTGGCCATCGTGCAGTTCCTCGGGTATTACGATCGGATCAGCAAAGACATTCTCGACGAGCTGGCGCTCAAGCGGCTGCATGTGCGCGAGAAGCTGGAGCTCGCCTTGGAAGGCCGCCTCTATGTGCTGGAGACCAAGGAGGATCGGCTCCTCCTGCTGCTGCTGGGCGACCAGGAGACGGCGGCCGGCTGCAAGGCCGTGTATGACGCCAAGCTGACGGCCCTGGCGCAGTCGATTCGCCATGAGGTGAACGGCGAGCTGGCGTTCGCGAGAGGCACCTTCTATGACAAGCGGATGGACATCGCCCGCTCTTATGACGAGGCCAAGCAAGCGCTCGTGTACGCGAAGCCCGGCTTCAAGGGCGCGGTGCTGACCTATGAGGATCTCCCTTCGCCGGTCACGCCGTTCTACTTCCCGGTCGAGGTGGAGACGCGGCTGGGTACGCTGACACGGGTCGGGGAGACCGACCAGATCGAGCGGCTGTTCCTGGAGCTGGAGACGGCGAACTTCAACGACCGTCGGCTGTCGTTCGAGATGCTGCGTTTGTTCATCTATCAACTGTGGGGATGTCTGGTGAAGGTGGGCGGCGAGCTCCCCCGTCAGGAGCCGGACGTGCAAGAGCAGCTCAAAATGCGGTTGAAGCAGCTGGAATCCTACGAGGATTGCCATTCTGAATTCCGGCAGCTGCGGGACGAATTCCTCCGGCTCTGCTCCGCCGTCGCCGGGCGAAAAAAAAGCCATAACAGCGAGCTGCTTCAGCGCGTGTTGGAGTCGATCCAAGCTTCGTTCAGCCTCGAGTCGCTGACTCTGCTGCAGATCGCCCGCAGCCTCCAGGTGTCGGAGGTGTACCTCTCGCAATTCTTCAAAGAGCAGACGGGCGAGACGTTCACCGCCTATCTGGAGCGCAAGCGCATGGAGCGTGCGATGGAGCTGCTGAACGAAACCGATATCCCGGTGAAGGAAATTGCGGCGTTGGTCGGCTACGGCTCCTCGAACACGTTCGGCCGGGCGTTCAAGCGCGTATATGGCACAAATGCGACCGCCGTCCGCTCGGCCGCCGCTCTTGCCGCGCACCGTGACGGAAGCTGAAGCTTATTTACTCCAAAGACGCCGTATACGGCAGCCGGATGGCCAGTCTGCACCCGTATCCCGGGCCGCCCTCAACCCCGGCTCCTGCCGTAGGCCCGATCTCCACGGCCCCGCCAAGCAGCTGCACGCGCTCCATCATGGCCGTCAGCCCGAATCCGAGCTTGGCATCGCCGAACGGGGCCCCATCGTTGTCGAGCACGAACCGGATCCACGGCCCCTCCCGCCGCAGCGAGAAGGCGAACCGGCGGCTGTTGCCGTGCCGGATGCCGTTCGTGAGCCCCTCCTGCAGGGCGTGATACAGCACCCGCTGCGTCAGCGAGCCCAAATCTTCAATCGGCTCGATGTCGGTCTCGATCCGTACCCCCATCGTCGCCTCCGTCTCGCGAATCAGATCGTTCAAGGCGGCATGCAGCTCGATCGGCTCCCCCTCATCCTTCAGCAGCCGGACGGATCGGCGAATGTCGTCCAGCCCTTTGCGCACCAGCCCGTTAATCGTATCGAGCTTCTCCGCCGCCTTCGCCAGGTCGCGCCCGGCCAGCTTCTTGGACGCTTCCAGCTGCACGATGGCCGCGGTGAGCGTATGACCCACGACATCATGAATCTCATGCGCGATCCGGTTGCGCTCCTCGAGCACCGACACTTCCGCCAGCGTCTCCGCCTTCTCCCGCATCGTGGCGGCGAGCGACCGGTTCGCTTCCTCCAATTCCTGCGTACGCAGGCGCACCTGATTCTCGAGCGAGCTCTGGAATCGCTCCAGCTCTTCATTTTTGGCAGCGAGCAGGGCCGTATGGCGTTCCACCTGCCGGTACACCTCCATGAACCGGTGCACGATCACCATCGCCAGGCACAGCATGAACAGCAGCAAGCCCGCCGGCAGCTCATGATAGATGACGAGCGACATATGAGGGCTCAGGCGCATGACGCTTTCCACCAGCACAGGGGAGAAATTAAGTAGGATGTAGATCAACCCGGTCAGCAGCAGCACGCCGTAGCCTCGCATGAGCCATACCGTCTCCGACCGGGGGTGCTTCCGGTATTGCCGAGCGAGCGAGACGCTAACGACGATCAGCACCGGGATGCAGCAATAAGGGAGCCAGTCCACCAGGAGCCGCCAGAACAACACGGGGTCCCGCCATCCGGCCGCCGCCGCCAACAGCGTATACAGCAGCATAATGCCGTTCATCGTCCGGTAGATCCAACCCCCGCTGAGACGAAGCGCCGCTCCGTAAAACCCGATAAACGCATAGATGGCGACGGCGAGCAGAAGGTCCTTCCAGTAATAAAAGGCGTTCACTTCGAAAAGCCACTGCAGCAGCGTCATTTTCCCCAACAGCCCGAAACCGGCCGATAAGGAGAGCAGAGCGAACCAGAGATAGAGCGACTCCTTCCGTCTTCTCAGGAACAAAGCGACCGCGATCAGGCCTGTGCCTGTGAGCAGGACGGAATAGAGGACGAGCGGCCATTCCGTCCCCAGGACATTCAGCAGCAGATGGTAGCGGCCCCCGATCGTACTCCACCCGATAGGCAAATACGATTCGTTCCAGATCGCACGAATCTCCAGGACCTTCCCTGCATTCTCGGGCTGAAGCCGAATCGGATAAAGAGGGGAGAAGGCTTGCAGGCGTTCCTGCTTCCCGTCCAGATTGAAGCTATAGGCCGGCCGGCCATCCACGAACACCTCGAACCGCTGGAACCCGGCGAGGAAGAAATAAGGGTCGCGTGAGGCGAGAGGGGGAAGGGTGCGGCGGAGCCACAGCGTGCCTTCATAGCGGGAGAGCTGCTTCTGCGCATTCTCATCGAAGGGCTGCCAGTCGGCCGTCCCGTCCGCCTTGTCCCCCAGGTGAATTTGCCAACGGTTCGGGTAGTAGTGGGCGAACTCCGATTCTTCGGCTTGCAGCGGTCTCGTTCCGTAGTAGGAGGAGTAGGACAGCGCGATACACCCATATACGATCAGAGCGACCAAGAGGACGAGGCCGAGAAAGGGAAGGACGCCTCGAATGCCTTTACTCCGCATCCTGCAGCACCAGCTCCTTCAGCAAGGCGACGGCTTTCGGCCGGTCGTTGGTGCCGATTTTGTTATAAATGACGCTGATGTAGTTGCGCACGGTGCCTTCGCTCATAAACAAGGTGCCGGCGATCTGCTTGTTGCTCTGGCCCTCGAGCATGAGCAGGATGATTTTGCGCTCCCGCTCCGTGAATGTCAGCCCTCGCTGCTTCAGCGCAGCTTCGTTGAAGGTGTCGCTGCCGGTGCCGGAGAACGCGGAGAGCCGAGCGGCCAGCTTGGCGGCGATCGCGACGGGAAGCATGACGTGCCCCTGAGCCGCTTCCCGTACGACCTGGACGATGCGGTCTCCGGGCATGTCCTTGAGCAGGAAGCCGTCGGCTCCCCCGGAGATCGAATCGACGATGAACTTGTCTTCCGCGAACGTAGTGAGGATGAGCACGATCGTCCCGGGTGACTCCCGCTTGATCCGCTTCATCGCTTCGATCCCGTCCATGACGGGCATCTTGATGTCCATCAGCACGATGTTCGGCTGGAGCTCCTTCGTCGCTTCGCAGGCTTCCTGCCCGTTCCCCACCACTTTGACGACTTCCATATCGTCTTCCAGATTCAATATCGTTTGCAGCCCGTCCCGGAGCAGCGTTTGGTCATCGGCGATCAAGATGCGGATCATAGCGCGCAACCCTCTTTTTCGGTGAATTGTTAGGGATTGGATTTGATCTCAGGGTAACACATTTGTCGGAGCAATGGCATAGTGCATCGAACAGTCATGACGGGCATGACAAAAGTGATGACACCGTGTCACTAGGAGGGTTACAGGATCTGGAAGTATGATAGTCGAGAGTGCGGCCGTGTCGGTCCTGCTCATGAAAAGCGGGAGGAGAGAAAGTTATGATCAATAATAGGAGCAAGGGCAAGGCGAAGCTGTGCCGGGCCGCCGCGACGCTGCTGGCGTGGACGATGCTCGTGCCGGCGGGGCTGGGCGGAGGAACGCCTGCGTTCTCGGCGGCGGCCGGGCCGCTCGTCGTGTATGACGAAGCGCTGTCGAGCGAGTTCGTGAACTACGGCTGGGCGGAGATGGATGAAGCGTCCACGGCGCAGGCCCATACGGGAAGCCGTTCGGTGCGGCTCAATCCGGATGGCGGGAAGGCTTTGTATTTCTACAAAGATCGCATCATGAATGCGGACGACTATACGGCTTTCCGATTCTGGATCCATGGCGGATCGACAGGAGGACAGAAGCTCAAGCTTGTATTCTCGCTAGGGGGACAGCCGGTTGCGGAGCGGGAGGTGGAATCGCTGCTTCCTGGCGGTATCCCGGCCGGGAAATGGGCCGAAGTCCAGGTGAATCTGAGAGAGCTCGGCATACAGGGGCTGCTCGACGGCATTTGGTTATGGGGAGACGGCGATCAGGAGGACGTGTACATCGATGACGTGGCTTTCGTCACGGGCAGTACGGGGCCTGGGCCAAGCCCAACGCCAACGCCAACGCCGACCCCGACTCCGACACTAAGTCCGACATCAAGTCCAAGCCCGACCCCAACCCCAACATCCAGTCCCGGACAGCCTCCATCTGTGACCGAGCTGTTGTTCGGGCAGGAGCAGCTGATCTTGAACGCGGGGGATAGCCAAGCCGCGACAGTCACCGCGCGCCTCAGCAACGGGACGCTGCAGGATGTAACCGCTCAAGCGGTCTGGTCCTCGGCGGACGCGGCGATCGCCACTGCAGCCGGCGGGGTCGTCACGGGCGTTAAAGCAGGTTCGACGGTCATTCGGGCCGTCTATGGAACCCGGGAAGCGCAGCTCCCGGTACAGGTGAAGCGCACCGGACCGGCGGCTCCGATCGAGACGATCGACGGCCTGTATGTGTACGACGACAGCATCCAGACCGGCTTCACGGACTATAGCTGGGCCGAGCATTCGGTGAATGAAGAGGGG
The DNA here is from genome assembly GCF_045062745.1 of Paenibacillus sp. HJGM_3. Classification (NCBI taxonomy): domain Bacteria; kingdom Bacillati; phylum Bacillota; class Bacilli; order Caryophanales; family Paenibacillaceae; genus Paenibacillus; species Paenibacillus sp. HJGM_3. The sequence continues at coordinate 213,192 of NZ_JBJGED010000004.1, forward strand.
ACTGTGCACACCGGGACCCAGTCGATCCGGTTCGCGCCGCAGGAGGATCGGTCCTTGTACTTCTATAGCGACCGGATCATTTCCACGAAGGAATTCGAGAAGCTGCAGCTCTGGGTGAACGGAGGCAGCGCCGGCGGCCAAGAGGTGAAGGTGGTGCTCACGGCAGGCGGCCAAGCGGTCCAAGAGATTCCTCTCACCGACGTCCTGGGTGGAGCGATCCCGGCAGGTGTCTGGACAAAAGCAGAGATCCTGCTGCCAGGCTTGAACTTGCCGGGCCAGATCTTCGACGGGATCCGGATCGCCGGGACGACGAGCGGCAGCCAAGCGGCCCTGTATCTGGACGACATCGCCCTTATTAAGAAATATATCGCGCCGCCGACCGTGCTGGAAGTACGGATGGATCGGTCCCAGCTCGTCCTGCTTCCCGGGGAGACGCATCGGCTGGAAGCCGAGTCCTGGCTTGAGACCGGGAATACGGAGGTAGTCACGGCTAAGGCGGAGTGGCAATCGGACCGTCCGGATATCGTGCGGGTCGACAAGGGCGCTCTGGTAGCAGTAGCTCCGGGGATCGCCCGGATCACAGCCACCCACAAGTCTCTGACCGCAGTCGCTTACGTACAAGTGACGCAAGTGGCTCCCGAGAACGTCTACGACGATGCTTTGCAGAACGGCTTCCGCAATCAGAGCTGGCATGACAAAGACCTCGCCAATACGGAGCAAACGCACGGCGGCTCGTATGCCGTGAAGTTCGAGCCGGACGGCTGGGACGGCGTCTGGTTCGCCGCGGACCGGAAGCGCAGCGTCTCAGGCTACTACGGGGTGGACTTCTGGCTGCACGGAGGAACGACCGGGGGACAGAAGATGATGCTTCATGCGTACAACGGCGACTCCTACCAAGGGTCGGTCGACCTGAACGAGCATGCGCCGGGCGGATCGATTCCGGCGGGGGTATGGACGCACTTCGTCATTAATTTCGCGGATATGGGCTTGCGGAATGAAGATGTCGACGGGCTCGTTTTCCAGGCGGGTACGGAGGACAATCAGGCCGCGGTATATATCGACGATGTAAGTCTGCTGCGAAATCTGAATGCCGGCCAATTGCCTGAGCCGGAGCTTCCGAAGCTACAGGTCACGGTCGATATGACGGCCGAGCGCCGCGCGATCAATCCGGAGATCTACGGCATTAACTTCGACGACGCGCATCCTACTGAATCGACGTTGAACTTCCCGGTACAGCGCTGGGGCGGCAACAACACGACCCGCTACAATTGGGAGCTGGACGTGGCGAACCGCGCCTCCGACTGGTATTTCATGAACTTCCCGTATGAGACCGACCCTGCCGGCACGATGTCCGATCGGTTCATCGATATGGTGCACGCCAAGCAAGGCAAAGTGCTTCTCACGATTCCCACCATCGGCTGGACGCCGAAGTCGCGGGAAGTCACATGGGGCTTCTCGCAACAGAAATACGGCACGCAGCAAAGTTCGCCGCTCGAGTATCCGGATGCGGGCAACGGCGTCTTAAAGAGCACGGGCAAGGAAATTACGAACAACGATCCGCGCGATACGTCCATCCCGGTCGGCGTCGACTTCGCGACCCGCTGGATCGATCATATCGCCGGCCGGACCGGCAACCTGGTGCACTACTACGCCCTCGACAACGAGCCGGAGATCTGGCACGTGACTCATCGCGACGTGCATCCGCAAGCCCCGACCTACGATGAGCTGTGGGGCTTCACAGAGAAATACGCTTCCGCGATCAAGGCGAAGGACAGCCAAGCTCAAATCTTCGGCCCGACCTCTTGGGGCTGGTGCGCGTACTTCTACTCGTCCGCCGACAATTGCTGGGACGGTCCGGATCGCCAAGCGCACGGCGGCACGCCGTTCCTGGAGTGGTATCTCCAGAAAGCCTCGGCCTATAAGCAATCCACCGGGGTCAGCCTGATCGACTACCTGGATATTCACTATTATTCGCAGGAGAACAGCGTACCGGGCTTCGATGAAGGGCCGGCCGCGGCGAAGCGCCGCTTCCAGGCGCTCAAGGCTCTCTACGATCCGAACTTCGTGGACGAATCCTGGATTCAGGAGCCGATCCGGCTCATCCCGCGGATGAAAGAGATTATCGCGAAGACGAAACCGGATACGAAGCTCGCGATCACGGAATACAACTTCGGCAACGGCAACGGGATTACGGCCGGTCTCGCCCAAGCCGAGGCGCTGGCGATCTTCGGGCGCGAAGGCGTCGACCTCGCCACTCGCTTCGGCACACTGCCGGCGAATACGCCTCTCGAGGATGCGTTCAAGCTGTTCTTGAACTATGACGGCCAAGGCGGTCAAATCCGCGGCTCCAGCGTGCCGACCACGAGCAAGATCACCGATGCGGTCGGCGCCTACACGATCGCCGGGACGGACGGCAAGACGTACGTGCTGCTGTTCAACAAGGACACCGCGCTCCGTTCGATCGATGTGGCCGGCACCTTCCATGCGACGAACCAAGCGCAGGTGTACCGTTTCGACGCGAACAACCGCCTCGCCCTGTCGGGCACGCTCGCCACGACGTCCGGGGGCTTCACGGTGCAGTTGAACGCGCGTTCGGCCGCGTTGATTGTGATTCCGTAACACCATACTGGATCAAGAAAGCTGTCGGGACATTCGCTCCCGGCAGCTTTTTTGTGGTGTTAGCTGGGGTGGGTCCTCGCTCGGGCCGCCTCCCTGCCCAGTAACCCGAATTTTTCGGCTTAAACCTCCCTCCATGTTGCAAGAAATAAGTGAAATGTTCCCTCTAAGGAAGAACCTTCAAGGACGTCGGCTGAATTTAATCTCTTTTGCAGAAGCTGGTCTTTTTTTAGGCTGATTGCAAAAAAGTTCAACGATCACCGCTTCCGTTCATATACGATCCGAAGGCCGCGGGGCTACGATGGGGATAACGAAAGCGAAAGGGGGCGCATATTTGTAAGCGGATTCACAATCATCAGGAATCGACGAACAAGGGTCAATCTTCGCATGGAGAGGATGAGTTAAACGTGAGGAGTTGGATGAAGGCAAGAGGAGTAACACTGGGTCTCGTGTTTATGTTGGTTTCAAGTGTGTTCCAGGTAGGCCCACTATCGAACCCCTCCAGAGCAGAGGCGGCTGCGGCATGGCCCGCCTCGGTGTTGTCCGGGTTCAATATGCCGTTCGGGCCGGCGGAGGGGCTCGTGACGACGCAGAACCCGCCCGACTTCCGCTGGCCGGCCGTGCCCGGAGCGGATAACTACGAGCTGCAGGTAAGCCGCAGCGCCACCGTAGCGAATGTCGTCTATAGCAATCCGACATTGACGGTGAATTACTACAATTTCCCGCATGTGTTCGAGGCGGGCACTTGGTATTGGCGGGTGAGGTTTCATAAGCCGGCCGACGGCTGGTCGGAGTGGAGCGACATTCGCCGCTTCCGCATCGAGGAGCAGAATGTCCCGTTCGCCGTGCCTTCCGTCGAGCAGCTCATGAGCCAAGTCGGCAGCCAGCATCCGCGCATCTGGACGAAGGCCGATACGCTGGATGATTTCCGCAGCTTGGCCCAGACGTCAGGGAAGTCCGTCTATGACGCGAAGCTAGCGTCGGTCACGGCGAATTTGAACCCTCCGAAGTACCCGGCGGAGCCGACTGCGGGGCAGTCGAACCTGCGGTCTTATTCCGACGGTGTAGTGAACCTGATGACGGATGCGGCGTTCATCTATCTCCTGACTGGATCGACAGACATCGGGAACGATGCGAAAGCCCGGCTGCTGAGCATCGCCTCGTGGAATACGAACGGGGCCACGAGCTACGCCGCCAACGATCAAGTGCACCGCTACATTACGTACAAATCCGCGATGGCCTACGACTGGCTCTATGATCTGCTGTCGCCGACAGAGAAGCAGCAGGTTCAGACTATGATTCAAACCCGGACGGAAACGATGATGAACAACCTCGTCGTGACCCACCCGATTGCGAGCAATCCGTTCGATTCGCACGGCTGGACCGCTTTCGGCTACATCGGCATTATCGCCACGGCGATGCTGAACGATATTCCGGCGGCCGAGCAGTGGTTCCGCAGCGTCGTTCCCGCCTACATCAACATCATGCCTCCGTGGGGAGGAGAGAACGGGGGGTGGGCGCAAGGAACCGGGTACTGGCAATGGTCGTCCATGTTCGGCAAGGAATTTATGGATGTCCTTCTGGCGGCGAGCGGCTTCAACTTGTATGACAAAGCCTATTCCCGGAACGAAGGCTCCTATCCGCTCTATGCGTTCCCGAAGGGAAGCCCGAAGGGCATATTCGGGGACGGCAGCGAAGACTCTCCGGCCGGCCCGAGCGTGACCGCTTATACCCGACTCGCCCAAATGTACGGCGATCCTCGGCTGCAATGGGCGGCTCAGGCGGTTGGCTCCGGCATGTACCCGGATTTGAGCAATTACTTCTATGGGGACGACGATCTCGCGGTGCAACCGCCGGTCGACTTGCCGGATTCGAAGTGGTTTCAGGACATCGGGCTCGTGGCGATGCATTCGAAGCTCTACGACCCCGACAGTGTCTCGTTCTATTTCAAATCCAGCCCCTATGGCAGCTACAACCACAGCCACGCCGATCAGAACAGCTTCGTCCTCAATGCGTTCGGCGAACCGCTTGCCATCGAGAGCGGGTTTTACGACGAATACGATTCTGTCCATGACAAAAATTACGCCAAGTCGACGTTCGCCTCCAATGCGATCACATACGACGGGAAGCAAGGGCAGCCGGTCGGCAACATCGACGCCGACGGCCGCGTAGTCGGCTTCGTCACGCATCCGGACTTCGACGCCGTGAGCGGCGACGCGTCCGCGGCTTATGGGACAGCCTTGACCGAAGCGGGCCGCAGTGTCATCTATGTAAGGCCGAATATGTTCGTCGTCATCGATCAATTGCAAGGCGCGAATCCGGAGGGCAACGAATTCGAGTGGCGGCTGCATGCCGAGGATGAGCTCGTGCTCGATGCAGATCAAGCCGGCGCCACGATCCTGAAGGGCGGGGCGGGCCTCAAGGTCCGGTTCCACGCGCCGCAAAACCTGCGCACTGAATACGAGGACCAGTTCCTGGGCATCGATGGAACCGAAGTCAAGCCGGGCGGTGCGTATGCCGCCGAGCAGCAGAAGCATGCGGCGTTCATCGCGCCGAGAACGACCGCCACGACCTTCGTTTCGACCCTGGAAGCCTACAAGCGGGATTCCACGCCGCAGAGCGTCGTTTCGGAAAACCATGGAAATTACATGTTGCTGACATTTACGGACGGGACGGTCGTATACGTCCGGATGACGACGGGCGGGGAAATCGATGCCGGCACCGTTCGCTTTAACGGGACCGCCGTGGCGTTGAAGAACGATTCCGTGCTGCTCGTCGACGGAACGAAGGTTGTCAAAAACGGCGTAGCGCTCATTGAGAGCGACCAGCCTGCTACAATCGTCTATGGCCTGGACCGATTGTCCGTATCGGGTCCGTCTGATACGCAGGTTACATTGAATGCTCCGGGCACCAAACGTCTGCGCGACGCCGTCAGCGGCACGAACATTCCGCGCGGCGAATCGGTCGAGCAGCGGATGGCCCAGCGCGGTGTGCAGTGGGATATGGCCGGCAGCAAGTTGACCCTGAATGTGGAGAAAGGGCAACGGGCCTTCAAGCTGAACAATGGGCCGATGCCAGAGCCGCTCCCCGATGTGACGCTGCCGATCAACATCGGTGGCGTATCGGGATCGGTGACGCTGCACGCGCATAGCGATACGGCCGGGGCGTCGGTCGCTTGGGGGAACCTCACCAACGAGGCCGGCTTGTACGAGGTGGAGGAGGCTCCGTCCGGCCTGCTGTTCGAACAGCATGGACGGCCGCATAGCGTGTATCTCGAAGCGAACGCGGCGGTTATTTTGCAAGGAGCACCCGGCTTGCTGAAGCTGAAGAGGATAGGAGCGGGCAACCCTTCGAACACGGTGCTTTGGTCGAATCCGGATGTGCAGCGGTCCAACCTGTACATGGTCTGGCAGGAAGCGGAGGCGCTTAATGCCTTCGGCGGCAAGAGCTTCTCCAAATATTCGAACCGCCCGTTCCTGTCCGGCGGAGTCGGCTTGGGAAGCTGGGATCAGCCAGGCCAGTGGGCGAAGTGGACGATGAATGTGCCGAAGGCCGGCAATTACGACCTCGTACTGAAATACGCGGCGGGATGGGATCTCCCGGCTGGAACGCTCACAGGCCGATTAGCCATGATCGGCAATCAAGCGTACTATCTGGAGGCGCCGACAACTCCCGATTGGGGGACGACGCCCGCGAATTGGAACGGACTGCGGGTCCAGACGGGGCAGCCGCTCGCCGCCGGTCCGGTCGATATTACGTTGTGGCACGCCGGCGGGGCCATGAACCTCGACTGGATCGGACTCATCGAAGTGAAGGCGGACGAGGTACGGCCGACCGTCCCCGCCAATCTCACGCTCGTCTCCCAAGCGGACTCGACCGCCACCGTCAGCTGGACGCCGTCGACCGACAATGTCGGGGTGAAGGAGTATGTGCTCTATGCGAATGGTGTGCAGAAATCGGTCGTCCCAAGCGGTACATCCACGGCGACGATCACGGGATTGACTGCCGGCAAGCCATACTCGGTCACGGTTGTCGCCGTGGATACGAGCGATAATCGTTCCCTGGACAGCGCAGCGCTGAACTTCTCGGCGATCGATACGAAGGCTCCGGCATGGGGAGCAGCCGCCTCGATCCGCGCAGTTCATCTGTTCCCGACAACGGCCAGGCTGACATGGGATCCGGCCGCCGACAATTCCGGCACCGTAGCGTCGTACTCGATCTTTAAGAAAGACGCAACCCAGACTTCCTTTGTGAAAGCGGGGACGGTCTCCGGGAGCTCGACAGCCTTCGACATGACCGGCCTGCAGCCAGGAGGCGCCTATACGTTCCGGGTTCAGGCGACGGACGCGCAGGGGAACGAATCGGCGGATGGCCCGAGTATGACCATCACGATGCCGAGTACGGGCATCGGCGGCGAGTATTATGAGACGTTCGACGACTGGGCGGCGGGGGCGGTAACGACCGGCGGCAATTGGACGGTGACGGCGAATAGCGGAACATCCGTCGCGATCGCGGCATCGCCGGACCCCACCGGTAAGGTGCTGCTGGTGAACGATAATTACTCTCCGTCGGACAGCGACTATACGGAGACGCCGATCGTGACGAGAGCGAACGCGCCGATCAGCGGGAAAGTCGCCTTCGAGACCAAATTCATGTTCAACCGGCTGAGCCATGACGTCGGCAACTTCGAGCTCAAGCTGCGCGGCTCCGGGACGGATGTCATCCGTTTCACCGGCTTCTCGGACGGAACGTTCGGCTACTGGAAGGTGGTGGATGGTACCGAGACGGCATTCCGCATCCCAAGACTAAGCGGCTATACGCTGCCTCGCGACCAGTGGATCACGCTTCGGTTCGAGTTGGATACCGCCCTGAAGACGTACTCCATTACGATGCAGGCGGACGCCTTGAAAAGCTACTCCGGAACGCTCGAAGCCGGGACGCTGGATAAGAAAGCCGGGGTGTACCGGATCACCGGAATTCCGTTTTTCCACGAACCAACCGGGTCGGCGATCGATGCACTCAAGTTCAGCACGAACCGGTTCACGAGCAAATTCCTGTTCGACTACTTAACGATGTACGACGCGACGGTCGACACGACACCACCTACATGGGGATTAACCGCCGCAGTCCGTCCCGTCGAGCTATTCCCGAGCGCGGTAAGGCTGGAATGGGATCAGGCGACCGACAACTTGAGCAATGTGGCGACATACTCGATCTATCGGAAAGACAGCACGCAGACGTCCTTTGTGAAGGCCGGGACGGTGAACGGCAGTGTGTACGGATATGACGCGTCCGGTCTGCAGCCGGGGGGAAATTATACGTTCCGGATTCAAGCGTCGGATGCGCAGGGCAACGAATCGGCCGACGGTCCGAGTACGACCGTGACGCTGCCCGCCGCAGGCAGCACCGGCAAGTATTATGAAGCGTTCGACGACTGGGCGCCGGGAACGGTGACGACCGGAGGCAGCTGGACGGTAACGACGAACGGCGGGTCGTCGGTCTCGATCGTACCGTCGCCGGATTCCGGCGGGCAAGCGCTGCTGCTGACGGACAATTCCTTCACGTCGGACAACGATTATACAGAACGACCCATCGTGGGGAGGACGAACGCCGCCCTTAGCGGGAACGTCTCGTTCGAGACGAAGCTTATGTTCAACCGGCTGAACAACGACGTCGGCAACTTCGAGCTCAAGCTGCTCGGCGCCGGGACGGATGTCGTGCGGTTCACCGGCTTCTCGGACGGCACCTTCGGCTATTGGAAGATGGTAGGCACCACCAATACGTCGTTCAAAATTCCGAAGTCGACCGGATTCACGCTGCCGCGAGACCAGTGGATCACCCTCCGGTTCGATCTCGATACGACCGCGAAGACATACGACATCACGATGCAGGCGGATGCGTTCAAAGGCTACACCGGAGCGGTAGATACCGGCACGCTCAATCCTACGACCGGCGTCTACAAGGTGACCGGAGTTCCGTTCTACAACAATTCGGCCGCCTCGGCGATCGACGGCTTCCGGTTCAGCACGAACCGGTACACGAGCAAATTCCTGTTCGATTACTTGGCGCTGTACAACTAGAGTAGTCTACATCTAGCCGAAGTCGCTGTCCCTCTCCCGGGCAGCGGCTTTGGGCTCTTTTTCGAAAGCTGGTACTTTTCTATTCTCTTCCCCTCCCGACCGCGCGCCTGCGGTTTACACCCTTCCTATCGCTTGTTAAGATTGAATTACCCAAATACAGCGAATACTTCATATAAAAATGTGGGGGTTGTATGAAACGTCTTCAATCGGTCCTGTTCTTCAGACGCAGATCCAATTCCCTGTTCATCCGGCTCATCGCAGGCTTTCTCTGCATCATTCTGCTGCTCGCCTCGCTGACGATTTACTCCATCTCCGTGTCCAAGGGGAATGTGCGGAAGGAGATCGTCAAGTACAATACGCTGATGCTGGAAAATACGATGAACGGGTATGAAAAGCACTTGGATCTGGTGAAAAGGCAGATGGTGCTGTTTTTTTTCAACGAAGAAGTGCAGCGGATTCAGAACAACCCGAATTACACGAATTTTCCGTTGATCATCCGCGAAATCGGGACGTTTGTGGCCAATCCGTATTTGTTTATCGATAATATCGTTCTGTACTCGAAGCGCGACGATCTGGTGCTGGAAAAGGGGACTAGCACGAATGCCGAGTCGATGTTCAACGTTTTCTATAAAAACGCCGAATACTCGCTAGACTTCTGGAAGCAGCAGTTCTCGGAGCCGTATCTGTTCCGGGTGTTCCCGTCCACCGCCATCAGCTCGTCCCTATTCCCGGATCGTCCGCAGCGATTGGGCGAGTTCATTCCGATCGTGTTCAAGAACGATGGGAATCAGGATTTCTACATGATCGTTTTCCTGGATGCGATCAAAATGTACAAAGCGTTCCACCAAAGCGTCTATGACGATTTCATCCTCTATGACAACCAGGGGAAGGCGCTGTTCCGGAGCGGAGAGCAGGAACCGCTATTCACCGAGGGCGATCTGCAGAGAACCGAGGGCGGAAGCGAGTTCGTGCGGGACGGGAAATATCATTTCATCCAAACCGGGCAAACGACAGGGTTTCGGTACATGTACCGGGTGCCAGTGGAACGGATCGCGTATCAAACCCGGTTGAACATTACGCTGGTGATCATTATGATCGCCGCCATTACGCTCAGCGTCATGATCGCGATTGTATTCGCCGTCCGGATCAACAACCCGCTGAAAAAAGTGATCGAGTCGATCCGCTCCATGAACGAGGGCACGCCATATCGATCGAGCATCAGCGAGTTCAATATTATCAGCGACGAGATCCGTGGGAACCGGATGCTGCGCAGGCAGGTCAGCTTCCTGAACCGGCTGAAAGCGATCTGGAACCAGGAGGCGGATACGGCGAGCCTGGAATTCGCGGAAAAGCCGTTCGTCTTCGTGCTGTATCATATTCAGCGGCACTCGATGGACGCGAACACGCAAGTATCCTTCCAGAAGTGGCTATATTACTTAAAGACGTATATCGACAGCAAGATGAAGCCGGCCTTCCCGGACTCGCTGACATTTCAGATCGAGCGTAATCAAATTTTGAGCCTCGTCTTCACAGAGCGGACCGCCGAGTTGGCCGAGCTGTTCGGCCAGATGAAGGAAGTGTTCGACCACGACAAGGAGTACGGGATCATGACGATCGCGATGACCAGCGTCCATTCGTCGTCGGATCAGCTGACCGGCGCCTTCGAAGAGGCTCAGCAGTTGATCGGCGAGCGCCGGCTGATCGGCGAAACGCAGATTGTGCGCGAGCGCGCCGCGAACCCGGCCGCCGCCCACTTCTCGCCGGACCAGGACAAGGAGTTCGAGGTCCAGCTGAGGGAAGGCAACGGGCCGCAGCTGACGGCGCTCCTCGGACGGTTGTTCGGGAAATGGAAAGAGGCGACCGCGTCGGCCCAGCTCGGATTCGCGGAATCGCTGATCGGCAAAATCCGGCATGCGGCCGCCTCGACTATGGTCGAACCGGAACGGCTCGAATCGATTCTGGATCGGGCCGGGGAGCGGATGGAGCGGTGCAGCTCGACCCAGGCGCTGGAGCAGCTGCTGCTCGAGTGGGTGACGCGGGTGGCGGAGGCGGTGAAGGAGAAGAAGGAAGAGAAGCTCCCGATTGCGGCTTTCGTCATGGAGTATATCCAAGACCATTTGTCGGAAGAAATCTATATGGATGTGCTGGCGGATAAGCTGAAGATCAGCAGTGGCTACTTGTCTTCCTACTTCAAAGCCAAAACGGGCAAGAACATCGTCGACTATATCAATGAAACCCGAATCGAGAAGGCGACGGCGCTGCTCGCCGACAGCCGGATCAAGATTCACGATGCCGCCAAGGCGGTCGGGTACCAGAACATTACTTCCTTCAACCGGATGTTCAAAAAATACACGGGCATGACCCCAAGCGAATACCGCAAACGAAGCTCCACCTCCTCTTGAAAAGTTCCGTCATGGAACTTTTTTTAACCCCCGGGGTCCCCGCAAAGGACTTGGCATACTCGTCGGAGGAACACGTCACTTTGTGGGGAGGATTAGAGCTTTTGCGAAACCTAGTCTTTTTTTCATATGATCTGAAAGGAATTGCAAGTTGTGCGGTTTCGTCTATATCCCGTCCGCCCATCTCCCCCTTATGCTAGCGTTATCCGGATAACAAGTTGGCTTGTAAGCGAATTCATGCGCATGGAAAATTTAAAGGGAAAACGAAAAGGGACGGTGTTGATCCGCTTGAACAGAAACAAAACGAAGAAATACAGTGCAATTGCATTGATTCTCCTATCTGCGATGATCGCCGGCTGCTCCGGCAAAAGCGGCACGGGGGCTGAGACGAGCAGCTCGCCTTCACCGAGTGCATCGGGCACTCCGAGCCCGGTTAAAGGACCCGAAGCGGCGACGTTGCGCCTCTTAACGGATCAATCTCAAGCGTGGCCCGTCAAGAGCGATTGGGCCGTCTGGAAATGGGTGAAGGAGAAGACGAATATCACGATCAAGCAGGAGACGCAGACGGGGCCGGAATCGCTGGCGCTCGCCATCGCCTCGGGCGACATGCCCGACCTGTTCTCCGTGTTCCCACCGGACGCTCAAAAATATGGGCCGCAGGGCGCGTTCCTGGATTTGTCCAAACATCTGGACAAGATGCCGAATGTGAAAGCGTTCATCGCTTCCAGGCCGGACTACGCCCAGCGTATAACACAGCCTGGCGGGGAGATCTACAATCTGCTGAACGATGGAGCGGGCGCGGGCAATCAGCTCGTCTGGTTTTATCGGGATGACATCTTCAAGAAGCATAATCTTCCGGAGCCGAAAACATGGGATGAAGTATATGAAACGGCCAAGAAGCTGAAAGAGCTGTACCCGGACAGCTACCCGTTCCTGTTCCGGCATGGAATCAACACGCTGAAGTATTTCGGTCCTCAATTCGGTGTCTATCCGATGTTCTTCGAGGATAAGGCTACGGGCAAAATCAAATTCGGCGTAACCGATCCGGGCTTCAAGAAGATGGTCGAGTATTTGAACAAATTTTACAAGGAACGTCTGATCCCGCCCGACTGGCTGTCTATGGACTACAAGGCGTGGACGCAATTCGTGACGACGAACAAGTCGTTCATGACGCTTCAATTCATCGGCCAAATCGAAATCATGAATACGCAGCTTACCGGCGGCGCCCACCTGAAGTTTATGGCTCCTCCGCTGGGCTACGGCAGCAAGGCCTATATCCCGAAAGCGGACCTGGAGGAGTACGGCTTCGCAGTCTCGTCCAAGACGAAAAATCTCGACGCGGCGCTGCGTTATCTCGACTTCATCTATTCCAAGGAAGGCAAGGACCTGCTCAGCTGGGGGAAAGAAGGGGAGACGTATAAGGTCGAGAATGGCAAACGGAAATTTATGCCGACGTTTAAAGAACCGAACGACCTGCGCAAGGAGCTGGGGATCTTGACGACGGGCGCCTATGGGCTGGCGGATTTTAACGCCTCCTTGTCGCTCAGCAACGAGAACGAACAGTATTCCTTTGCGGAAGCCTCCAAATACCACTTCCCGGTGATCAATGCCTTGCCGCCTCTAACCGGCGATGAGAAAGCTGCGATCGCGGCAACCGAGGACCAAGTCAATAAATTTTACGAAACGTCGGTCACCAAGTTTATTATGGGCGACACTCCCATGTCGCAATGGGACACCTTCCTCAGCGATATGAACAAATTGGGCGTGCAAAAGCTGATCGATACGTATCAGGTCGGACTGGACCGTCTGAAGAAAAACAGCAAGTAAGAGCGTTAACCAGGTAGGGCTGAATACGGCGTATGCATATTCGGCCCTATCGATTCTTTGTCGAAAGGGGCACGCGACTTGAAGCCATCCATCCTCACTCAGCTGAAGCGTGACCGGACCTATGTGTTGCTGTTTGCGCCAGTGTTGTTGTATTACATTTTGTTCAAATATGTGCCTATGTTCGGCATTGTCATTTCGTTCATGGACTACAACCTGTTCAAGGGCATCTCGGGCAGCCCTTGGGTCGGCTTGAAATATTACCGACAATTTTTCGAGAACCGCGACGCCCTAGTGATTATCAAAAACACGGTCCTTCTCGGGGGCTACAAGCTGCTGTTCGGGTTTCCGGCTCCGATCCTGCTCGCACTTCTGCTGAACGAGCTCCGAAGCAAAGTGTATAAGCGGTTCGTCCAAACGGTCAGCTATGCGCCCTATTTCCTGTCCACTGTGGTCGTCTCGAGCATGATGGTCATGTTCCTGTCGCCGAGTACGGGATTGATCAACCGGGCGATCGGGTGGCTCGGGTTCCCGGCGGTTGCGTTCCTGCAGAAGCCGGAATGGTTCCGGACGATCTACGTGAGCTCGGAAATTTGGCAGCAGGTCGGCTGGGGCTCCATCTTATACCTCGCGGCCATGACGGCGATCGATCCGCAGCTGTATGAAGCGGCCAAAATGGACGGTGCCGGCAGGTGGAAGCAAACGTGGCATGTGACGCTGCCCGGGATCGCCCCGGCCATCGTCATTATGTTCATTCTGCAGATCGGGCACGTCTTGGAAATCGGCTTCGAAAAAGTATTTCTGCTGTCCAATGCCGCCACCTACGACACGTCTGACATTATTTCCACTTATGTGTACCGCACCGGGATTTTGCAGGGAGGGTTCAGCTACGCGACCGCGATCGATTTATTCATGGGCGTCATAGGTTTCCTGCTCGTGTACGCCAGCAATCAGATCAGCCGCAGATTAGGGGATACGAGCTTATGGTAGGGAACTTGAATACTCGTCCGCGTCTTTTTGATATCGTCAACGTGCTGCTAATGGGCCTTTTCGTCTGCTCCATGTTATTCCCATTCCTCCATATGGCAGCTGTTTCTATAAGCACTCCGGAGTCTGTCGTCCGGAATGAAATCGTACTTTGGCCCAAAGGGGTCCACTTCGATGCCTACAAAGCCGTGCTGCAGGATAAACGTATCCTGATCGGCTATAAAAATACACTCATCTATGTCGTGCTCGGAACGACGCTGTCGCTGATCTTCACTACGATGGGGGCGTACGCGCTGTCGCGCAAAAATCTCGTCTTCGGCAAAACGTTTATGCTGCTCATCGTCTTCACGATGCTGTTCTCGGGCGGTATGATTCCGACTTATCTCGTAGTCCGCAGCTACGGCTTGCTCGATACGAGGTGGGCGATGGTGTTGCCTGGACTTGTCTCCTCCTGGTATATGATCATCATGCGTACCTTCTTCCAAGGCATCCCGCGGGAGCTGGAGGAATCGGGCAAAATCGATGGTCTGACGAATTTGGGGATCCTGCTGCGTATCGTTATGCCGTTATCCAAGCCCGTGATCCTGACTATCTCGCTCTTCTATGCAGTGGCGATCTGGAGCAACTTCTACTCGGCGCTGATCTACATTCGGGACGCGAATTTGCTGCCGCTCCAGGTGACGATCCGCAATATCGTTATGATCGGGCAGATCGGGGACATGACGGTCAGCACCGCCGTCGGGGGCAGGCCTGTCGTGCTGGAGTCACTCAAGTATGCGGTTATTCTCGTCGGCACGCTTCCCATTTTGCTGATCTATCCGTTTATTCAGAAGCATTTTGTGCAAGGCTCGATGATCGGATCGGTGAAAGGATGAGGGCAGGGGACTCGATGAACAACGAGCCTGTCGGATATGCCGGGTTGAAAGAGCGATTCGCGAAGCCTCCCGCGGAGTATCGCTCCCTCCCGTTCTGGTCCTGGAACGGCACGCTGGATCAGGGGGAATTGGACGCCCAAGTCGAGGGCTTCAAGGAGCAGGGGATGGGCGGCTTCATGATGCATGTGCGGGAAGGGCTGGAGACGCCATACATGGGCGAGGCCTTCATGGCGCGCATCCGGGATACGGTCGCCAAAGCGAAGGCGGAAGGCCTGTACGCCTGGCTGTACGACGAGGACCGCTATTCGTCCGGGATGGGCGGCGGCATGGTGCCACGGATCGGCGGGGATGCGGTGCGAGCCAAAGCATTGTCGCTGACCGTCTGCCACCGATTCGAGCGGGACGACTCTATCCTAGCGGTTTACCGGGCGACGATTGATAGGGATGATTTGCTGGACTGCGAGAGGCTGGATGATGTCTTAAGGACCGAGCGTCCGATGCTTTGTGGGCAGGACGTCTATTTGGTGATGCGTCGTCATATCGCGGCTCCGAACGAGTGGTGCCATGGCGATACGTATCCGGACGCGATGAATCCCGAAGCGGGGCGGCTCTTCCTCGAAACGACGTACGAGCGCTACAAGGAAGCGGTCGGGGAGGAGTTCGGGCATACGGTGCCCGGTATTTTCACGGACGAGCCCAGCATCTCCGGGTTCCGCGAGCGGTTGGACGCGCTGGAGATGACCTGGATCGCGTGGTCGGATCTGCTGCCGCAAACGTTCATGGACAAAAACGGGTATGAACTTTGGGATACGCTGCCGTACTTCTTTTACCGGGGAGCGGCCTCGTCCAAGATCCGGCACGACTATTGGAAGACGGTCACCGAGATGTTCTGTGAAGCTTATTCGAAGCAAATCGGCGACTGGTGCCGGGCGAACGGGGTTGCCTTCGCCGGGCATTTTTGCGATGAAGGCAATCTGATCGGGGCGGTACGGAACGGCGGAGCGTTGATGCCTCATTACCGCTATCTGGACATTCCCGGCATCGACACGCTGTGCGAGCAGACGGACGAGAGCTTGACGATCAAGCAAGTGTCGAGCGTCGCGAACCAATACGGCCAGCGGCGGGTCATCACCGAGACGTACGGCGTGACGGGGTGGGCGCTGACGTTCGAGAGCCGCAAGTGGATCGGCGACTGGCAGTTCGTGTTGGGTGTCAACGTATTGACGCATCACCTCGCGCTCTATACGCTTCGCGGCTGCCGCAAGCGCGATTATCCGCCTTCGTTCAATTACAATGCCAATTGGTGGACGCACAATCATGTGATGGAGCACTATTACGCCCGGCTCGGAGCGGTGTTGAGCGAAGGGCGCGTCGTCAGAGACGTGCTGGTGATTCACCCGTCTACATCGGTTTGGGCGATGCTCGGGAAAGACGTCCAGGCGGCGGATTGGCGCAACGAAGGCGGAAATACGGAGGAGCTTCGGGCCTATAACGAGGCGTTCAACGAGTTCGTGCGCGAGCTGCTGGGGGAGCACTACGATTTCGATCTGGGCGACGAGCTGATTCTCCAAGAAATCGGCCGTGTGGATGGAACGCGGTTGGCGGTCGGTGAAGCGGGTTATCGGGTCGTCGTTTTGCCGGACCTGCGTAACCTGCTCCGGTCGACGTTCGCGCTGCTGCTCGCCTACATGAATGCCGGGGGAGGCGTTCTGGCGTTCGGGAGCGTGCCTGTCTGGATGGACGGCGAGCCGGCAGATGAGCTGCAGGCGCTGGTCGGGCATCCGCGGTTCAAGCGGCTAGCGTCCCGGCACATGCTGGCTGCTGAACTGGGCGCTACCGTCCCCCGTTCGGTCAGCTTGACGGATAGCGGAGGACGCGAGGCTAGCCGGCTGCTGTACATGCGCCGCGAGCTGCCGGATTGCACGGTGGTGTTCGTCGTTAACAACGATCGGGAGGCTGCGTATGACGTCGACGTTCGCATCGCGGGAAGCGGGCGGATCGAGGAGTGGTGCGCGCTTACCGGCGAAAAGACGGTGATAACGGCGAGAACCGAGGAAGGGTACGCTGTGTTCCGGGAATGGTTCGGTCCTGCGGATTCCCGGCTGTATGTGATTACGCCGTCTAAGGGGCAAGCGCATGCTGGGGTGACACGGCCGTTGACGGTCGAACGGCAGCGGCTGACGGACCTTGGGCAGGTCGCTTCGTTCTCGCGAACGGCTCCGAACGCGCTTGTGATGGACGTGTGCCAATACCGGCTAGCCGACGAAGCTTGGTCGGAGGCAATGAGTGTCTGGGAGGCCCAGAAGCACATTCGCGAGAGGCTGGGGATGCGGCAAGTATACTTCAACGGCAATTTGCAGCGGTATTTGTGGATCCACGAGCCGCATGCGAATGACGGTGCCTTGGCTGCGTTCCGTTTCGTGTTTGACGTGAAGGATATTCCTGTGACGGATACGTTCTTCGTCTTCGAGCAGGCGGAGCGCTTCCGCTTCGCATTGAACGGAGAGCCGCTCAGCGAGAAGCCGCAGGGCTGGTATATGGACCGCAGCATGTCGACGGTCCGGCTTCAGGCTCTGCTGGAAGGGGAGAACGTGCTGGAGGTCCACGGTGAGTACCGGCAGGACATGGAGCTCGAGGACGCGTTCCTAATCGGCGACTTCGCCGTCGACCCCGGCCGCAGCCTCGTCCGGGAACCGGAGACGCTGCATTTCGGAGATTGGTGCCGACAAGGCTATCCACATTATTGCGGCAGCATGATTTATCATTTTGAACTCGAGGCGGAGTGGGATGCGCAAGACGGCAGCCGAATCATGCTGGAGCTGGGGCCGTATGAAGCGGTCACCTTGCACCTCACCGTGAACGGTAGACATGGGAAGGCGATCCCATGGCGTGCCGCGGGGACGGTGGACATCACCGATTGGCTCGTCCCGGGGGCCAACCGGATCGACATTGAGGTCGTCGGCAGTCCGCGCAACTTGTTCGGACCGCTTCACGAAGCCCGGCCGAATCCGGCGTGGGTGGACTGGTGGTCGTTTCGTCCGACCGGACCGGATTATACGCCTGAGTATAGGCTGCAACCCTATGGCTTGATGGGGCCATTGCATATTTTCCGGACGGCTCCGCAGACAACATGAACGGAAGCGCACCGTTCTTCGTCCGGGACGTTGCAACTTTTCCGTTCGTAGCATAGAATAAGGCTAGGCAAATTTCTAGAAACCGGGAGGGGTGGAAGCATGAGGGCAATCCGGACGGAGCACAGGATTCCGAATCCTTCGCAGGGACGCTCGTCCTCGCGAGAGCGGTTGTTTCTTTTTCCATCCATCCCGTTCGAACACTAAGGCCATTGCGGCTTTAGTGTTTTTTTGTGCGCACAATTTCGGAGGAGGCGATGAGATGGCTAATCGGTACAATCGGGTGTTGATCAAGCTGAGCGGAGGCGCCGTGGCGGGGAAAAGCGAATTCGGCTTCGAGCCGGAACGGTTGGAGCATATTGCAAACGAAGTCTTGTCCGTGATCGAGCTGGGCGTGGAAGTGTCGATCGTCATCGGAGGGGGCAACATTTTCCGCGGGAACATGGCGGAGAGCTGGGGCATCGAGCGGGCGGAAGCGGACAACATCGGGACGCTCGCGACGGTCGTCAACAGCCTCATGCTGCGGGGCGTGCTGAAGGCGAAGACGGAGCGGGAGGTGCGCGTCATGACGGCGCTCCCGATCGCTTCGGTAGCTGAACCTTACATTCGGCTGAGGGCGGTTCATCATCTCGAAAAAGGGTATATCGTCATCTTCGCCGGAGGAAACGGGCAGCCGTACGTGACGACCGACTACCCTTCCGTCCAGCGGGCGATCGAGGTGCGGTGCGAGGCGCTGCTCGTAGCCAAGCAAGGCGTCGACGGCGTCCTGAGCGCCGACCCCCGGCTCGACCCGACTGCACGGCAGTATAAGTCGCTGCATTACAACGATGTGATCCAGCAGGACCTGAGGGTCATGGATCAATCGGCGTTTATCCTAGCCCGCGACTATAGCCTGCCGATCCATGTGTTCAACTTCGACCGGCCGGGATCGATGCGGGACATCTGCATCGGCCGGGACAACGGCACGGCGATCGGCCCTGACGCGGTGCTCGCGTACCAGGACTAAGTGCCGCGGCTCATCGCGGTCGCGCCCGTGCGGGTAAGCTCCAGCAGCTCGTACGGCTCCAGCAGCCGGAGCAGGGCGTTGTTCTTGTCGACGTCGCCGACCACCTGGATGACGATGGACGCTTGGCCTACGTCGATGACGGAGCAGCGGAACGTCTCCACGAGGCTGAGCAGCTCGGGGCGGCTCTCCGGCGGGGCCTGCAGCTTGATCAGCAGCAGCTCGCGGACGACCATCGGCTGCCGGCTTAGGTGGCGGACGTCCAGGACGTCCATCAGCTTGCGCAGCTGCTGCGCGACCTGCGTGACCGCGGCCGTCTCGCACGAGAGGACGATCGTCATCCGGGTCAAGCCTTCCTCCTCGCAAGCCCCGACAGACAAGCTGTCCATGTTGTAGCCCCGCCGGCTGAACAGGCCGGCGACGCGCTGCAGCACACCCGGCCGGTCCTGCACGAGGACGGACAATGTTTGGGTGGGCGTGGTCCTGTAGGGTGTACTCATGCCTCCGGCACCTCCAGAATCATATCGTCGAGCGACCGCCCATGGGGCACCATCGGGAGGACGAGCTCGTCCTTCGACACGAGGAAGTCGATCAGGACCGGGCCAGGCGTCCTGAGCGCCGTCTGCCAGACGCGCTCGGCATCCTCCCTATTATCGGCCCTCAGCCCCAGTACTCCGTACGCTTCAGCCAGCTTGACGAAATCGGGACTGCCCGACAGGTCGATATGGCTGTACCTGCCCTGATGGATCACTTCCTGCCATTGCTTGATCATCCCCAGCGTCTGATTGTTGATGACCACGATCTTCACCGGAATGTTGTGCAGCGCGCAGATCGCCAGCTCCTGGGCGCACATCTGCATGCCTCCGTCGCCGTTGACCGAGATGACAAGCCGGTCCGGATGACCGATCTGCGCGCCGATCGCGGAGGGGAATCCGAAGCCCATCGTACCCAAGCCTCCGGAGGTGAGGAGCGAGCGGGGATGCCGGAAGCGGTAAAATTGCGCGACCCACATCTGGTGCTGCCCGACGTCGGTCGTCACGATAGCGTTGCCCTCCGTAGTGCGGTCGAGCATCTCGATGACGTACTGCGGCTGCAGCGCGCTGGTGTCGTCGCGGTACCGGAGCGGGTGGCGTTCCTTCATCTCCGCAAGGTTCCGGAGCCAGGCCGCCCGCTCGGCCGGGAATTCCGGCGCGGCCGGCTGAGCGGCGAGGCGGTCGCACACCATCGCGAGCACTCGCTTCGCATCGCCCCGGATCGGGATGGATGCGGGGACGAGCTTGCCGATCTCGGCGGCGTCGATGTCGAGATGGGCGATGCGCGCATGCGGCGCGAAGTCGTCCAGCCGCATCGTGACGCGGTCGTCGAAGCGGGCGCCGACGGCCACGAGCAGGTCGCATTGCTGCAGCGCCTGGTTAGCGGCGTATGTGCCATGCATGCCCGGCATGCCGAGCCATAGCGGATGCAGTGCCGAGAAGCCGCCGAGGCCGAGCAGCGTCGTAGTGACGGGCAGCTGCGTCCGCTGGACGAGCTGCAGCAGCTCGGCGGACGCTTCGGCCTGCACGACGCCGCCCCCGGCGAGCAGGAGCGGGCGCTTCGCCTCGCGGATCGCGGCCAGGAGCAGGTCCACGAGCTCCGGGTTAACGGCCGGGTCAGGCTCGTAGCCTCGAATGTGCACGGTGTCCGGATAGCGGAACACGGTCGTATCGGCGGACACGTCCTTCGGGATGTCCACCAGGACAGGACCTTTGCGTCCCGTACCGGCCAAGTGGAACGCTTCACGGATCGTACGCGCCAGATCGTCCACATGGCGGACCATGAGGCCATGCTTCGTGATCGGCTGGGTGATGCCGACGATATCCGCCTCCTGGAACGCATCGGTGCCGAGCAGCGACGTAGCTACATTGCCGGTGATAATGACGAGCGGCACGGAATCCATGTGTGCGGTCGCGATGCCGGTCACCAGATTGGCGGCGCCCGGGCCGGATGTGGCGAGGCAGACGCCGGGCTTGCCTGTCGAGCGGGCGTAGCCGTCCGCTGCATGAATCGCCCCTTGCTCGTGGCGGGTCAGCAAGTGGCGGAAGTCGGGGTTGCCATGCATCGCGTCATAGATGTACAGGACCGCCCCGCCCGGGTAACCGAAGACGCACTCGACACCCTCGAGCAGCAGGGTCCGGAGCAAAATCTCGGAGCCGTTAATCCGGTCCGGGGCGAGCAGGGCATCCCGGTTCCATGTGCGGAGAGCCGTGGGTGTCTTGGTGTTCATTGGGTATCGCTCCTTTATAGCGGGATACGGTAACGATAGCATGGTCGGGTCAGGGAGCGTACTACCCAATGGGTGACTTTAATAGTATACTTACGGATAAAAAATGCGGAGAGGTGGGAGGCTCATGTCGGCAAAGAACCCGTCGGACGGGCCGGGGGCGGAGGCGTCCTGGAGCCGGGCGCCCTTCGTCGGCCGATCGTTCGAGCTGCGCTGCTTTGAGCAGCTGCTGGTCGGCGGCTTCAACGCCGCCGCCCCTCGCCGTCTACTGAACGTGCACGGCACCGGGGGCATGGGCAAAACCGTTCTGCTGGAGCAATACCGCTTCCTCGCGGAAGCTTGGCAGCTGCCTTGCGTCTTGCTCGACATCCGCCTCTACCGGAATGAAGCCGATCGGCTGTGCCGGGACATCGGAGCGGCGATGGATCCGGCGGCCCTTCTGACAAGGGCAGTGTCAGATCAAGAGTGTTGCCTCGCGGCGGTGAACGGCCAGGCGGAGGAGCGCCCGGTCATCCTCCTGCTCGACCATTACGAGGAGATCGGGGCACTGGACCAATGGCTGCGGGAGCAGTTCCTGCCCCGGCTGTCGCCGAAGGTTCTCGTCGTCATCGCCGGGCGGACGCCGCTTCGGGGGCCATGGCGGCTGACGACGGCTTGGCGCCGGGCGATTGTCGACCTGCCGCTCACGGAGTTCAGCTACGAGGAGCTGCAGGCGTACATGGCCGGCCTTGGCGTGACGCAGGAGGCCGCACTTGATTATGTGTGGTCGGCCACGATGGGCCATCCGCTCTCGGCGTACCTCGTGGCGGAGACGATCCAGGAGCGCGGCGGCCGCCTTCCGGGCCACCCGGCCGCATGGAAGGACGGCGCGTTCGAGGCGCTGCTCGCCGAGTGGATCCGGGAAGCGCCGGAGGAGGAGCTGCGCCGCTTGCTCCTCGTCGCTTCGCTGCCCCGCACGTTCAACCAGGAGCTGCTCTCGGCGCTCACCGGGCAGGAGGTGCCCGGCTTCCTGTTCGAGCGGCTCCTTCAACAGTCTTACGTGCGTCGCACGGAAGCGGGCTGGCAGCTCCATGAGCTGCTGCGCGAATCGCTGCGGCGCCAGTTCCGGGAGCGGATGCCGGACCGCTTCGAGAGGGCTGCCGCGAGAGCGGTGCAGTACTACCTGGCCCGGGTGCGGCGTCTGGTCGAGGAGAACCGCCCGTTCGCCGGAGAGCTGGCCGAGCTGCTCGCGCACGCGGGCAACCCGATCATGCGGGCGCACTTCCGCCATTCGCGCAGCTCGAGCAATTACTGGGAAACGATGCAGCCGGGACATCTGGCGGAAGCGGAGGCCTATCTCGAGCGGAGGAGGCGTCAGGCGACGGCGAAGCGCGTCATCTGCTCGGACCCCGAGTCCGGCGGGGTGTTCCGCTATACATTGACCGCCGAGGCGACCTTGTACCGCATCGCTCACTTGGACTTCCCCGCCCTGCTCGCGGCCGATCCCGACGCCGTCCAGCTGATGCGGGCTCCCGACGGGGGCATCGTGGGGTTGTCCGTCATGATGCCGCTGCACGCCGGGACGCTGGCGCACTTGGCGGAGATGCCCCTCGCCGCCGCCTACATCGCCAGCCTGAGCGCATCGCAGCGATCGGCGCTGCAGGTGCCGAAGGCGCATAGCCCGGGCTGGTTCCTCCTCACGATCGACGTGGAGGACTTGGAGAAGGAGGAGCTGCGCACCGACATTATCCAGAGCATGCTCGATCGTATACTGGCCGGCGCGCTGATCGTCTCCTCGCCGCCGCCGCTGCCCTATTACGCTGCCGGGCATGAAGGGCTTGGCTTCGAGCCGTTGCCGGGAGTCTGGCACACGGCGTACGACGGGGTCACACCCACGCCGACTTATGTGCTCGACACCCGCCGGTCGGCGCTTCCGGCCTTCTTGAACAAGCTGCTCGACGCTGCAGCCGGCGGAATGACGCTGTTCCCGGACCCTGAGCGGGAGCTGCCAGCGCGGGATGCGGCGCTCGAGAAGGCACGGCCGGAGCTGACCGAGCGCGAGCGGGATGTCGCGGCTCTGCTCGTCCAAGGGCGGACGAATCCGGAGATCGCCCGGGCGCTCTTCGTCAGCGAGGCCGCGGTGAAGAAGCATGTACACGCGCTGCTCCACAAGTTCGGCCTGCGCAATCGGACCGAGCTCGCCCGGGCGCTCGCTGCGCAACTCATCATTCATTAAGGAGGCTTCACCATG
The DNA here is from genome assembly GCF_045062745.1 of Paenibacillus sp. HJGM_3. Lineage (NCBI taxonomy): Bacteria > Bacillati > Bacillota > Bacilli > Caryophanales > Paenibacillaceae > Paenibacillus > Paenibacillus sp. HJGM_3. The sequence continues at coordinate 236,597 of NZ_JBJGED010000004.1, forward strand.
CCGGCTAACCCAATTCAGACAGCCGTTCAAGCTCGAAGCGACGGAATACGGTCCTACACATATTCTTCCGAGAAGCAGCGCGAACTCCATCGACGTACATTGATCATCGTGGCGGTCACCCAATTGTTCGGCGGGGCGGGGCTCGCGGCAGGCGTAACCGTCGGCGCGCTGCTGGCCCAGGACATGTTGGGCACGGACAGCATGGCAGGAATCCCCTCTGCGCTGATCACGCTTGGGTCGGCGTTGTCCGCTTTTCTGGTAGGGCGACTCTCTCAGCGCTCGGGACGCCGGATCGGACTGACCGCCGGATTTTGGGCAGGAGGGCTCGGCGCACTAGGCATCGTGCTGGCCGCGGTCGCCAACAGCTTGCCCTTGCTGTTCGTATCGCTGTTGATCTATGGAGCGGGCACGTCTACGAATCTGCAGGCCCGCTATGCCGGCACCGACTTGGCCCTGCCCAATCAGCGCGCAAGAGCCGTCAGCATTGCCTTGGTCTTCACCACATTCGGCGCGGTCAGCGGGCCCAATCTTGTGAATGCGATGGGCCGGCTCGCCACGTCGCTCGGGATCCCCGCACTGGCGGGGCCGTTCCTTCTGGCGGGCACGGCTTTCCTCGTAGCGGGCTTGGTTCTGTTCGTCTTCCTCCGTCCGGACCCCTTGCTCGTAGCCAAAGCGGTCTCGGAGGCGCAGAAGGACGGCATGAACGCGGCTGCCGCCTCCAGCGCCCAAGCTTCAACCGTCAACAGCCGTGGACTCGCGGTCGGGGTGACGGTCATGGTGTTGACCCAGCTGGTGATGGTCGCGATCATGACGATGACGCCCGTCCACATGAAGCATCACGGGCACGGCCTGGGTGAGGTCGGCCTGGTCATCAGCATTCATGTGTGCGCGATGTTCCTCCCGTCCTTGCTGACCGGTACGCTCGTAGATAAAATCGGACGCTCCGCGATGGCCTATGCATCCGGAGTTACCTTGCTCCTCACAGGGATTCTGGCCGCATCGATTCCCGGCGATTCTCTGCCGCTGTTGATTCTCACCCTCGCGCTGCTCGGATTGGGCTGGAATTTCGGCCTTATTAGCGGAACCGCACTGCTCATAGATGCTACCCCGGCGTCCGTTCGTGCCCGGACCCAAGGAACGGTAGACGTCCTGGTGGCATTGTCCGGCGCATCGGGTGGGGCGTTGTCCGGAGTCGTGGCCGCCAACTCCAGCTACGCCGTGCTGTCTCTCTCCGGCGCGGTTCTATCACTGCTGTTGATCCCGGTCGTGATCTGGTCGCGGAGAGGGGCGAAGTAGAGAGCCCCCTGTAACCAACTCAGCACTCATAGGCAATCCCTATCAAGGGGATTGCCTTTATATATTTCACAACTCTTTAAGATACCCTTACAATAGTTCCAAACCAGCCCCGAGGAGGGACATAACGATGAACCAACACGTGAAGCATCAATTCGACGCCGTAGCGCAACAATATGACCAGCAAAGGCGAGCGCTAATCCCGTGCTTCGACGACTTTTACGGCATGGCGGTCCTGCACGCCCAAGTGGCCGACTCCGTCGCGACCCCGCGAATCCTGGACCTCGGCGCCGGCACGGGTCTGCTGTCCGCATTCCTGCTGCAGAAGTACCCGCAGGCGCATATGGCGCTCATCGATCTTAGCACCGGCATGCTGGAGCAAGCCCGCGCCCGGTTCGAGGGCACCGCGGCCGCGCCCCGAATCACCTACATCTTAGGCGATTACATCGAGCATCCGTTCCCGGAGCCGTTCGATCTCATCGTCTCGTCGCTCTCGATCCATCACCTCGAGGATGCGGACAAGGCGCGCTTGTTCTACCGAGTCTTCGGCTTGCTCAAGCCGGGCGGCCGTTTCATTAATGCCGATCAGGCGAGCGGCAGCACCCCTTACTTCGAGGCGATGCACAAGCGGCAATGGGAGGCCGCGATCCGCCGCACGGACTTGCCCGAGGCGGCGATCGCATCGGCGATCGAGCGGCGCAAGCTGGACCGCAACGCCTCCGTCCCCGACCAGCTGCGCTGGCTGAGAGAGGCCGGCTTTGCCGAGGCGGACTGTGTGTATAAGTATCACGAGTTCGCCGTATTTTACGCAGAGAAAGGGTAGCCGCCCCTTCCAGCTATATCATTAGAATTCGACATACCATCTATTTGAATCATCCATACACATGCCGAAAACCGGGGGGTATAGTGGGAGTCGAATTAGATGAAAACGCTTTAATGCGAAAGGAGGGTATTAATGATTCAACTTTGGAACGTATATTCCTGGTCGCGCCGGCAATATGCACTGCTAGCCGTGCTGGCCGCACTGGCGGTCCTGATCGCGGCGAGCGGGTCATACCGGCCCGCAACCGTCTCGGCAGCTGCAGGCGACTGCGACATCGGGGCCGGCGATCAAGCCTCACAGCAGCTGATGGTGTTCGACCCGAGCGCCGCCGACTGGAATCTGGCGAGCGCCCTCAAGTGGAGCTGGGCGCCCAGCGCGGTGAACGGGTTCTCGAATCCGACACCCGGTTGGGGGCTGCCGACCGAGATGAAGCTGCGGAACAACTGCGCGTTCGGCGGCGGACAGTGGGCGGTCGTCACCGATTCCAATGGCTTGGCGGCGATTATCTCGTACCCGGCGGGGACGAAGAAGTGGTACTTGAACTTAAGTGCGAACCTGCAGTCCGGCGAGCTGCTGCCGAACGGCAACGTCGCCATCGCTTCAACCTCAGCCGGAGGGTGGGTGCGAGTGTACGCCTCTTCGCAGGGCGCTTCCGCTTCCACCTTTGATGATTATGTGTTGAGCGGAACACGCGGCGTCTTGTGGGACCCGCAATACAATGTGCTCTGGGCGGTGGGCGATACGTATTTGGTCGCCTTGCTGGTGCAGGGATCGCCGGCCGCGCCCGTGCTTACGGAGTCGTACAAGGTGGCGCTCCCGAACACGGGCGGCCATGAGCTGCAGCCTGTGTATGGCAATACGGACCGGCTATGGATCAGTACGAACACCAATGTTTATCAATATGAGAAGACGACGAAGACCTGGTCGGCCTCGTACCCCGGGGCAAGCAGCATCAACCGCGCCGGCGTCCGCAGCGTGGGCAATCAGATATCTGGGCAAGTGATACAGACGGTGCCGGGCGGCGGGTGCACGCTGAACACATGGTGTACGGACACGGTCGATTTCTTCCTGACCGACGCGACCCGGACCAAGACGGGAGCCGCCTTCTATAAGGCGCGTATCCTAAATCCCGAGTACCAATAGAGGAGGAGACCATCGATCATGATCAAACGTTTGATAGCCTCAGTCCTTGCCCTTATTCTTCTCCTGATCGCGATTAGCCTGCCCGCATCCGGCGCGGCTACCGCGACAACATCGTACGATATTGTGACGACCGACCAGTCCGGCAGCGGGAGCATCCTCGTGTTCGACCGAACGGCGGCCGATTGGAATGCGGCGGGTGCGGTCAAGTGGTCGTGGGCGCCCAGCGCCTCCAACGGCTTCGCCAGCCCGACACCGGGCTGGGGGCGGCCTTCCGATGCGAAGCTGCGGTACAATTGCCTCTTCGGCGGGTACTGGATGGTGGTGACGGACTCTTACGGTCTTGCTGCGATCGTCCCCTACCCGGCCAAGAACGATAAGAAATGGTCCATCAACCTTGGGACCGGACCGAATCTGCATTCCGCCGAGCTGCTGCCGAACGGCAATATCGCGATCGCGGCCAGCACGGGCGGGTGGGTGCGGGTGTATACCTCGTCGCAGGGGCCGACGTCGACGACGAATGTCCAGTATGCGCTTGAGGCGGCGCACAGCGTGTTGTGGGACCCGGCCGGCAATCAGCTCTGGGCGCTGGGCAAGAACTACCTGGTCGCCCTGACGATAGGCGGAACGGCCAGCGCGCCTACGCTCACCGAGAAGCTCAAGATCGCCCTGCCGACGCTAAACGGTCACGATCTCCAGCCGGTCATCGGGGATCCCGACCGATTGTGGGTCAGCACCGGATCGGCGGTGTATCAATACGTGAAGTCGACCAACTCGTGGTCGTCCACGTTCGCCGGAGCGAGCAGCATCAGCCGGGTGGGTGTGAAGAGCGTAAGCAATGACCCGGGCGGGCAGGTCGTCGAAACCGTGCCGAAGGCCGGCTGTGCCACGACCTGGTGTACGGATACGGCGGACTTCTTCCTGCCCGGCGCGACTCGGACCAAGACCGGTTCTCAGTTCTACAAGGCTCGATTCTGGAACCCAGATTACCAATAGGCACTTTTTTGGCTTGGACAAACCGCGTCGCGAGCCCCTACAATGAAACCATCAGAAGGGCTCCTTGGAACGCCATTCCGGGAGCCACCCTAGGGGGAAGCGAATGTTCGCTTTATTGCGGAAGTACTCCATCCGGCTGCAGCTGCTCACGATCGGCATCATCATTCTCATCCTGCTCTCCGTCACAGGGCTATGGGGATACCGTCAAATCCAGAACATCACCTACAAGCGCAATAGCGACTATACGACGGAGATGATCGCGACCATCAAACAGAATGTGGTCTCCAATGCCGATTCCATCAACCGCATTCTGCCGAATATTGCCTACAACGAGACGATCCAGGAATATTTGGTGGAGGAAGATCGGCTGAAGCAATATGAGCTGTTCAACAGGCTGGAGAAGCTGCTTGTCAATCTGAAATCGATGAAGATGGGCATCCTCGGCATCGTCCTGGTCGGCGAGGAAGGCAGCACGAGCACATACGGCTGTGTAGGCTGCCGCAGCTACATCCCTTTCGAGGAAATTCCGGAGCGCACAAGCGCCTACTACAGCGGCATTCAATATTCCCCCTATTATAAAGAGTACGTCGTCTATGTAGGCGTCCCGGTATACGACAACCGCAAGGACACAGGCGGGGAGCGCAAAATCGGGTATGCCGTCATGGTGCTCGACTCGAGCGCGATTGTCCCCAGAACCGAGTCGCTGTCCAAGAACAAGGCAGGGAGCTTCTATGTCCTGGACCGAAACCAAGCGATCTTGTCCGGCAGCGAGTCCGCCGAAATCGGCAAATGGCTGCCGTATAACGTCGGCAAAAAATCCCGGCTCTCCCAGGAGTCGCTATCGTTCAGCCAGAACGGGGAACAGTACGTGATGCACACCGAGCCGCTGGACGAGATCGAGGGCGAGATCGTAAGCGTGTATCCGGTGAAGGAGCTTTTCCGGGGGCTGGAGGAAGTGCAACGGCTCCTGTTCGGCATGTTCCTGCTCCTGATCGTCGTCATGTATGCCTTCTATATCGCCATCAGCCGCAACATTTTGCAGCCGCTCCGGTCGTTCATGACGTTCGTTTATGATCTGCGGGCAAAAGGGCTGCACCACTTGCACAAGCGCGTCGCCTTGGAAGGATACGCAGAGATGAGCATCATGGCGCGCCAGTTCAATTCGCTGCTCGACGAGATCGATGATTTGACCGGGGAGCTCGTCGATTCGAAGACTCATATCTACGAGCTGCAGCTGCTCAGGAAGCAGGCGGAATTGCAATACATGAAGAGCCAGATCAACCCTCACTTCCTCTATAACACGCTGGAGACGATCAAGGGCATCGCATACGTCAAAGGGGTGCCGGAGATTCGCCGGATGACGGACGCGCTGAGCCGCATATTCCGGTACAGCGTCAAGGGCGAGGAGGAAGTGAGCGTGGAGGAGGAACTCTCCATCGTGCAGGCCTACATCAGCATCCAGCAAATTCGCTTCGCGGAGCGGTTCGAGGTCCGTTACGAGTGGGCGCCGGAGTGCAAGTCGTATCGGATGCTGAAGATGATCCTCCAGCCGCTGGTCGAGAACGCCGTATTCCATGGAATCGAGCCGAGTCTGCACAAGTGCACGCTAACCGTAGGCTGTCGGGTCGAGGACGAGCGCGATCTGCTCCTGTGGGTCGAGGATGACGGAGCGGGCATGGAACCGGAGACGCTGGAAGCGATTAGGAGCAGCCTGGCGGAGCCGGGAGCACCGCTCTCGGCGAACGTCCCCGCGCCGGCGCCCGGCCGGCATATCGGCATGCTGAATGTGAACAACCGGATCAAATACACATACGGCCTGGACTACGGCCTCGTCGCCATCGAGAGCGCTCCCGATCGAGGGACGAGCGTGACGATTCGAATCCCGGCCAAGGGGGACAACCATGTATAGCATCGTGTTGGTCGACGACGAGCAATGGATTCTGGAGAGCTTGAAGGGGACGGTGGATTGGGGGGCGCACGGGTTCGCCATCGCGGGCGAAGCCTCGAACGGGCTGGAAGCGTGGGAGCGGATCCAGGAGCTTCGGCCGGAGCTGGTCTTCGTGGACGTGCGGATGCCGGGCATGAATGGGCTTCAGCTGATCAGACGGATCTACGAAGCGGGACTGCCGGTCCAATGCATCGTGGCAAGCGGGTACGATGAATTCGAGTACGCCCGGCAGGCGATGCAATACGGAGCGGTCGGCTACTGCCTGAAGCCGTTCTCGGAGCCGGAGATCGTCGAGCTGCTGGAGAAGGTGAAGGCGGGCATCCATCGTTCGCAGCTCCTAGTGGAGCACGAGCTCCTGCTCTGCATCCAGGAGCAGAGCAGAGAGACGGCGCAGGAGGCGGAGCTCGAGCAGCTGCTCGAGCAGGGGCTCTTCGGCTGGAAGCCGGGCATGAGCCTCGGTGTGGTCGTCGTGCATGCGGCGGATGCCGAGGCAGCTGATCTCGTGACCGCCGGAACCAGCCGTCTTAAGCTCCGAATCGGGAGCGGGAAGACGGCTTATGTGCTGCACGGCGAGGCGCTCGAGACGGCCAAAGCCAGGGCGGCTTCCGGTGCGTTGCCGGAATCCGTCAGAGGGATCGGCATCAGCCCGGTCGACCCGCGGGCAGGCCGTCTGCGGCCGCTGATCGAAGCCGCGAATATCGCCTCCTACCGATTCTTCACCTCGGGGGTGATCGTGGGACTGTCCGTTGGTGCCCCGCAGTCGGATGAACTGGATGCCGAGACATGGCGGCCTTTGGAGGAAGGGATCCGGAACCGGGATGTCGCGCAGCTCCGGCAAGCCTTCGCCAGGCTGGAGCCACACTTCGCATCCGGCCGTTACGATATCCGCCATGCATACCGGCTCTACAACCGGGTTCTCGCATACTTGCCCGGCGGCGAACAATCCGGAGGGGCCGACTCGGCCGAGCCTTACTGCTTCGACTACGATGAGCTGGTCCGTGTGTATGGCTGCGTGACGCGCATGTTCGAGGGCTTGCTGGCGATCGCGGCGGACAGCTTCGTTCCGGCCGCCGACACGGGACCGGAGTCGCGCGGGCCGGAAGTGCTCCAGCAAATTGTGCACTATGTAAACGCTCATTATCGGGAGCCGATCTCGGTGAACGAGATCGCCAAGAAGTTCTACATGCACCCGAATTACTTGAGCCTGCTCTTTAAGAAGGAGCTCCATGTCAATTTCACCAAGTACATGGTGGATCTCCGCATGGACTATGCTTGCCAACTGCTGCGGGGCACGTCGGCTCCGGTCAGCGAGATTGCCGAGCGGGCCGGCTACAGCGATTACTTTTATTTCGCCAAGCTGTTCAAGAAGCACCGGGGCATGACCCCGACCGAGTATCGAGCGAGCGAGAGCTGATGTCGGATTGGCAGCAGCCCCGCCTCACGTTCAGAACCGTCCAGAGCTGGACGGTTTTCTTTTTTTCTGCCAAACAAATGCGATGAAAAGTACATACGAAAGCTTAGAAACGTTCATATGGGCCGCCCCGCGAAATGCGTATACTGAGGACATTCGCTTCGTAAGCGCTTTATCCAGAAGGGGGACACTCGGTGAACACGCGCAAGAGCAAGGGACTGCTGCAGCGGATGAACGAGCACAAATATTTATACATCCTCGTGCTCCCGCTGCTCGCCTACTACATCATTTTCGACTACGGTCCCATGTACGGTATTATTCTGGCATTCAAGGAATTCAACTTTGCCAAAGGCATCTGGAGGAGCGAGTGGGTCGGGTTCGCCAATTTCGAGGAAATTTTCCGGCTGCACGATTTCTGGATCGCCTTCCGCAACACGATCATCATCTCGTTCGGCCGGCTGATCTTCGAATTCCCGGTGCCGATCGTCGTTGCGCTGCTGATCAATGAAGTGCGCCGCAAGGGGATGAAAAAGTTTTATCAAGTCGTCTACACATTCCCGCACTTCCTGTCGTGGGTCATCGTGAGCGGCATCATGGTCAACTTCCTAGGCGCCTTCGGGGTGCTGAACCAGCTGCTCGACCTCTTGGGTATGCACAAAGTGAGTCTGCTCGTCGATCCGACCTACTTCCGCGGCTTGATCTACACCAGCAGCCTCTGGAAGGACATGGGCTGGGGCACGATCATCTACCTGGCCGCCATCGCCGGAATTAACCCGGCATTGTACGAAGCCGCCAGCATCGACGGCGCGAACCGCTACCAGCAAATGCTGCACATCACATGGCCGGCGCTGAAGAGCACCGTGGTCATCCTGCTCATCCTGCAGATCGGGCGCACGATGAGCTCCGGCGGCGGAGGGTTCGATCAGATTTTCAACCTGTACAACCCCGCCGTCTATGAGAAAGCGGACATTCTGGACACGTACATCTACAGACGGACATTCGCGGTCGGATCCAGCTATGGGACTTCTACGGCGGTGGGGCTCTTCAAGTCGGTCATTAACTTCGCGCTGCTATATGTAGCGAATCGCACGGCGAAGCGCCTCGGACAGGAGGGGCTCTACTGATGCTCGCTACTCGACGCAAGCTTACCCTGTCGGACATCGCGATTAACCTGGTGCTCCTTTTGCTCGCCGTTATCACGATCCTGCCGTTCTACAACGTGCTGATCATTTCGTTCGCCGACCCGGCCTCGGTGGCCAAGCAGCGGTTTTACTTGTTCCCGACGAGCTTCAGCACCGCCTCCTACACCATGCTTCTGAATGGCAGCTATGTAGGCAAAGCGCTGATGAACTCCTTGATCGTCACGGGGGTCGGCACGTTCTTGAACATGCTCGTGACCACGTGCGGGGCGTACGCCTTGTCCAAAAAAACGATGCCGGGCCGGAACGTCATGATGACGGGAATCGTGTTCACGATGCTGTTCGGCGGCGGCCTCGTTCCGTACTACCTGATGATGCGCAGCCTGCACCTGATCAACCATTACAGCGTCATGATCTTGCCTGTTGCCGTCAATACGTTTTTCCTGATCCTCATGATCAACCATTTTCGCTCCATTCCGCCGGAGCTCGAGGAGTCGGCCAAGATCGACGGGGCAAACGACATGTTCATCCTGTTCCGCATCATCATCCCGATCTCGAAGCCGACGATGGCGGCGATCACGCTGTTCTACGCGGTGGCGCGATGGAACGAATGGTACTTGGCCATGCTGTTCATCAACGATACGAAGAAGTACCCGATGCAGCTGTTCCTGCGCAACATGCTGCAGGATGTGACGAAGATGCGCCGGGACGACATGGGGGCGGCGATGGTATCGCAGCTCAGCCAGATTTATCCGGACGGGCTGAAGATGGCGAGCATTATCGTCACGATGGTCCCCATTATGCTGGTGTATCCGGTGCTGCAGAAGTATTTTGCCGCGGGCGTCACCTTGGGGGCCGTCAAGGAATGAGCATTGGTTTTAGGACCGACAAGTCTTAAAATAAATTACATGAGTGAGACAAAGGGAGGACCACCATGGGGAAGACCAAGCGTTATGCGGCCGCCCTGCTGTCGCTCGCCGTATCCGTCACGGTCGCGGCAGGCTGCAGCAGCGGAGACGGCAAGGAAACGAAGAAAGGGGAGGCTACGCCGCCGGCGTCCGGGGCGAACGTGCCGAACAATTCGAAGAAGCTCGACATCTCGATGTCGTTCTTCAACATCGGGTCGGCGTTCCCGGACCGAAACTCGGATCAGTTCCTGAAGTTCATCCAAGAGAAGTTCAACGTCAACATCGTGGACAAAGTGATCAGCTACGCCGACTACGTAGAGAAATACCAGCTGTGGGCGGCGTCGGGCGAATTGCCGGATGTGTTCAGCGACGACATCATCAACACCGAAACGTATTATTCCTGGATTAAGCAAGGCATCATCCGTCCCCTGCCCTCGGATCTGAGCCGGTACCCGAACGTGAAGAAGGTGCTGAATCTCGACGATACGAAAAGCTTGACCGTGGACGGCAAGACGTACATGATTCCGCGGCAAACGTACTTAAACACGGACCAGTGGGCTATCGAGCGAGCGATCGTCGTGCGCAAGGACTGGATGGAGAAGCTGGGGCTGAAGGCACCGACGACGTATGAGGAGTACCTCAATCTGTTCAAGGCGTTCGCCCAGAAGGATCCTGACGGCAACGGCAAGAACGACACCGTCGGGCTCACGTTCCGTACGAATACCAGCATGCTGCTGCCGATCGCGGGCGGGACGTTCCCGAATCTGATCAACAGCTCCTGGGTGAAGGAGGACGGGAAGTACATTCCCTACTATGCTTCGCCCAAAATGAAGGAAGCCGTGAAGCAGCTTCGCCAGATGTACGCCGAGGGCGCGATCGATCCCGATTTTGCCATCATGAAGCCGAACGACGGGTTCGACAAATTCGGCCAGGGCAAGGTGGGCGCCCTCTCCGTGCAAGGGACGGCGAACGCGCTCAACAACCTGAGGAACTCCTGGGACAAGTACAACAAGGACAAGCCGCTGGATGAAGTGATCCAAGTGATCCCGGCCACTTGGGCCAGCCCCGACGGCAACCGCTACCGGTATACGGCTGTGACGTTCTGGTCGGAGAGCTATTTCAGCTCGAAGGTGTCGGACGAGAAGATGGACCGGATCTTGCAAATTTACGATTATTTGCTGTCCGAAGAGTTCTTGACGTTCAAGCGGTATGGCTTCGAGGGCGTCGATTACAAGAAGGAGAACGGCGCCTACGTCGTCACGCGTCCCAAGGGAAATGACGGCCGGTACAAGTCGCTCGGCTCCCTGTATCCTTCCTACGGCGGTCTGTTCGGTTCGCTCGCGGCCTGGGGCCAGCAGCTCGAGATGGAAGACAATGAGATCAACAAGATCAATTATGGGGAGAAGCTGTGGAAGCTGTCGAACGACGCTTACAAGTACAACCTCGAGAAGCTGAAGCCGGTGCCGACGAACTTCAAGGTCGAGCAGCTGTATACGCCGGCCAAAGCCAAGCTGAGCGCGATCAACGCGGTGGAAGATGTGATCAAGGTCATGCTCGCCAAGGACGACCCGGTCGCGCTGTGGGACAGCATCGTGAAGGGGTACGACAACAAAGGGCTGCAGACGGCGATCAAGGAAGTGAACGAGGCCGTACAGCAGCAAGGGCTCGATAAGTAAGGTGTGCAGAACCCTCTTCCGCGGTTGGGTGCGGGAGAGGGTTTTTATTTTTAGGAAAAGTTCAGGGGAAGGAAGGAGAGTCAGGATGCGGCGTGGAAGAGGTTGGAAGCAATTGCTGCGGCTGGCGGCGGGAGTGTCGGGGCTGGCATGGATGGTGGCCGGGTGCGGCTCGTTCGGACCGTCGAACGCTCCCAAGGAGTACCCGATCGCTGTCACGAGCCAGAGCGCGGACCGAATTCTGGTGTTCGATCCGGCCGCCACAGATTGGAGCGAGCCGAAAGCGCTGAAGTGGTCGTGGCAGCCGACGGCGGACAATGGCTTCGACGGCTTGAACAGGATGTGGGGGTTGCCCACCGATGCGAAGGTGCGAACGAATGAGGTCTGGGGAGGCCAGTGGATGGTCTTCACCGACTCGAGCGGCCTGGCCGGCATTATTCCGTATCCCCAAGGGGATGCGAAGAAGTGGGGCTTGGCGGTAGGCGACAATCCCCATTCGGCGGAGCTGCTGCCGAACGGCAACATCGCGATCGCAGCCAGCACGGGCGGCTGGGTGCGGGTGTACGCCTCCTCGCAAGGGAGCTCGGCAGACAAGTACGCTCAGTACGCGATGCCGGGCGCGCATGCGGTGCTGTGGGACCCGCAGCGGCAGGTGCTCTGGGCGGCGGGCGACGACGCCCTGGTCTCGCTGCGGGTCGCCGGCTCCGACGCGGCGCCGGCCCTGGAGGAGGCGGAGCGGATCGCGCTGCCGACCAAGCATGCGCATGCGGTGGAGCCCGTCTACGGTAATCCGGATCGGCTCTGGGTCGCATCGGGCTCCCAGGTGTACCAATACGTGAAGTCCACGAAAAGCTTCGATTCCGCTTACCCCGGCCGCGAGGCGATCAGCCGGGTCGGCGTGAAGAGCATCGGCAACCAGCCTTCCGGCGAGGTGGTCGAGACGGTGCCGGATATGGCCAAGAAGCCGCCCGGCGGGTGCAAGGCCAACAATTGGTGCACCGAAACGGTGGACCGTTTCCGGCCGGAAGGCGGTCAGCCGGGTGCGGGAGCTTGGAGCCGTATAGGACAGACTTTGAGCGGAGAAGCGCTGTACAAGGCGCGGATTCTGAATCCGAATTATCAATAGTTCACAGAGGGAGAGGGAGCATGCATGGAGAGGAATGGAAACTTGACGGAAACCGTGGGTCTGCGCGGGACTGTGGCGGGCGAGTATCTCATTGCCGCAACCGATCAGGCGACCCATCGCATACTGGTGATGGATCCGGCGGTGGAGGATTGGAACGAGGAGCGGGCAGTCGTCTGGTCGTGGGCGCCTACGGCGGCGAACGGGTTCGGGGAGCTGCTGTCGTCGTGGGGTCTCCCTACGGATGCCAAGGTTCGCCGCAATCGGGTGTGGGGCGGCGAGTGGCTGATCGTCACCGACTCCCGGGGGCTCGCGGCTATTACCCCTTATCCGGCTGGGGACGCCAAGAAGTGGGGCCTGCACGTCGGGGGCAACCCCCACTCCGCGGAGCTGCTGCCGGACGGCAACTTGGCGGTCGCCGCCAGCACGGGCGGTTGGGTGCGAGTGTACGCCTCCTCGCAAGGGGAGTCGTGCGCCGCTTACGCCGAGTACGCGATGTCCGGAGCGCATGAACTCGTGTGGGATGCGGACCGCTCCCTGCTGTGGGCGGTCGGCGACGAAGAGCTCGTCGCCCTCCGGGTGGCCGGCACGGCCGCTGCGCCCTCGCTGGAGGTGGCGCGTGCCGTCGCGCTGCCGACCTCGCACGGCCACGACCTCCAGCCGGTCGAGGGTGACCCCGATCGGCTGTGGGTGAGCTCCGGCACGCAGGTGTACCAATTCGAGGTGTCGACGGGTGCCTTCGACACCTTCTATGCCGGGGCCGCGGCTATCAGCCGCGTCGGCGTCAAGACGGTCGGCAGCCAGCCGTCCGGCCAAGTCGTCGTGACCGTGCCGAAGCCCGGCGGGCCGTACGAATGGACGACGGACACCGTCGACATGTACGAGCCGCGCGCGACCCGCTCTCGCGAGGGCGCGGGCTTCTACAAGGCCCGCCTGCTGCGGCGGGCCTACATGGGTGCTGCGCGCGAGGGGCGGGTGGAGCCGGCCGCGTGGCGGGTCGGCACCTCGTTCCCGCTGGACGCGCAGAAGGACATGCACCGCGAGCTGGAGCTGGCGCACGCGGCGGGCATCGCCTGCATCGAGCTGGCGTGGCGGCAGAGCACGTTCGACATGCTCGACCCCGCCTGCGAGCGGCTGTGCGAGTCCGTCGTCCAGCATGCGCGGGCGCTCGGCCTGGAGGTGTGGACGATGCACCTCCCGTACGGCACCGAGTGGGACGTCTCGCAGCTCGACCCGGACGGGCGGGAGGCGGCGCTGCAGCGGCACCGCCACTTGCTGCAGCTGGCAGAGCGCTGGGCGATCCGCACCGTCGTGCTCCATCCGAGCTGGGAGCCGATCGAGGACGCGGAGCGCGCCGCCCGGCTCGCCGCCTGCCGCGAGAGCCTGCCGCGTCTCGCGGACGATGCGGAGCGCGCCGGCATTCGCGTCGCCGTCGAGTGCCTGCCGCGCACGTGCCTCGGGCACAGCGCGGACGAGATGGCGGCGCTCGTCGCGGCGGACGAGCGGCTCGGCATCTGCTGCGACGTGAACCATCTCGTGCGCGAGCGGCCCGAGGCGTTCATCCGCCGGCTGGGCGCGCGGATCATAACCGTGCACATGTCCGATAACGACGGACTGGATGAGCGGCACTGGCTGCCAGGCGACGGGGTGATCGACTGGCCGGCGGTTATGGATGCGCTGGCCGACGCCGGGTATCCGGGCCCGTTCTTGTTCGAGGCGCGCCAGATCGCGCCGCTGATGGCCTGCTGGCAGCGGCTGCTGCAGCAGTACGAAGGTCAGGGTCGATTATAAAGCGAAAGTCATTCTTTAATCGCACTACGTCAAAGCCGCTCCAGCCCAGATCGTCGGATCTCTGCTGGCAGCGGCTTTTTAAATTAGAAAAAGACATAGAATTGCTTACAAACGTTCATATGACTGACCCATGATATGGGTTAAACTGCTAACCGGAGTGAGGTAATATGTAGTTGTTTTTTCAAAAGTACATATTCTGAAGGGAGGAAATGGAATGGTAGTAAGAAAAGTTGTCTTGCTCTTACTCTTATCAACGTTTATGCTTACCGGCGTATTGCCCAACCAGCCTGTCCGGCACGCCCACGCCGCTGCTTCGGATTATTACATTGGCGTAAGCGATCAAGCGTCCCAGAAAGTTTTGGTGCTCGATCCGGCGGTGAGTGATTGGAACAGCGATAGTGCGATCAAGTGGTCCTGGTCTCCTAGCGCGTCGAACGGCTTTGGCGATCTGACCGGCGCTTGGGGGCTTCCGACGGAAGTTAGGCTGCGAAAAGGCATCGCGTGGGGCGGTCAGTGGATGCTGATGACGGATTCGCGCGGTTTGGCGGCAATCGTCCCTTACCCGGCCGGCGACAGCAAGAAGTGGGCCTTGAACGTCGGCGGCAATCCGCATGCCATCGAGTTGCTTCCCAACGGGAACGTCGCCATCGCGGCAAGTACCGGCGGCTGGGTGCGGGTCTATACTTCGTCCCAAGGACCGGCCTCTTCAACGTATGCGCAGTATAACCAGCCGGGAGCCCATGCCGCTCTCTGGGATCCTGATAATGAGATTCTCTGGACGGCGGGTTCCAGTGGCGTCGCCGGTCTCAAAATAGGCGGGACGGCGGATCAGCCGACGCTGACGGAATACCGCAGACTCGATGTCAAGAGCCTTAACGCCCATGATGTGCAACCTGTATATGGAGACAACAACCGTCTTTGGGTGGCATCTGGCGGGAAATTGTATCAATACGTCAAATCCACCAACACCCTGGATCTGACTTATCCGGAAGCCAGCCAAACGAGCCGCGTTGGTATCAAGGCTGTCGGAAACCAATTATCCGGTCAAGTGATTGAAACGGTCGCGGATATCGCCAAAAATCCGGTAGGCACCTGTACGTTGAACTCCTGGTGTACCGATACGGTGGATTTCTTCTTTCCGAACATGACCCGCAAAAGAACGGGAGCGGCTTTCTACAAAGCGCGTATTTTGAACCCCGAATATCAGTTTACGGATACAGAAGCTCCTTATTGGCCAGAGGGAGCCGGAGTACAGGCAGATTCTATCACCGATTCTTCCATGAATTTGGCATGGCTTCCCGCAGCCGATAACGTCGGAGTCCAGGAGTACCACATTGTGCGGGATGGGGAAGTAATCGGTACCGTGGACGGCGCCCAGGAGCGGCCTTCCTTTGCGGTTTCCAACCTGATCGGCAACACCTCTTACCGGTTCGAGATTGAAGCAGCGGATAAGGCAGGCAACACTTCAAGAAGCAGCCCAGTCGATATCCGAACAGGAAAAGATCTCATCGCACCCGGAAAACCGACGAACGTAAAAGTATCGGAAACCGTGAAAAACCGGTTAATCATCACTTTCCAACCTCCGGGCGACCGGGATTACGCCGGTATCCAGGCGGTTGTTCAACGAAATGGGCACCAGGACGACAAGGAAGTCGTAGCGTATCAGGCGGAAGTTTCCGGGACAGCATCGATCACCACGGATGCTTTAAAACTCGGGAAGTATGAGATCATTCTGACTGCCTGGGATACAAGCGGGAATGCTTCCGATCCGGTGAAGCTGGAATATGTCCTGAACGAGGCGGGTGGCGCCATGAACTAAAATGGGATCACGACGAAGCCGACTGCACGGGTAAAAACCCTTATATAAAAAAGGAGCCGAACATGCGTATCAGGCTCCTTTTTGTTTACTTAACAAAACGATTTTTTAGCTCCGCCACCCACTTATACCAATCTAACGCGGCCACAAGCGCCCCAGCTTCCCCCTCAATCCAGCACGACGCCATCCCGCCGCAGCGTGGTCTGCAGCTCAGAGACGTCGACCGCCTGCGGGCCGATGCCCTGACGCACGGCGATCGCCGCGGCGCTGCCGGCCGCTTGGCCGGTCGCCATGCAGCTCGGCGTGAGCCGCGTCGTCGCGAGCGCCTCGTGCGTCGTCGAGATGCAGCGGCCCGCCGCGAGCAGGTTGCCGACCTGCTTCGGCAGCAGACAGCGGTAAGGGATGTCGTAGGCGCCATCCCCCTGCACGTCGGCGGACGTCACGCCCTTGCCGGACGGATCGTGGATGTCGATCGGGTAGCCGCTGCGCGCGATCGCGTCCGCGAAGCGGCGGCCGGCGATGACGTCCTCGCCGGTCAGCGCATACTGCCCGTCGATGCGGCGCGACTCGCGGATGCCGATCTGCGCGCCGACCTGCGAGATCGACGCCTTCTCGAAGCCGGGCAAGTTCCGCGTCATGAAGTCGGCGACGAGCAGCACCTGCTCCCGCCCGAGCTCCTCGGCTTCGGTCAAGTCCTCCACGCGCGTGCCGTCGAGCCCCTGGACGCGCGTCGTGTTCACCAACACCTCGTCTTCGTTCGGGCCGGTGAAGAACAGCACCTGGTCGCGGTTGATCGGCAGGTTCGCTTCCTTCCAATGCTTATAGAAGCCGCAGATGCCGGAGAGCGGCAGATCGGGCAGCTCGGCGTGCGGCGTCTTGCGGTAGAATTCGTCGGGATGGTCGATCATGTACTGCTTCACCGCAGCCAGGTCGACGCCGCGCATGCGGAACTTCATTGTCATCGGCTGGGTACGATGGTCCCCCTCGCGCCCCTTCAGACACGTCGCGCCGGACAAGTAGGCGATGTCCGCGTCCCCGCTCGTGTCGATGAACACCCGGCCCCTCAGCTCGATCCGCCCGGACTTCGATGTCAACTGTACGGACTCGATAGTGTCACCGGCACCATTCATCGTGACGGAATCGACGAAGCTGTGCAGCAGCAGCTGGACGCCCGCCTCCTTCAGCATTTTGGACACGAGCACCTTATACACTTCCGGGTGGTAAGGTGTGATGGTCGAGGTAAAGCCCACCGTATCGCGCATGTGCCCGGGCGAGGCGTTCATCGCCATCAATCGGTCAATGATCTCCTGCGCGATCCCCTTGATGACCTGTTTGCCGTCGGCCGTATGGAACGTCATCCAAGGGTAGACGAGGGCCGCGGTCGACATCCCGCCGAGGAATCCGTACCGCTCGACGAGCACGGTCTTCGCTCCTCCCCGCCCGGCGGCGATCGCCGCATTGATGCCGGCGGGACCGCCTCCGACGACGACCACGTCCGCCGATAATGATGCTGGTGCCAGTTGTACCAATCGAAACGCCTCCCCGTATTTCTATGTCACCTTTCATTATAGGGCGAATGCGGCCCGTCCTGAAGTTTAACTTTAGTGTAAATGAATACCGGAGGCGAGGTTGTTAATATTCAGTTTAAAAAAGTAGTGTAAGGTGGTCTACGTGGGAAAAGGTTTGCGAAAGGAGTGACTTCCCTTTGATTAAATTGTTTCGTTTTTTAAGGCCTTTTCGGATGATCATTGCCGGTGTCTTGTTCCTCGTGCTGCTGCAGTCGCTGTCCGAGCTGTATCTGCCTACGCTCATGGCGGATATCGTCGATACCGGCATTGTGAAGGGCGACACCGGCTACATCTGGAAGGTCGGCGGCTTCATGCTGCTCGTGGCGGCAGGCGGGGTAGTGGTATCGATCTGGGCGAGCTCGCTGTCGGCGCGGATCTCTTCGGGATTAGGCAAAATCGTACGCGGCAAGCTGTTCAGCCAAGTCGAACATTTCTCACTGCAGGAGTTCGACAAGATCGGCACCGCCTCGCTCATCACCCGTACGACGAATGACGTCACGCAGGTGCAGCAGGTGCTGGTCATGATCCTGCGGATGATGGTCATGGCTCCCATGATGTGCATCGGGGGCATTATTATGGCGGTGTCGAAGGACGCCCAGCTGTCGCTTGTCATTATCGCGATCATCCCGATTCTGGTCGGGACGATCTTCCTGATCGCGCGCAAGGGCATTCCGCTCTTCCGCGTTATGCAGACGAAGCTCGATAAGCTGAACCTGGTGCTGCGCGAATCGCTCACCGGCATTCGCGTCATCCGTTCGTTTAACCGCGTCGAGTATGAACAAGACCGGTTCGCGGAGGCGAACGGCGACGTGACCAATACGGCGATTCGCGCCAATCAGATCATGGCGGCGATGATGCCGGCGATGATGCTCATCCTGAACTTCTCCTCGATCGCGATCATCTGGTTCGGCGGCTTGCGCATCGAGGGCGGCGGGATGCAGGTCGGCGATCTGATGGCATTCATCCAATACGCGATGCAGATTATGTTCTCGCTCATCATGGTGTCCATGATGTTCGTCATGGTCCCGCGCGCCTCGGCATCCGCTGTGCGGATCAACGAAGTGCTGGACATGGTGCCGGAGATCAAGGACGCCGAGCGCACGCGCCAGCCTTCGCCTGCGAGGAAGGGCTATATCCGCTTCGAGAACGTCTCCTTCAGCTATCCGGGAGCGGAAGCACCTGCGGTCGATGGGGTTTCCTTCGAGGCCGGACCTGGAGAAGTGACGGCGATTATCGGCGGTACCGGCTCCGGCAAGTCTACGCTAGTCAGCCTGATCCCGCGCTTCTACGACCTGAGCGGCGGCAAGCTGTACGTCGACGATGTCGACGTTCGAGAGCTGAGCCAGGAAGAGCTGCGGAGCAAGATCGGGTTCGTACCGCAAAAGGCGGTGCTCTTCACCGGCACGGTTGCGGAGAACATCCGCTTCGGCAAGGAGACGGCGACGGACGAGGAAGTACAGCATGCGGCCAAGGTAGCGCAGGCGGCCGATTTTATCTCCGAGATGGAAAAAGGGTATGAATCCGTGCTCGCCCAGGGCGGGAAGAACGTATCGGGCGGGCAGAAGCAGCGACTCTCGATCGCCCGTGCGCTCGTGCGCCGGCCGGAGATCTATATCTTCGACGACAGCTTCTCGGCGCTGGACTTCAAGACCGATGCGCGCCTGCGGGCGGCACTGAAAGGGGAGACCGCCGATGCCACCGTGCTGATCGTCGCGCAGCGGGTGAGCACCGTGATGGACGCCGACCGGATTATCGTACTGGAAGACGGCAAGATTGCCGGCATCGGCAAACACCGCGAGCTGATGGATACGTGCCAGGTGTACCAGGAGATCGTGTATTCCCAATTGTCAGAGGAGGAGATCGCATGAGTGAGACGCGCAGAGCGCCGGGCGGCAGCCCGGGCACGGGCGGTCCCGGCGGCTTCCGAGGCCCCGGCGGCGGGCCTCCGGGGATGGGCTTCGGTATGCCTCCGCAGAAGGCGAAAAACTTCAAAGGCACCTTCCGCCGGCTGCTCGGGTATTTGAAGCCCTATCGGGGCCGGCTGATTACGGTGCTGGCGACCGCGATCTTGAGCACCGTCTTCAGCATCGTCAGTCCGAAGCTCATGGGGAAGGCGACGACCAAGTTGTTCGAAGGCATTATGGGCAAAGTGAATCATATCCCGGGAGCGGAGATCGATTTTGACTATATTCTTCAAATTGTGCTCCTCTTGGCCGGTTTATATGCCTTGAGTTCCCTGTTTAGCTATGCCATGCAATACTTGATGGCCGGCGTCGCCCAGAAGACTGTGTATACGCTCCGCCGGGATGTGAATCTGAAGCTGGCTCGGCTGCCGATCTCGTACTTCGATTCCCGCACGCACGGGGAGATCATGAGCCGTGCGGTGAACGACGTCGACAACATCAGCGGCACGCTCCAGCAGAGCTTGACGCAGCTGATCACCTCCGTAGTGACCATTCTCGGCGTAATCGTGATGATGCTGACCATCAGTCCGCTGTTGACCGGCATTCTGATCCTGACGATCCCGCTCAGCTTCGTAGTTGTGAGCCGGATCGCCAAGCGCTCGCAGAAGCATTTCATGGGGCAGCAAAAGGAGCTCGGCGAGCTGAATGGGCACGTCGAGGAAATGTATACCGGGCACCGGATCGTGAAGGCGTTCGGCCATGAAGCGAAGTCGATCGCCAAGTTCGATCAGATCAACGACCGGCTGTACGAGTCGGGCCGCAAGGCGCAGTTCATCTCCGGCATTATGATGCCGCTCATCTCGTTCGTGAACAACATCGGGTACGTGGCGATCTGCGTCGTCGGGGGCGTGCTCGTCACGCGGCAGTCGATCCAGATCGGAGATATCCAGGCGTTCATCCAGTACGCACGCCAGTTCTCGATGCCGATCGCACAGACGGCCAACATTGCGAATGTCATTCAATCGACGATCGCCTCCGCGGAGCGGGTGTTCGAGCTGCTGGATGAGCCGGAGCAAGTGCCGGAAGCCGTGGGTGCCAAGGGACTGCCGCATCCGCACGGCGACGTGGAGTTCCGCGGCGTGCAGTTCGGGTATAAAGCGGACGCTATGCTGATCGAGGATATGAACATCGATGTCCGCTCCGGACAGACGGTAGCGATCGTTGGGCCGACCGGCGCGGGTAAGACGACGCTCATCAACCTGCTCATGCGGTTCTATGAGCTGAATGGCGGAGCCATCACCGTCGACGGCGTGAACATCACGGATCTGAAGCGGCACAGCCTGTACGGCATGTTCGGCATGGTGCTGCAGGATACGTGGCTGTTCAACGGCACGATTCGCGACAACATCGGCTACGGGCGTGCAGGGGCGACCGAGGAGGAGATCGTCGAGGCGGCGGTGGCCGCGCATGCCGATCACTTCATCCGCACGCTGCCGGACGGCTACGACACGATTCTGAACGAGGAAGCGTCGAATATCTCGCAGGGGCAAAAGCAGCTCTTGACGATCGCGCGCGCCATTCTGGCAGATCCGGCCATTCTCATCCTCGACGAAGCGACGAGCAGCGTCGATACGCGTACGGAAATTATCATTCAACGGGCTATGAACCGTTTGATGGAGGGCCGCACGAGCTTCGTGATCGCCCACCGATTGTCTACGATTCGCGATGCGGATCTGATCTTGGTTATGAACAAAGGCAGCGTCATCGAGAAGGGGACTCATCAGGAGCTGCTGAATTTGGGAGGGTTCTACGCCGATCTGTACAACAGCCAGTTCACGGGAAAGGGCGTTAGTCCCGTAGCCGGCTGATCGAGCATAGCCGATAGGAGTAGAGCCGATAGAAGAAATGAGAGAAAAGGAGCCAACTGTATGAGTCCATCCGCCGTGAGCGGCCAGGCAACACCCAACTCGGAGTTTCGTATCAGCAGCATTATCATCCCCTTGCTCGCCATCATCGCGGGCGTGTTCATGGTCATTCTGGACGCGACCGCTATGAACGTGGCCCTGTCGAGCCTCGTTCACGATTTCGATTCCCCTCTGTCCACGCTCCAGTGGGCGGTCACCGGCTACATGCTGGCCCAGGCGGCGGTCATTCCGCTGTCGGGCTGGCTGTCCGACCGGTTCGGGGCGAAGAATATTTTCCTCATCTCCGTCTGTCTGTTCACGCTCGGCTCGATTCTGTGCGCGACGCCGAACAGCGCGGAGTGGCTGATCGTCTTTCGCGTCATCCAGGGATTAGGCGGAGGCTGCGTGCTTCCGGTCGCCATGGCGTACGTCTACAAGCTCAGCCCGCCCAGTAAGGTCGGGGCGATCATGGGCATGATGGGCGTGCCGATTCTGTTCGCGCCGGCGATCGGCCCGGTGCTCTCCGGGTGGCTCGTGGAGTATCACTCTTGGCGCTGGATCTTCCTCATCAACATCCCGGTGGGGCTCATCTGCCTGCTGATCGGTCTGCGCCGTCTGCCGAGCGGTGAACGGAGCAAGGGCTCCGCGATCGATGTACCGGGCATCATACTCGGCCCGCTGGCGTTCGCGGCGTTGTCCTACGGCGTCAGCGAAGGCGCGCACGGCTGGACGTCGGCAAAGACGCTGACCGGCCTCATCGTCGGCGGCATCGCCCTCCTCCTGTTCGTGATCGCCGAGCTGCGCGCGAAGACGCCGCTGCTCGAGCTGCGCGTGTTCCGTTCGGGCGACTTCTCGGTCGGCATCCTCGTCCAGTGGATCGCCCAGTTCGGGCTGTACGGCGCGCTGTTCCTCATGCCGCAGTTCCTGCAGCAGGCGCGCGGGTTCGCTCCGTTCGACACCGGGCTGACCTTGCTGCCGCAGGCGCTCGCCTCCGGGCTCATGATGCCGATCGCGGGCATGCTGTTCGACAAGATCGGCGTGCGCTGGCTCGTCGTCGCCGGCCTCGGGCTCGTATCCGGCGCGTTGTACCAATATTCGCACGTCGACATGACGACGGAGAGCCGCGATCTGATCCTGCCGCTCATCATGTGCGGCGCGGGGATGGGCATGATGATGATGCCGATGAATTCGCATCTCATCAGCAAGGCGCCGCGCGAGCTCGTGAGCCGCGTGACGTCGCTGACCAACGCGATGCAGATGGTCATTAATTCTCTCGCCGTCGCGACGCTGGTCACGATCCTGACGTCGAAGACTACGACGAAGCTGACCGAGATGCAGGCCGCCGGGGGAGCTGCCGGGGCGGGTACGGCGGGCCAGCAGGCGCCGGACGCGAAAGCAGCGCTCATGCAGGCGATGGTGGGCGGGTTCGACGACACGTTCCACGTGATGATCTACATCGCCATCGTCGGCGCGCTGCTCGGCCTCGTGCTGCGGCGCGGCAAAAAAGCCGGCACCGCCGCTCAAGGCGCGAAGCCGGGCCAGGGTGAAGACGCGGTGCTGATGCACGGATAAGCATTATAACAAAGGGCAGTTCCCGGGTTGAGCACTCAATCCGGGAACTGCCCTTTGTTATTTCGAACCGATACAAACGCGCTCTAGTTCGATTTCATCAACTTAAAGAAGGCTAGATTTCATTTGGAAGAGCTCTAGTTCGATTTCGCCGAATTGGAGCGCACGTTTAGAACACGGACTCTGCAATGTCGCCATTTAGTTAGGCAAAATCGAACTGCATAGAGTGGACTTCCCTTAGGCACCGACTCCAGTTTGGCAAAATCGAACTACACGTCATTCGTATCTACGATCAGGCTTCTTAAGCTCGAAAATAGCACTTGGATTCCATCGAAAGTCTCTTTTACGGATTGGAGTGCGAAACCGACTGTGGTGTGCAGCCAGGCGGGGAGCCGTTCCGAGAGAGACGCGGTTTCGTTGTAGCGACCCAATTGACATTCCCGACTAGGTGTAACTATAATGGCTGCAACAAGGAGGCGAGGTATGGATCAACGGAAAAGATTCCTCATAATTGGAGGCGGCATCGCAGGTCTGACCACAGCGATCGCGCTGCGCCAACAGGGATTCGAGGCGGAAGTATACGAGGCTGCCCCGGAGCTGAAGGAGGCGGGGGCTGGGCTAGGTGTAGGTTCGAATGCGCTTAAAGCGATGAGGGTACTCGGACTGGAGGAAAAGCTGCTTGAGCGGAGTTTGATTCTATCAAGCGCAACCTTCATAGATGATAAGGGACACTTAATTACACGAACCGATTCCGCTCCGGCGGACGGTGGGCTCGACCCGGATAATGTCATCATTCATCGGACGGAGCTGCTGCATCTGCTCGCCGATGCACTCCCGCCCGAAGCGATAAAGACGAATAAAAAGTGCCTGGGGTTCGCCGAGCTGGATCACGGAGGAGTCGCGGTCCGTTTCGAGGACGGATCGACCGCGGAGGCGGACGGACTCATCGCGGCGGACGGCATCCATTCCGGCATCCGTCTGCGCGTACAACCGAATGCGGTTCCCCGCTATGCCGGCTATACTTGCTGGAGAGCGGTCGTAGAGGGGCCGCAGGGAGGGATCGACCCCGTCTTCATGGCGATCTGGGGCAGCCGAGGGCGGTTCGGCTACGCTCCTTTGCCCGGCAACCGGGTATACTGGTTTGCCGTCCTCAATTCCATGCCATCCAATCCCGCCTACATGTATTTCGATACCCGCGACCTTGGCCTGCGGTTCGCGGGTTATCCGGCCCCTGTAGGAGAGTTGCTTGAACGTACCGAGAATTCCGTCGTGCTGCATAACGATATTTACGACTTGAAGCCCCTCTCCAGGTTCGCCTACGGCGCTGTCGTCCTAGTAGGCGATGCGGCGCACGCCACCACCCCGAACTTGGCGCAAGGGGCCGCTCAGGCCATGGAGGACGCCGTCGTGCTGGCCCGGTGTCTCGCAGACGGGCAGCCGACGGTTCAGGAGGCGTTCCGCAGATTCGAGCAGCTGCGTCTTGCTCGTACGCGCCGAGTAGTGGCATTATCGAGAAGGCTTGGGCGCATGGCACAGCTGGAATCCCAGCTGATGTGCAGCTTGAGGAATCGGTTGCTTCGTGCGATGCCGGCCCGCTTGGCCGGCCGCCAATTGCAATTTTTGCGGGATGTGCCCTTCTGACGACGCCCTCGAGGTTGAGCGCACAGCGGTCCGCGTCTTATTGGGCCGCGCCCTTGCCGTCGCCGGTGCTAGCCGCGACCTTGCCGCCCGCGGCGGCGGAAGCCCGGCGGGACGCCGTCTGCGGCGCGCAGAGCCGGCGAATCGCGATGTCGAAGCGCTCGGCGAGCCGCTCGTACCGGAACTGCGCGCGTGCCCGCTCGGCTCCGCATCGCACGAGTGCGTTGCGCAGCTCGGCGTCGTGTTGGAGCCGTACGACCGCATCTGCGATGTCCGCGGGCGACTCCGGGTCGACGAGCAAGCCCGTCTCCCCGTCGAGCACGGCTTCGCCGGCGCCGCCGGACCGGCCGGCAATGACGGGAATGCCGGTCATCGCCGCTTCCAGATAGACGATGCCGAACCCTTCCGCATCGCCCCGCTTCAGCTCCCGCGACACCATGATGAACTGGTCGCATGTGTTGTAATAAGCGTTCAGCGTCTCGGAGTCGGACGCATACCCGGCGAACCGGACCTGGTCCGCGACCCCGCAATCCCGGGCGAGCTGTTCCAGCCGCGGCCGCTCGGGGCCGTCGCCTACGATCAAGTATACGGCGTTCGGGATCGCCTTCAGCACTTCCGGCATCGCTTCGATGACCTTGTCATGCCCTTTGCGCTTCACGAGGCGGCCGACCGTGAGCAGAACGTAGCGGCCCTCGAACTGATGTCGGCGGATGAACGCTTCGTCCCGAGGCTGCATCTGGTAGACGTCTTCGACCCCGGGATACACCAGCTCGATTCGGTTCGGATCGACTCCATAACCCACCACGAGCTTTTTCGTGAATTCACTATTCGTGAGCACGCCCTCTGCACGCCGCAGGATTAGAGAGACAAGCTTGTTCAGCCCCCAGATTTTGCGAAATTGCAGCATATCCATCCCGTGGGTGGAGATGATGTAGCGATGGCCGGACATCAGATTCAACAGAAGGCCGATCAGTCCGATCAGAATATAGCCGTAGATCGTCACGTCCGCCCCGGCTTCTCGGACCGTTCGCTTCACATACCGGAACAGCGTAGGCCAACTGGACAGGTGGACGCTCTCGTTCTTCAGGAAAGGGCCTCGGACAATCCGGAACGGCTGCGCGGCGTCGAACGCTTCCTCATCGCCGTATCGGGGGGCCAGGACGGTTATATGATGCTTCGTGTGCTTGCTTAGGTTGTAGTAATACTTTTGCATGCCGCCGATCCCGGGAGGGAATACGCCGGCTACTAACACGACGTTTTTACGTTTCATAAGGATTCATCCTCTTCTTTCTTGTGAATTGCACCGTTTGCACCGCGACATACAAAAGCACCTCGCTCAGGATATTCCAGATCCGGGCAATGATCGAGATCTGCAGAGCCGTCGACGTATCCATCCGGAACGAGAGAAAATAAACGAGGAAGCCTTCCCGCACGCCGATACCGCCAGGCAACGGACTGAGCAGCCCAAGCAGCCAGGACGCCGCGAAAGTCCCGGACGCGTACAGCACGCTGACATCGAGAATATGAAAGCTGCGAAGGAGCAGCCAGAACGAGATCCCCATAATCAGATGACTGGCCAAATAGTAGCCTAGATAGCGGAAAAATCGGTTGCGGGATAAGGGCGCAAGGGGACCGGCTAACCGCTTCGAGAGCGCTCCGGGTTTGAATTTGCTCAGCAAGCGGCCGCAGATCGCCTCGGTCCATTCCGACACCTTGGGGAAATACAAGTACGTGAGCGCGAGGAGCGCGGCGAACAAGAAGCAAACGTAGACAGGAATCGCATGCAAGTCGACCAACAGGATGAGCGCGTAGACGGCAGCCGCTACGACAAGCAGCACATTTTCGTACACAATCGCCGCGATTTGAGCGTTCACCGGAACACCTTCCCGACTGGCCATGACGACCCGTCCCGCCAAATTCCAGATGCCGCCCGGGATGTACTTGGCGAACTGCGAGCTGGTGTAGATGAGGAGCCCCTTGCGCAGAGACAGCTGACGGACCGGATCGTTCAGAATCTGCAGCCAGATCGACGCTTGGACCGCCAGGAATAACGTGAACAGCGATAAGGAGACATAAAAGAAAACGCCCGTATGCAGCAGGTAGTAAACGATCTCCCGCGGGTTCATCGGAATGGTGCGGTACGCGAAATAGAGCATCAGCGCAACAAGTCCGAAGCGCAACGTGACCATGAGTGCTTTTCTCCAGGACAACCCTCTCACCTGCCGCTCCTTATTAGTATCATTATAGCTTCCCCCCGGAAGTTGAACCATTCTTTTACAATTTCTACATAAATACGATTCCCTATCCGGTGAGCCCTTAACGCCCCAATACAAAAAACTCCACCTGCTAACCAGGTGGAGCAAATCCTTTTATAGGGCTAATCTACTTGTCGGCGTCCTCGCGGTCCGGAAGCTGCAGCACGTAGCTGTCGGAGAGGTTCAGCAGCTTGAGCGCCCGCGAGAACTCTTCCTCCGTCGCCATGCGGCCCGATTGGCTGCTGACGAGCGGGTATTCCTTCCCGTCCGCGAAGCCGCTGCCCGAGAGGAACAGCGCATCGTCGCTCATGAAGGAGCCGGACGGCAAGTAATAGCGCTGCGGCAGCAAATTGCTGGACTGATTCAGCAAGTCCTGCCCGAAGTGCACGTACTGATCGAGCGAGATGCCCATCAGATTCGCCACTGTAGGCAGCGTATCGACCTGTCCGCCGAGCGCTGGGAACGTCTGAGGGGTAGTCAAGCCGCCGCCGGCGATGATGAGCGGAATGTTGATCATGTCCTTATAGCCGTATTCAACGCCAAAGATCTCCGCCATCAGCTTTTTCTCGCCGTGCGTCAGCTGATTCATCGGAATGCCGCGGTGATCGCCGTACAACACGACGAGGCTCGTGTCCCACAGCCCGCTCTTCTTCAGCTCGTCGATGAATTGACCGAGAGCGTAGTCCGCATACGCCTGCGAACGGAGATAGTCGCCGACCATCGTTCGCTCGAACCGCTCCGGTAGCGTAATGCGGTCTTTCTCTTCCGGCAAGTCGAACGGGTGATGCGCCGACTGCGAGATGATGTGCGCGTAGAACGGCTGGCCGCTCTGCTGCTTCTTCTTCAGCTCGGCCGCCGTCTTCTTGTACAGAATTTCGTCCGACGACCCGAAGGCGATCGGATCGTCCGAGCCGAAGAACGCCTGATCGTAATACTTCTCGAACCCGAGTGCGGCGTACAGCTCACCGCGGTTCCAGAACTCGACGACGTTCGTGTGGAACGTGGAGGTCGAGTAGCCGGCCGCTTGCATGAGCCGTGGGAGGCTCGGCAGCACCTTGCCGACGTATTCCTGGGAAGCCGGACCGCGAGGCGGAATGTAATACGACGTATTCGTGATGAACTCCGCGTCCGACGTATTGCCTTGCCCGACCTGCTGATAGAAGTTCGGGAAGTAGTAGTTCCCGGAGGCGAGCCGATTCAGGTTCGGGGTGACCTCCCGGCCGTCGAGCTTGTAGTTGATCAGGAAGTTCTGGAACGATTCCAGCTGAATGATAATCAGATTGCGTCCCTTGGCCGCGCCCCAATAAGCGGGCTGGTCGACCGGAGTCAGCTCCTTCAGCTCGTCGATATGCTCCTGCGTGAGCTCCGTCGGGTCGGCCAGATCTACCTTATCTTTCGATAGCAGCGTGTACACCTCATAGTTGAGGATGCCCATCTGCTCGGCCTTCACATGCTCGTTTAAGCTCGCTCGGTTCGGCAGTACGTCGGATAGGCAGATCATGAGCGAAACCGCGAACACCAAGGCGACAACGCCCTTGCTGATCCGGGCGGTACTGATTCGCTTCCACAGCTTCTGCTGCTTACGGCGGAACATGAGGAACCCGAACACCAGAATGTCCATGAACACGGGCAAGTAGTAAGGATCGACCAGCTTGAACACGCTCTTTTTCACAGCCGTTACTTGGTTGACTTGCCTTAGCGTATGATAGGTCGGGATGACCCCATAGTACTTGTAATACATAATAAGAGAGAAGAATAAGAGCGTGATGAGCAAATTCACCCACAAATACACCGCGAGCTTACGTTTGGAGGCAAACCATTCGATCAAGCAGAACAACATCCAGATGAAGGGCAGCTCTTTCAGCATCGTCTGCCAGGTTAGACCTTCGTCGAACAGAATGATCCAAGCCACGTAGCTTTTGAGCAGCAGCATGACCGAGAAAAAAAGAAAAGGACGGAAATGCAGCAGCCGGTCGGATGACAACCATGCTTTCATTTGAACGCCTACTTTACTAAGTTATTTAGTTAGTGAACCTTTACATTCTCTTTATTATGAGCGCTGGACGAGCTTCTGTCAAAGGAGGGCTATGGCAGGCCTGGACAGGAAATGGCATAATTTTTTTTCGGAAAATGTGTCATTCTTCCTATTCCACAGCTTATTCAGATACGATAAATAGTAGACAAGCTTACGAAAAAATCGAGAGCAGGAAAGAGATTGTGGGCGGAGTTGAGAGAGATGAGGGCAATCATCGCGTGTATACTGGCTGGAATAAGTCTCTTGACGGGATTATGGGGAAATCCGGGGAAGGCGGAAGCGGAGCCCGAGACGGTGGTTCTGCGGGAAGCGACCAAAATTTATAGTCCTTACGCGGAAATGGAGGTATTGACCGACCCTGGCGGCCAGCTGAAGTTCGAGGACATTCGAAAGCCCGAGTGGGATGTCAAGTTCGTACGGAATCGCGATGAGGTCCCTAACTACGGGTATGCGGCGCCCGTCCATTGGCTGAGGTTCTCGGTCAGCAATGCATCGGAGGAACGCGGATGGCTCCTGCAGCTCGATTATCCGCCTCTCGATCGGGTGGAGCTGTATATTGTCAGCGAGAGCGGGGATATTAGCCACATGTGGTCCGGGGACAGTATTCCGTTCTCGAATCGGGACGTGAAGAACCGCAACATTTCGTTCGAGCTGATGCTGGACCCGGGGTACGCGGCGACCTTGTATGTGCGCGTGGAGACGGAAGGCGCTATGGCGCTGCCGATCAAGCTGATCCATCCGGTAGAATTCGCGCAGCACGAACAATTGAACTATTTGCTGCTTGGGGGCTATTACGGCATTCTGCTCATCATGGTGATCTACAACAGCATTATGGCTTTCTCGTTCCGCTCGCGCGTCTTCTTTACATATGTGGTCATCAACTTGTCCAATTTGCTGCTCTACTCCTCGCTGAACGGGATCGCGTTCCAATACTTCTGGCCGGAAGCGGTCTGGTGGAACAATCGGGCGATTGTGTTCTTCATGTGCGTGAGCCATCTGGCCGCTTTGCTGTTCACCAGCCAGTTCCTTGACGTGCAGTGCCGTCACCCCCGCCTGTACAAGGTGTTTCGAGGATTCATCCTCTTGGAAGCCGTTAATATAGCGGTGTTGTTCGTGAGCTACAAGGCGGGGCTGCTGCTCGTGACGTACTCGGTGCCGATCATTCAGGTCGTGCTCATCGCAGCCGGGGTGCTCGGTCTGAAGGCGAAGTTCCGGCCGGCGCGGTATTTCATGATCGGCTGGGGCGTGTTCCTGATCGGCGCCATTCTGAGCACGCTGTCCGACGCGGGTTACGTCCCGATGCTGTGGTGGACGACATACGCGTCGCAGATCGGATCGACCTTCGAGGCGGTCGTGCTGTCCTGGGGACTCGCCTACCAGATCCAAGTGATGCGTAAGGAAAAAGAGTTCGCGGTGGCCCAGATGAAGGAATCCCGCCGGCTGGCGGACAGCGACGATTTGACCGGCCTGTATAACCGGCGCTATGTCATTCGGGCGTTCGAGGAGGCCGCGAAGAAGCCGGAGAGCATGCCGATCACCCTGCTGATGCTGGATCTCGATCACTTCAAGCAGGTGAACGACACGCTCGGCCACGATGCCGGAGACCTGGTGCTGAAGAAATTCGCCTCCATCCTGGAGCACTGCTTCCGCCCTACCGATATTATCGGCCGATTCGGAGGCGAGGAATTCATGGTGCTGCTGACGCATACGAACGCCGAGCAGGCCCGGAGCGCGGCGGAGTACGTGCTGAAATCCATCCGCGAGCATCGGTTCAAGGTGAAGGACCAGACGCTCGGCTGCACGGCGAGTCTCGGTCTCGCGCAGTGGAACGAGACGGAGCGGGAGCCGTTCGAGCACCTGCTGCGGCGGGCGGACCAGGCGCTGTACGAGGCCAAGCGCAGCGGGCGCAATCGAGTGTGCGTCAGCCGGGAGGCGTGGCCGCTCGAGGCCTGAAGCGGGCATGATATCGAAAAGAACCTCTACTCCTGTTGTGTGCGAGGAGTAGAGGTTCTTTTTTTGCTCTCGCGTTAGTGGGTGGACACGGTCAGCTTCGCCAGACGCTCCCGGATCCCGCCGCGGACGAGACCGCCGTGATAGCAGAGGATCGCCTCGATGTCGAGCGAGGCGAGCTTGCCGATGGACTTCATCGCAGTGTCCATGTCCGGCGTGACCGTCGGGTTCGGGCCTTGGAGCTGACCGCCCGGGGCGACCATCGCGTCGCCGGCGAGCAGCGTCTTGCTGCTCCGGATGTACAAGCTCATATGCCCTGGGGTATGGCCGGGCGTGTACACGATCTGGATGCCGCCGCAGTAAGGGAGCACCTCACCATCGACGACCGTGCGGTCCACCTTCGCCTTCAGCGCGGCCGAGAACCGGGCTTTCGCCTCTTCGCGCTGCGGCTCCGGCAGCGCTTCGAACATGGCGTCGAGCCGTTCCGGCTTCCATTTGATGAGCGGCTTCTCCCCCTCGATGTAGGGACGCTCTATTTCATGCGCCAGCACCTCGATCGGGTGGTCGAGCAGCTCCAAAAGCCCCATCAAGCCTCCGATGTGATCGACGTCCTGGTGGGTCAGAATCACATGCGTCAGCTTCTGCAGCGGTACACCGGCGCTTTCCATGGCTTCGCGGATTCGGGGCGCGGTTCCGGGCAGTCCGGTATCGACCAGAATGGCATGCTTCTCGTCCCACAGCAGGGCAGGGTAGATCAGGTTGGCCGGATTGTTCACGTTCATCGGGATGTCCAGAGCTTCCAGTCCTTCAGCGATTCGCATACGTGTACCTGTTCTCGGGGCGGCCTCCGACCTGTCTCAAGAGCAGGCTGCACCTCCTTTGGAATATTCGATCGAACTTCTAAGCTCTTTCATTATAGCACATGGTATAATTTAGTAGGTTGAGTCGTAAATTAGCTTCACTTATGCCTATAGGAGGAAGTATGCTCGCTTTCTTTCGCTTTCTTGCGGCGGCGTTCGGCCGGTACAAGGGACGCACCGCCGTGCTGTTCCTGGCTCTGTTGGTGGAGCTCGCCTATGAGACGTTCATGCCGCTCAGCTTCAAATTCATTATCGACCTGGCGGTCGTTCCACAGCGATACCACCTGCTGCTCCTCATCTTGACCCTTCTCGTTACCGCAGCGCTCACGTCCGCCGTGATCGGCATATTTCGCGATCGGATGTTCGCCCGGCTGGGGACCGAGATTGTGACGAATCTATACGCCCGTATGTTCGAGAAGCTGCAGCGGCTCTCGGCGGACTATTACCACCGGGTGAACGGAGGCGATATCGTCTCCCGGTTCAATATCGATCTGATCGCCATCGACAGCTTTATTATGCTGATCCCGTATGCCGTGCTGTCTATTCTAGGCCTGGTGCTGAACGTGGCGGTGCTGTTCGCGCTACAGTGGCAGCTCGCGCTGCTCGCCGTCATCGGCCTGCCTTTGTGTCTCGTCGGGCCGAGGCTGTTCGGCAGCCGAGCCTTCGATGCCAGCTATCGGCTGAAGGAGGACCAGTCCAGCCTCGCGACGGCGGTGCAGGAGAATGTGGGGGCGCAGCCGGTCGTTCAGGCGTTCGGGCTGCAGAGCCACTTCATCGGGCGATTCGGCCAATTGCTGCACCAGTACCGCCTGACCTCGACCCGGTCCAACTTCTATAATTTCCTCATCGACCGGACGACGAACATGGGCACGATGCTGCTGAATCTGATGACGATCTGCACCGGCTCGCTGCTCGCTTACTTCGGCCGGCTGTCCATCGGCTCGCTGCTCGCGTTCAGCGCGATTCTGATCGCGCTCAGCTACTTGGTCGCGGCCATCACGTGGCTCGCGCCGCAGCTGCTGCAGGCGACGGCCGGCATGGCGCGCGTGGAGGAGCTGCTCCGGGAGGAGCCGAGCGTGGCCGATCGTCCGAACGCGCCGGCGCTCGACCCGCTCGAGCGCGAGATCGCGTTCCGGGACGTCACCTTCCGCTACGGGCCGGATCAAGTCAGCTTGAACCGCGTCACACTGACGATCCCGAAGGGCGCCTACGTCGCCGTGGTCGGAGCGAGCGGGTCGGGCAAGAGCACGATCATCAACCTGCTGCTGCGGTTTTACGACCCGCAGGAGGGGGCGGTGGAGATCGACGGCGTCGACATCCGCGACGTCGCCCGCCTCTCGCTGCGGGCGCAGATCGGGATCGTGTTCCAGGAGAGCTTCTTGTTCCGCGGATCGATCCGCGAGAACATCCGTCTCGGGAAGGCCGGCGCGAGCGATGCGGAAGTCGAGGCCGCGGCCCGCGCCGCGGAGATCCACGACTTCATCCTGACGCTGCCGGGCGGGTACGAGACGGATGTGGGCGAGCGGGGCGGGCGGCTGTCCGGCGGGCAGCGCCAGCGCGTGGCGATCGCCCGGGCCATCCTCCGCGATCCGGCGATTCTCGTGCTCGACGAGGCTACGTCCGCGCTCGACCCAGGTACGGAGGCGGCGATCAACGCCACTTTGAAGCGGATCACCGCGTCGCGCACGGTGATCTCGGTCACGCACCGGCTCGCTTCGGCGGTGTCGGCGGACCGCATCTACGTGCTGCGCGGGGGCGAGATCGCCGAGGCCGGCACGCACGAGGAGCTGCTGGCGCAGCAGGGCGGGCTGTATCAGCAGTCCTGGAGCAAGCAAAGCGGCTTCCAGCTGAGTGAGGACGGCTACCATGCCGAGGTGCAGGCGAGCCGGCTGAAGCTGTTCCCGATCTTCTCGGAGCTCGACGATACGTTCCTGGAGGAGATCGCGCCGTATTTCGCCACGGAGTCGCACAATCGGGAGCGGTACATCATGCACGAGGGCGATCCGGGAGACAAATTCTACGTGATCGTACGGGGGAAGGTCGAGGTGCTGAAGCGGGACGAGGCGGGGGAGCACAACCGGGTCGCGGTGTTCGTCGACGGCGATTTCTTCGGGGAGATGGCGCTCCTGCGCAACATTCCCCGTACCGCGAGCATCCGTACGCTGACACCGGTCGTGCTCATCGCCCTGCAGCGGGACTTCTTCCAGTCGCTGCTGCAGAAGGCGCCTCATCTCGTCGAGAAGCTGGAGGTTCGGTTGAAGTAAATGTGGCGGATGGAATCCACCAGCACCTGGTGATCGGCGGCGAGGCGCACCTTCTCCCGGAATTCGGGCCGGATCAAGTGCGCGAGCGGCTGCGCGACGTCGTTGTAGGTGCGGAACGCGTCCAGCGCCTGGGCGTCCCAATGGTCCGCGAGCCGGATCAGGTCGTCGGGCATCACCCGGCGGCGGTCGGTGCCCGGCTCAGGCAAGCAATCGAACGGCTCGTCAATGTTCAGCGTGCCGTAGTCGTCGGTTAATTGTTCGCCGGGGTGAATATCGCGGACGGCGATCTCGATCTCGTAGGCGGTGCCGATGCAGTTGGCGTGGAAGCTGTGGTTGACATATTTGCCGGTGTCCCAGCATAGGACGTACTTGCCGTGCTGGTTGCGGTACGAGTATTTGCGCACGAGCTTCTGGCGATCATCGTCCAAGGCATCCACTTGGTCGGGCTCCAGAATTTGATCCAGGTCGTCCAATGCCCATGTGATGGTGCCCTTTGGTATGAATTGCGTGGCGAATACGCCGAACCCGATCGCTTCGTCAATGTAGCGAAGCTCCGTATGCGGGTGCATCATGCGAAACACTCCCTGTTTCCGATTTGATTGCCTGGATCTTTGTGGTTCTGCCTGGATCGTGTTGTGATGAAATAGTAGTTCGACGGTTTCCGGAATATTCCTTTTTGGGCGAGCCTCGAGAAATTTTGTCGGTTTGTTGAATAAAATTTGAACATTTTGCGAACGGACGTGGTATAATGAGAGAATCGGAAACAGACGAATAGGGATGAAGGGGGTTACGACCCATGAACAACCGAGACCATACCGCGATTAAGGTGCTGCACCGTTTCTCCTGGATGGCTGCGATTGTCGGCTTGCTGCTGGTGCTGCTCAATGTAACCGATTTCAGTTCAGAGAACTTGGCGCTTATGGTGGGGATTGGCTTTTTGATCGCGGCCGGCAACATTTACTTGCTGAGCACCGTGTTCCATTTGATGCTCGTTCGAACGGACCGTACGCCTCAATAGAGGTTTTACACAAGTAACCGCCCCGCATCCTGGAGTTCTTCCAGGTGCGGGGCGGTTTTGGTATGCGGCCAAGCGCGGGTTAGCCGCCGGCGACCTCGACCCATCGCTGCTCGCGCAGCGCCCGCATGGACGCTTCCGCCGTGGCGATCGACGAGCGGGCGGCCGACCCGTCGAACAGCGCCTGCATCGGCGCCGGGATCGGCCGGCCCAGGACGGCGTCGCGGAAGGCGGTCATTTCCTTGCGGATGAGCGCAGTGAGCCAGTCCGGCATCTCCGTCGCGTTCCGCCCGTAGGCGATGCCGCGATCGGCTTGCCGGTACCAGGCGGCCCGCGCTTCGTCCTGCTCCGGCGTGTCGTGGAGGAGATGGCCCTCCACGCGCCCGCCGCGCCTCAGCTCGACGGTCGAGCGCTTGAGGTCGATCAGGATGGCGCCTTCGGTGCCGTTGATCTTGACGAAGTGCTCGCCCAGGCGGAAGCCGGAGCCTAGCTGCATCGTGCCGAGCCCGCCGCGTTCGAACTCGAGCGTGAGCAGCAGCACGTCCTCCTCGTCGCCATATCCCTCGCCGTGGTGTGCGAGATTCCCGCCGGCCATGCTGACGCTCCTCGCCGGCCCCATGACCGCTTGCATCAGATCGAGCTCGTGGATATGGTGGAACAAGTGGCCGCCGGACGTAGCATTGTTCTTCTTCCAGCTGACCGAAGGCTGCTGGTCCTCCCAGCCGGTTCGCTCCGAGCTGCAGACGATCGGCCGGCCGATCGCTCCGTCTTCGATCCATTGCTTCGCCTGGCCGACGCCGTTCATGAAGTGCATGATGTGCCCAGCCATGAAGAGCACACCGGCTTCCCGGCAGGCGGCGAGCATCCGCTCGCAGTCGTCCAGCGACAGGGCGACCGGCTTCTCGCAGAAGACGTGCTTGCCATGCCGCGCCGCCAGCAGCACGGGGGCTTCATGCGCGTGGTTCGGGCTGGCAACGACGACCGCGTCGACGTCGCTCCGCTCCATAAGCGCCTCCAGACGCTCTTCCAACGCACAGCCCAGCTCTTCGGCCAGGGCGGCGGCCCGGCTGCCGCCGTGCACGGCGGTGACCGTCGTGTCCTCCAGGGCATGCAGGGCGCGAGCCAGCTGTCCGCCGAAGTATCCGCTACCGACCAAGCCTATCTGAAGAGGCTTTTTCATTGTATCGTCTCCTTAGGCTTGCGCGGCCGTGTCGGGGGCATACTCGGCGATATAACCCATCAGCTTGCGATAGAGAGCGTCCAATTGCGGCTTGTGGCTGTCGTTCACTTCCTCCAGCGGCGCACGGACCGAGCCGCAATGCACGCCGCGCCGCTTCAGCAGCTCCTTCATCGCCGAGTAGACGGGCAAGGCCAGCAGATCGGCGATAATGTCGTTGATCTGGAACTGCACCTTCTGCGCCTGGGCGAGGTCGCCGGCGACATAGCTGCGCTCGAGCTGGACGAACAGCTCGGGCATGGCGCCGTACGTGCCGCCGATCCCGGCGCTCGCCCCCATGACGCGGCCGGCCAAGTACTGCTCATCCGGCCCGTTGAACATGTGGAACCGCTCGCCGCCGATCGCCTTGAACTGCTGGAGCTCGTAAGGGCTCGGGGACGTGATCTTCACCCCGATCACCTGGTCGTTCTGCACCATCTGGCGCAGCAGCGATGGCGTGAGGGCGAACCCCGTCGTCGCCGGGATGTGATAGATGATGAACGGCAAGCTGGTGGCCGCCAGAATGGCGTTCCAATGCTTCGCCGCCCCTTGCTCGCTTACGCGATAGTAGTAAGGAGGGACGGAGGAGATGGCGTCCGCACCCGCCAATTCCGCGTGGCGCGCCAGCTCGACGCTCTCCTTGGTCGTGATCGCGCCGATGTGGGCGATAACCGTCCCTTGGCCGGCGTTCTCCTCCAGGACGGCTTCCAGCACGCGTTTGCGCTCGTCGGCCGACTGCAGCATGCCTTCCCCGGTGCTTCCGCCGACGTAGAGGCCGTTCACGCCCCGGTCGAGCAGGAAGCGGGTGTATGCCTTCGCCCTTTGCGGGTCGACCTCTCCCTCGTCGTTGTAGCATGAATTGAACGCGACGATTACCCCGTGAAACTTCTTCTCGTTTGTCATTGTTTGCTCTCCTCCTCATGTTTATCTCTATTATGGTTGGACCAACCAAATTCGAAGCAGTCAAGCTAGTTCAAACTAGTTCAACTCCATGCCTGGCGCCTCCAGCCTACTCCTTACAAGGGCCGGCTTCCGCCTCGGCCTCTTCGTCGAGGAATCTGTGCAGCGGCAGCAGATGCAGCTCCATCTCGCGCTTTGCCATCTCCATATTCCGCTCCCGGATGCCCAGCACGATGTTCCGATGCTCGACGAGCGAGATGAGGGAGTCCTCCGGACTTCCGAAGTGGAGCTCTCGCACGGTCGCGAAGAAGTCGGTTAGCACCTCGCTCAGCTCGTAGTACGTCACGTTCCCCGTCGCCTGGAACAGCACGCGGTGGAACTGCAGGTCTTCCTCGTAAGGCGGCTTGCCCTTCCGGATCGTGTCCGCCATCGCCTCGGTCCACCCTTCCATCTCGGAGATCGCCTCGAGATCGTAACGCTGCACCGCCATCTCCACCGCGCCTAGCTCGAGGATGCGCCGGGTGGCGAGCAGCTCTTTCATCTTTTGCTTGTTCTGCCTCCAGCGGAAGCTGACGTGCTCGAGCAGCGGCTTGAGCGACACCGAGTCCACGTAGATCCCGTCGCCCGCGCGGATGCGGATGATCCCGAGCAGCTCCAGCAGCTTGAGCGCTTCCCGGACGACGGTGCGGCTCACGCCAAGCGACTCGATGAGCTGCTTCTCGGTCGGCAGCCGGTCGCCCGCGACCATGTTGTGTTCGAGGATATAGCTCTTGATGCGCTCTCCGACGATATGCGACAGATTTACTTTTTCCGGAATGTCCACCGTATGCGTTCTCCCTATCTGTATAGTTAGCCCTTCACGCTGCCGACGGTGATGCCTTTGACAAAATATTGCTGGAACGACAGGAACACGATGAAAATCGGGATAAAGCCCAGCGTCGCGGCCGCCATCTGGGCGCCGTAGTTCGCCACGAATTCGCTGACCAGCGTGGAGATGCCCACGTTGACCGTCATCTTGGCGTTGTCGCTCAGCATGACGAGCTGCCACAAATAGTCGTTCCAGGAAAACGAGAACACGAAGATCGCGAGCGCTCCAACCCCCGGCTTGACGACCGGCAGGAAAATCCGGGTGAACAGCCCGATTTCGCTGCAGCCGTCGATTTTGCCGGCCTCGATCAGCTCGGTCGGGATTGTCTGGCTGAACTGCTTCATCAGGAACACGCCGAACGGGAGCGCGAGAATCGGCAGGATGACGCTCCAGAGCGTATTGACCAGGTTGAGTTCCCGCATCATCGTGAACATCGGCACGAGCCCGAGCTGCCTCGGGATCAGCATCGTGGTGATGACCGCGCCGAAGAGCAGATCCCGGCCCTTGAATCGATGCTTCGTCAGCGCATAGCCCGCCATCGTGGCGATCAGGCAGGAGGCCGCGGTCGCCACGACGCCTACGAAGATGCTGTTGTACAGCCAGTGGAAAATGTCCCCGTCCTTCAGCAGC
Organism: Paenibacillus sp. HJGM_3; assembly: GCF_045062745.1. Classification (NCBI taxonomy): domain Bacteria; kingdom Bacillati; phylum Bacillota; class Bacilli; order Caryophanales; family Paenibacillaceae; genus Paenibacillus; species Paenibacillus sp. HJGM_3. Next base: position 275,234 of record NZ_JBJGED010000004.1, read on the forward strand.
CGCGTATAATTGACGAGCTTCGGACTGAGCGGGATAAATTCCGGCGGAATTTTAATCGTGGTGGATTGATCTTTGAACGAACCGGTTATCATCCAGTACAGAGGGAACAGGAAGAACGCGGCCAAGGCGTACAGCAGAACATCGGCACTCCATTTCCAAAGCTTAGCTGCCATGATCGGTCGTTCCTCCTCTCAGTACTCGACGTCGGTTTTGAAAAATTTGAATTGAATGACGGAAAAGATCGAGATCACGATCGCCAGAATGACGCCCATGGCGGAGGCGAGCCCGAGCTTGCCGTACTTGAAAGCCGTATCGTACAGCAGGTACATGATCGTCGTCGTGGCATAATTCGGCCCGCCGCCCGTCAGCATCTGCACCGCCACGAACGTCTGGAACGCCCCGATCGTCGACGTCACGATGACATACAGCGTGGTGGGCTTCAGCAAGGGCAGGGTAATGCTCCAGAACTGCCGCCAGGGGGAAGCCCCGTCGATGGAGGCCGCCTCGAAGTAAGTCGGCGGGATATTGCCGAGCGCGGCCAAATACAGGATGACCGGCTGACCGACGATCCAAGTGATCACCACGACGATGAGCGCCGGCAAGGCGGTACTCGAGTCCGACAGCCACAAGACCGGTCCGGCTCCGAAGAGGGACAGGCCATAGTTCGCTACCCCTGTGACCGGGTTGTAAATCCACAGCCAGGCGATCGACATGACGACCTGGGACGTGACGATCGGCAGGTAGAAGCTCGCCCGGAAGAACGAAGCTACCGCCGCGGACTTATGAATGACGGTATTCGCTACGAAGATCGCGAACAGCACGGATAGCGGCACGACGCCGATCACGAACCCGAATGTGTTCAATAGGGAGCGCAGGAACACGCGGTCCTGCATCAAGTGCGCGTAGTTGTCCAGCCCGATGAAACGCTTCGTGCCGATGCCGTAATCGAACAAGCTCAAGTAGAGGGCATCGAGGAACGGATAAATCTCGAACAGCAGGAAAACCAGCAGGAACGGGGCGATAAAGAAGAGGCCCCACAATTCCTTTCTCAATCCGGTAGGCATTCTAACGACCCCAATCTATGGTGTGATTTAGGGAGATCCCCCGCCTCCGTACGGACGTCCTCCATGGGGCGGCGGGGAACCGGTGATCGACGAGTTCGAAGGATGGACCTTTACTTGGACGCAGCCGTTACAATCTCATTGGCCTTCGCCACCCAGTCGTCCAGCGCCTGCTTCGGCGTTTTCTTTTTCAGGAACACGGCTTGCAGCTCGGGGAAGAAGGCGTTCCGCGTTTCCGTGTAGCCCGGGATCGCCGCGCCGATGTTGCCGGCATATTTGGTCAGTTGGATCGTCTTTCCTTGCATCGAGTTCGGCTCGTACGATTTGGCCAGCGATTTGCGGGTGATGATGACGGATGTGGCTTTGGACATTTTGGTCATGTTGTCCTTGTTGTTGATGAATTTGGCGAATTCCTTGGCCCACTTCATCTTGTTCTCGTTCTTCGTGTTCCACACCCAGGTGCCGTGACCGAACAGAACGGAGGAGGACGTCTTGCCGTCCTTGGACGGATAAGGGATCAGATCGTACTCGAACTTCTTAGCGGAGCCTTCGTTGAATGCCTTGTCGAACGCGCCCAGGTTGCCGATGCTGCCGAATGTCATGCCGATTTTGCCTTGCAGGAACATTTCGTTGATGACGGCGCCGGCTTTGAGGCCTGCCGCTCCCGGAGGCACTACGCCTTCGTCGATCGTCTTCAGCAGGAATTCGAGGCCTTCGACGGCTTGCGGCGAGTTGAGGATCGCTTTGGTGTTGTCGTCGGACCAGGTCTTCGCCCCGAAGCCCCAGAGGAACATATGATGGCCTTGGTCGCCGCCGATGTCGCCGGCATACGTGCCGAAGCCGTAGATTTGCTTCGCCGGGTCGTTGACCGCCTTCGCGGCCTTCAGGAATTGATCGTAAGACCATGTCGCGCCATTCGCCGGCAGGAGGTCGTTCGCGTTCTTCGCCTTAAAGAGGTCACGATTGACCAGCAATCCGGTAGCGGTCGAGTTGTTGGGGAAAATGTACATTTTGTTGTCGACTGCAAGCGATTTCAAAGCGCCTTCTTCAAAATCGTCCTTGTCGATAATATCGTCAAGCGGGACGAGCAAATTCTTTTTCGCGTACGTAAGGGGCCAGAGAATGGAGCCTTGCTGCACGTCGGGCAGCTGCGCGGTATTGGCGGCTACGCTGATGCGCTCTTGGACTTTGTCGTCCGGCGTCTTGACGATGTTGATCTTGACGTTGCTGTGCAGCTTCTCGAATTCGGTCTTGTAGTCTTCGTAGATCTTTTGGACGTCTTCGCGAGTGTCGACCCACCAGGTCAATTCGAAATTGCCCTGTGGCAGACCGATCAATGCCGGCGGCGTCGGGCTGGCGGATGCGCCTGTTCCCTTGGTGTCTCCCTTGTTGTCGCTTGAGCAGGCTGCCAGCAGCCCGGCAAACATCAGAATTGCTGCCATTATCCAAACTGTTTTTTTCATAGTCGGACCTCCCAATAAGTACTTAAGCGTGACAGTCTCTTTTTCCTGCTTCTGTTGCCGGAGTGGTGCTTGCAGCGCGATGAGATGAAAGGAACTCCTCCTTTGGCGAATCAGTATTATGGTCTGACCACTAAGAGGTGTGGATAGCCCTTATTCTCTGCTAAAGCCGGAAAGCCTTGCGGCAGGGACTAAGCTCGGGGAGCTTGTTTTTCGCCAAAGTCGGTGAGCCGTGCTCTCAGCCTAATTGGTGGGTGCTGCGCTTTTGCCCACTAGCCTCCGCAAAATAGAGAATATGGTTAGACCATATGATCAATTTTAGAATATCGGTTCTTGGAACCGCTGTCAATCAGAAATTGATTTGCCCGGGTGCGAGTGGACAGCAGGCCAAAGGCTGGGAGTGCTTGGAGAGTATGGCTGCGAAGTGGAGTAATTTTCTGCCGCATCTCGGCACGGTTCCCTACTTTTGCTCTAGTTCGAAATCGTCGAATTGCAGGGTTGGATTTTTCGCAAATTCAAGCTTTAGTTTCATTTTGCCGAATTCGAGGAGGGTTTGCAGGTTCAGTTGCACAAAAACAACTCTGCAATTAGACAAAATCTACTTGCAGCATAGTTTCGTAAAAAGCTGACTAGTGTAAGTAGGCAAAATCGAATTACAGCAGAACTCAACTCCCCCGCCGCCCCTGCATCCCAACTCTTCCAACGACCTCTGTAAGGATCTTCTCCGGACGCCTTTCTATTGGCGCGTAGACATTTTCATTTCCTTAACTGAAAAATTTTTACAAAATCGTGTTCAAACGTTGACTAACTGATGACCAACTTATGACGAGATTGAAACGAAATGGCGAACATTGCGAAACGGGGGAGAAATCGGCATTTCGAAGGAGTATGCTACGGGTGAGAGGAGTGGAATACGGATGAAACAGAACGGGAAGAACGGGATGAAACCAAACTGGACGAAGCTTAGAGCCCGCATTGGGCTGCTTATCGCCGCCGCCTCGATCACGCTGCTCCTGGCAGGGTGCGACGGCAGCAAATACATCGTATTCGACCCGAAGGGGCCGGTCGCCGAGACGCAATACCGCTTGATCATTCTCTCGATCGTCCTGTGCGCGATTGTCGTGATCCCGGTAATCGCCCTGATGATCTTCATCGTCTACCGGTACCGGGACAAGCCGGGCAACAAGGCGCCGTACGAGCCGGAATGGCACGACAGCAAGACGCTCGAGACGATCTGGTGGGGGATCCCGATCGTGATCATCGGCATCCTGGGGTACTTCACGGTGCGGGACACTTACGCGCTCGAGAAGGTGCCGGTACATGATGCGACACCGGTGAAGATCCAAGTGACGTCTCTGGACTGGAAATGGCTGTTCACGTATCCGGATCAGAAGATCGCGACCGTCAACTATGCAGAGATACCGGCCGGGGTCCCGATTATCTTCGAACTGACATCGGACGCGCCGATGAACTCGTTCTGGGTGCCGCAGCTGGCCGGCCAAGAATATTCGATGCCCGGCATGGCGATGCAGATGTGGCTCCAAGCCGATGAGCCCGGCGAGTATGACGGCAAAGGCGCGAACTTCACAGGCAAGGAATTCGCCCATATGCAGTTCAAGGTGATCGCCAAGCCGCAGAAGGAATTCGAGCAGTGGGTGCAGGAAGTGAAGCTGAACGCCCCGGCGCTGACCCAAGCGGGCTATGATGAGCTCGCCAAGCCCAGCCGATCGGACCAAGCGACGTACTCGTCCTTCCCGGAAGGCTTGTTCGAAGCGATCGTGAACAAAAACGGCGGCACGGAGCACGGCCACACGACGGAGACCGAAGGCAAGAACGGCGCCGAGTGGAACAAGCCGTCCACCATCTCCGGGCACAAGTAGGAAGAGGAGGGACCACGTATGCTAGACTCAATTAAACAATTCGCGTCGACCTTCTTCGTCACCGGCGATCCCCTGATCTATGGAGCGGACGTCAGCATCGGCCTTACGATGGTGGCCATCGTGTTCGTGCTGACCTACTTCAAGAAGTGGGGCTGGCTGTGGCGGGAATGGCTGACGACCGTCGATCATAAACGTATCGGGATCATGTACTTGATCGCGTCGCTGCTCATGCTGTTCCGCGGAGGCGTGGACGCGCTCCTGATGCGGCTGCAGCTCGCGCTGCCCGACGTGCAGTTCCTGCACTCGGAGCATTACAACGCCGTCTTCACCACGCACGGCACGATCATGATCCTGTTCATGGCGATGCCGATGATGTTCGGGCTGTTCAACATCATCGTGCCGCTCCAGCTCGGGGCGCGCGATGTCGCGTACCCGTTCCTGAACGCGCTCAGCTTCTGGCTGTTCTTCGCCGGCGCGATGCTGTTCAACCTGTCGTTCGTCATCGGAGGCTCGCCGGACGCCGGCTGGCTGTCGTATCCGCCGCTCTCCGAGAATTCGCATAGCCCGGGAGTCGGGCAGAACTTCTACATCTGGGGCATTCAGATCTCCGGGATCGGGAGCTTGGCGACGGGCATCAACTTCCTGATCACGATCCTGAAGATGCGGGCCCCGGGCATGAAACTGATGCAGATGCCGCTGTTCTCCTGGTCCGTCCTGTCCAGCTGCATCATGATTATTTTCGCCTTCCCGATCCTGACCGTGACGCTGGCGCTGCTCTTCGTCGACCGGTTCGCCGGCGGCCACTTCTTCACGATGGATCTGGGCGGCAACCCGATGATGTACGTGAACCTCATCTGGATGTGGGGTCACCCGGAAGTATACATCGTCGTTATCCCGGCGTTCGGGATTTTCTCGGAAATTGTCGCCACGTTCTCGCGTAAAAAAGTGTTCGGCTACAAATCGATGGTATTCTCGATCATGCTGATCAGCGTGCTGTCGTTCTTCACCTGGGTGCATCACTTCTTCACAATGGGCGCGGGGGCGGACGTGAATGCGTTCTTCGCCATCACGACGATGATGATCGGGATTCCGACCGGGGTGAAAATTTTCAACTGGCTGTTCACGATGTTCCGGGGCCGCATCTCGCTCAAGCAGCCGATGCTGTGGACGCTCGCTTTCATCCCCTGCTTCGTCGTGGGGGGCGCGACCGGCGTCATGCTGGCGGTCGCCCCGGCGGACTACCAGTACCACAACAGCTACTTCCTGATCGCGCACTTCCACCAGGTGCTGATCGGGGGCGTCGTATTCGGCTACTTGGCCGGGATTTACTACTGGTGGCCCAAGATGTTCGGCTTCAGCCTCAATGAGAAGCTGGGGAAATGGGCGTTCTGGCTCTGGAACATCGGGTTCTACGTCTGCTTCATGCCGCAATACGCGCTGGGCTTCATGGGCATGACCCGCCGCGTCTACACCTACGGTTGGGATACCGGCTGGGCTCCGGCCAACTTCATCTCGACCGTCGGCGCATTCCTGATGGGGATCGGGTTCCTGTTCCAGGCATGGCAGATCGCCTACAGCATGAAGCATCGCGACAAGTTAAAGGATACAACGGGCGATCCATGGAACGGCCGTACGCTCGAATGGTCGATGCCTTCGCCGGCGCCGCATTATAACTTCGCCGTCGAGCCTCACGTGGGCGGCATGGACGACTGGTGGGAGACGAAGCGCCGCCGGGAGCAAGACCCGACCTACCAGCCGCCGTCCGGGCCGCTCGAGCCAATCCACATGCCGAAGAACTCCGGCGTTCCGATCATCATGTCGGGCTTCTGGTTCGTCGCCGGATTCGGGTTCACGTTCGGCTGGGTGTGGATGGCCGTGGCCGGACTCGTCGGCGTAGGCGTCACGATGCTAGTGCGCTCGTTCCAGTACGATACCGATTATTATATCCCGGTAGAGGAAATTAAAAGCACCGAAGCGGCGATGGGGAGGGTGATCTCATGACACATTCACAGGCAAACGCAGCCGCCGCAGGACATGTGCCTCCGCACGCGGACGCTCACGGCCATGGCGGTCACGACCATCATCTTCGGGCGCAGGAATCGATCAAGAAGCTGGGCTTCTGGATCTTCCTCGTCACGGACTGCGTCCTGTTCGCTACCATATTCGCTACATTCGCGGTGCTTCGCCTTCATACTGCCGGCGGGCCCGAGGGCAAGGAGCTGTTCGAGATCCCGCTCTTCGTCGCAGAGACGTTCATCCTGCTGACGAGCTCGTATACGAGCGGTCTCGCGGTGCTCGCCCAGCACAAGAAGAAAGTCACTCAGCTCATCGGCTGGCTCGTCGTGACGGCCGTGCTCGGCCTCGCGTTCCTCGGACTGGAAGTGAAAGAATTCATGACACTCGTCCACGAAGGGGTCACGATCTCGACCAGCGCTTACTGGACCGCCTTCTTCACGCTAGTGGGGACGCACGGGCTGCACGTCTCGCTCGGCATCATCTGGATGACCGCGATAATGATTCAGGTCGGCTCGCGGGGACTCACGCCGGTGACCGAGCGCAAGCTGTTCAACGTTACGCTGTACTGGCACTTCCTCGACGTGATCTGGATCTTCCTGTTCACGATCGTCTATCTGATGGGGGTGATGTAAGATGGCTCAAGAGCATACGCACGGACCTCACCCGGAGCATGGCCATGAGGAGCATGAGGAGCACGGCTCGTTCAAATCGTATACGATCGGCTTCGTGCTTTCCATCGTGCTTACGCTGATTCCGCTCTATCTGGTGGTGAACGAGACGCTCGCCGGAGGGGAGCTTATCTTCGTCATCCTGATTTTCGCGGTGCTGCAGTTCATCGTCCAATTGTTCTTCTTCATGCATATTCGGTCGGGCGAAGCGCCAAGATATAACGTAATGGCTCTGATTCTCGGACTCGTCATCGCCTTCACGGTCGTCGCGGCGTCCATTTGGATCATGTCGTTTAATGCTACCGTGCAATAGAGCATGAGTGGACCCTAGCAGCGGTCGTTCTTCGGTTTCCGCGAACCGGAGAACGGCCGCTTTCGCGCGTCTGGGTGATTCTGCAGTCTTCCCTTTTGGCCGGGATTCAGGTACAGTTGTGTTCAAACCACGACGCGGAGGTGTGCGATGAGGAAGGTTCTCGGCATGTTCGCTCCCACTTCACTTAAGAATCGTCTGTTTCTAGCGTTTATCCTGGTCATTCTATTGCCTTATTCGTTCCTCCAGTACCACAACATCGGAAAAATCGAAAGCTCCATCGAACAGCAAATCATCGTGCAAAACACCGAACAGTTGAACCAGCTCAAGTTCACGTTCGAGGAGCTGCGCAGCGCGATCTTCCGCATCGCGATCCGGCTCGAGAAAGACCCGGCGATCACGGCGCTCTTGGCCAACGCCCCGGCTACGGAGCAGGCGGCCGACGAGAACCGGCGCATGATGGACGCCTTGTGGGTCGATATCCAGAGCAAGTCGCTCACCTCCCCTTATGTGTATTATTCCCTAACCGATCGGCGGGACGTGCAATACGCCTCGTATACGCCGGCTCCGGCACGCTCGCTGTCTTATGAAGCCTCCCTGAACCAACAGGGGCTCGACGAACTGAAGAATGGGAAAGTCTCGCTGCTCTGGGTGTCCGACCAGGAATCCGATCTGCGGCCCGAAGACAGCAAGAACCCGCGTCTCGTAACCCTGTATTCGCTGCTGCGTGACGGGCAGGGCCGCGACATCGGGCTGCTGCGCATCAGCATCGACTTCCAGGCCTGGCTCTCTTCGATGGCGAGAAGCTTCCCCATCACCCAGGATTTCTATCTGCTGGGCGAGAACAACGACATCATAGGCGGGACGGGCGTCGCGTCCACATCGGCGCTGACCGACTTCGTTCTGGCCGAGTCCGGCCAGTCGAGCCCTTCCCATCGGATCGAAGGCAACTACCTGTACAACCGGATGCCGCTCCCCGCGATGCAATGGACGCTCGTCAGCCGGTTCCCGCTCCAGCTGTTCTTCGGCAATATCGATCAGATGAAGCAGCAAATGGTCACTACGTTCCTGCTCTTCACGCTGGTGTTCGTCGTCATCACCTTTTTCATCCTTTCCAAGATTACCCGGCCGCTCCGGCTGCTCCAGAAGAAAATGTCGGAGATTACGGACAACGTCTTTTTGACGCTGCTGCCCACGAACAAGTATAAGGGTGAGGTGCTCGCGCTCGCGAAGGCGTTCAACAAGATGGTGCACGACCTGCAGGCGCTTATGCGCCGGCTGAAGGAGGAAGAACGGCAGAAGGAGGCGGTCCGGTTCCAGATGCTGCTGTCCCAGATGAATCCGCATTTTCTCCTGAACACGCTGAATGTGGTGAAATGGAATGTGATGAGCAAAGGCGATCATGAAACCGCTAACATCTGCATGGCGCTGGGCAAGCTGCTCGAGACGAGCCTGAACGAGGAGGCGGATCTGATCCACCTGCGTCAGGAGCGGGAGCTTACGGAGGCGTATGTGTCCATCTTGTCTTTCCGGTATGAGAAGAGCTTCGAGATCCGCTGGGAGATCGACGAGAGCATCGACTACGCGCTCGTGCCGAAGCTGAGCCTCCAGCCGCTCGTGGAGAACGCGATCTTCCATGGCATGTCGCTGAAGGAGCGGGAAGGCGTTATCTGGATACGCGCCTACGCGGATCAGGGCCGCTGCCGCCTCGAGGTGGAGGACAACGGAAGCGGTTGGAAAACGGAGACGATGGCGAACGCGGGCCGCAAGCGCAAGAGTATCGGGCTGAAAAACATCAGGGAGCGGCTGGAGCTCCTTTTCAAGAAAGAGGGACGGCTTGAGATAGAGCCCCTGCCGACGGGGACCCGCGTGCAGCTGGTGTTCCCGCTGCTTATCTCGGCTCCATATTCCGAAGGAGGGACAGACGATGTGGAACGTATTGCTCGTGGAGGATGAAGCGTTCGTCCGGCGGTCGCTCAAGCAGCTGATCCGCTGGGAGGACATGGGGTTCACGATCGCCCGCGAAGCCGCGGACGGGCAGGAAGCGCTCGAGATGATGCGCGCCGATCCGCCGGACCTCGTCGTGTCGGACATCGTCATGCCGGGAATGGACGGGATCGAGCTGCTGAAGCGGGCGCGGGAGGAGGGGCTCGAGGCGTCGTTCGTCATGCTGACGTGTATGAACGAATTCGAGTATGCCCGGCAGGCGCTTGACTACGGCGCATCGGCGTACTTGCTCAAGCTGTCGATGAACGAGCAGTCGCTTGGCGACACGCTGGCCAAGGTGAAGCGGGAGCTGGCCCGCAACCTGAACGTCCGGTCGCAGGCGGTCGCCGATCCGTATCAGCGGTTGTACCGCGATGCTTGGCAGACGATCCACCAGACGGGCGGGGCTCGTCATGGTGCCGGTGCCGGAGCGGGTGCCGGAGCAGGCACGGGTGCTGGTGGAGGTGCGGGTGCAGGGACCGCGGCGGAACAGATGAGGTACCGGCCGGAAGGGAAGGCGGACACCGTCTGGATCGGGTCGTTCCTGCACGGGGCGGACCCGTTCACGCTGGACGACTTCCACCGGCTCGGCCTCGTGACGTCGGGCAGCCGCTCGGTCGCGCATACGTTCGTGCACTCCGGGCAGACGACCGTCTTCGTCTGGAACCCCGTAGCGGTCCGGCCTTGGCCGGTAGAGAAGGGGGCCTGCCCATGGCCCGCCGCGTGCTCGGCCGTGGTGGGAGGCGAGGAGGTGACGGCGGCCTGGAGCCGTGTGCTGCGCCACGTGGACCACGCCTGGTATGAGGGCCGCACCGGGCTCATGCTTGTAGCTCCCGGCGAAAGGGGCGGAGCGGGGGCGGCGGCTGAAGGCCGGCCGCGGCCGGCCGCAGCCGAGATGCTGACGTGGAAGACGGAGCGGGAATGGATCCGCAGCTTCGAGCAGCGCAACCTGGACGAGTTCCGGCTTCTGCTGGACGCCGGCTGGAAGGAAGCCCGGGAGCGCTGTCTGCCGATGGCAGCGGTGAAGGAGCTGGCGGTGCGTCTCGACCGGCTGCTCTCCCGGATCGCGGGGCGGAGCGCCACGGCCGAGGAGGAGCTGCTCCACGCCGTGAGCCACGCGGAGCTCCGCGACCGGCTGCTGGCGAGCGCCGAGCGCTACGCGGACCGCGACCGCGCGACCGCGCAGCTCGTGACCGGGCACCGGGAGATCGACAAAGCGCTGGACTACATCCACCGGCATTACAGCTCGGACGTGACGCTGAAGGCGGTGGCCGCGATGGTGGCGATGGACGAGGCGTACTTCAGCGGGCTGTTCAAGAAGAAGACCGGCGTCACGCTCATCCATTACCTTCAGCAGGTGCGGGTGGACCATGCCAAGCAGCTGCTAGCGCAGTCGGAGCTGCCCGCTACGGAGATCGGAGAACGGGTCGGGTTCCCGAACGCCAACTATTTCATCAAGATTTTCAAGCGGTGGACGGGACAGACGCCGAGCGAATTTAGGAGCGCGGAGCGGACGTAACGCGAATGTGTGGATCGAAAGAAATGAATTTTGTTCTATGAACGGCTGAAAAATGTTCCTTCTGCCCGTACTTTTCCCCATGCTATCGTTAAGACATCAAGCGAAATCGAACAGGGAGCGAGGGATCGGGCATGACAGAGATACGATGCGAAGTTGCTGTATACGGCGCGACACCTGGCGGGATCGGGGCTGCTCTCGCAGCCGCCCGGTGCGGCCGGCGTACGCTGCTGCTGGAGCCTTCCTCGCATATCGGCGGGATGATGACCGGGGGGTTGGGCCGGACCGACATCATCTCGCTGGGTTCGGCAGGCTCTATTTTTCGTGAATTCGCCGCCCGGGTGGTGGAGCATTACACGCAGACTTACGGACCGGATTCGGAACAAGTGAAGGCGTGCAACAACGGACTCTGGTTCGAGCCTTCGGTTGCGTACGGGATTCTGAAGGACATGCTGGACGCGGAAGCCGAACGGCTCGAAGTGAGAAGCGGCTGCGAGCTGACGGCGGTGCGTGTGGAGAACGGCAAGCTGGTTGGGCTGACGGTTCGCGACGTCAATAAAGAAAGCGCTATCACAATAGAGGCGGACACGTTCATTGACGGCACGTACGAAGGCGATCTCGCCGCCATGGCGGGCGTGCCCTTCGATCTCGGCCGCGAATCGCGGGACGTATGGAACGAGGAATACGCCGGCAAGCTGTACATGAACTTCGACTCGTCGAAGGAAGTGTTCCCCGGCAGTACCGGGGAGGGCGACGACCTGATCCAGGCGTATAACTTCCGGCTGTGCCTCACGAAGGTGCCGGACAATCGCATCCCGTTCCATCAGCCTGAGGGCTATGACCGGACAAAGTACGTCAGCCTGCTTGAGGACGTGCGGGAAGGCCGGGTCACCTCGATCCGCGGGGTGATGAACATGCTGCCTGTGCCTAATGGCAAGACGGACTGCAACAACCACCATTACTGCATGTGCTCGACGGACTATCCTGAGGAGAACCTGGACTACCCGACCGCGGACGCGAAGACGCGGGAGGCGATCGTGGACCGGCACCGCACGTACGTCCAAGGGCTGCTGTGGTTCTTGCAGCACGACGAGGAGCTGCCGGAGCCGTTCAAGCTCGAGGCGCGGGAGTGGGGGTACGCCTCGGATGAGTTCCGCGAGACGGGCCACTTCCCGCCGCAGATCTATGTGCGGGAGGCGAGACGCATCCGGGGCGAATACGTCTTCACCGAGAACGACGCGCGCCTCGCGCCCGGTCTCGAGGCCGCGCCGGTGAAGTTCGACAGCATCGCGGTCGGCCACTACCCGATCGACTCGCACGCCACCCGCAAGCGGGAGCCTGCCGGGCGGAACAAGGCGCTGGAGGGCTTCCTCGGGCTTGGGTGGATCACCGAGGTCTACCAGATCCCGTACGGCGTCATCGTCCCCCAGGCGGTCGACGGCCTGCTCGTCCCGGTGGCGGTGTCCGCCTCGCATATGGGCTTCGGCACGATCCGGATGGAGCCGTGCTGGATGCAGCTCGGGTTCGCCGCCGGAGTAGCCGCCGACCTGAGCCTGGAGACCGGCGTCGCCGTGCGCGACGTCTCCGTCGACCGGCTGCAGGACCGGCTGCTCGCGAGCGGCCAGCTCCTGACGCCGCTTGCGCCGGAGGAGCTGGGCCACGACGCGGCGGCGGCGGTGCAGTACTTGCGCGCCAAAGGCCTGCTGCCCGCCGGCGTCCCGGCCCGCCCGGACGAGCCGCTCGCGGCCGCCGATGCCTCGCGCTGGGTCGCCCTCGCGCGGGCGCTCGAGGGCGGCCGGTCGCTGCCGGCGCTGCCCGCGTCCGCGCAGCTCTTGCCCGCCGGCGCGGACATGGGCCCGCGCCTGCCGCGGCAAGAGCCGTCGCCGCGCGAGCGGTGGGCGGCGCAGCCCGAGCTGCCGCTCGTGCTGGCGCAGCGCTGGCTCGCCGCGGCGCGCGGCCACCGCGCGGCGGCGCCGGTCGCGGGCGGCGTGCCCGCGGCGAGCGCGGACCGCGCCGTCACGCGCGGCGAGTTCGCCGCGAGCTTGTACGCGCTGCTGCGCGAGAGGCGCGGGGGCCGCTAATCGCGGCGAGTGCCGCCCGCGCAGCGAGAGCAGCGAGAGCAGCTAATGCAGCCAGAGAAAGGATGTGAGCCGATGCCGAAGCGTATGAAGCACATCTGGGCGTTCAAGGAATTTTACCTCATGCTGCTGCCCGGTGTGGTGTACTACTTGGTCTACAAGTACGTTCCAATGTACGGAGTTATAATCGCCTTCAAGGATTTCAACATGATGGAGGGTATTCTAGGCAGCTCCTGGGCCGATCCGTGGTACAAATACTTTCAGCAATTTTACGAATCGCCGTATTTTACCCAGCTGCTCACGAACACGTTCCTGATCAGCATCTACAAGCTCATCTTCGGCATGGTGCCGCCGATCATCCTGGCCATCCTGCTCAATGAGACGAAGGTCCGCTGGTTCAAGTCGCTGGTCCAGACGCTGAGCTACATGCCCCATTTTCTGTCCTGGGTGATCATCTACGGGATCCTCATCATGTTCCTGTCCCAGGACTCCGGGATCCTGAACCGGTGGATCGTCGATGCGGGCGGGGACTCGATCCCGTTCCTGACCTCTACCGAATGGTTCCGCAGCGTGCTGGTCGGCTCGGAGATTTGGCAGAACCTCGGCTGGGGCGCGATCATCTACCTGGCCGCAATCGCGGGCATCGATCCGACGCTGTATGAGGCGGGGCGGGTGGACGGAGCGAGCCGGCTGAAGATGGTGTGGCACATTACGCTGCCCGGCATCCGCCACGTGATTATCCTGCTGCTCATTCTAAGGCTCGGCCATATGCTGGATGCTGGCTTTGAGCAGATCTACATTTTGTACAACGTGCAAGTGTATCCCGTCGCGGATATTCTCGACACGTGGGTGTTCCGGACGGGGCTCGAGCAGTGGAACTACAGCCTCGCGTCGGCGGTCGGCTTGTTCAAGTCGGTTATCGGGCTCATCCTCGTCTACATCTCGAATACGTTGTCCAAGCGATGGGGGGAAGGCATATGGTGAGGAATATCGGGGACAGAGGGTTCCAGATCGCCGTCTATGTGCTGCTGACGCTGGTCGGCCTGGCAGCGGTCGTGCCGCTCCTGTACGTGCTCGCCGTATCGCTCACTCCGTTCGCGGTCGTGCTGAAGCATGGGGGGTACGTGCTCTTCCCGAAAGAGCTGACGTTCAATGCATACGAGAAGCTGATGGGCAATTCGGCCATCCCGAGGTCACTGCTCGTGACCATCTATATCACTGTCGTCGGGACCTTGATCAATCTCATGCTGACGACGCTGCTCGCCTATCCGCTGAGCCGCAAGCAACTGCCCGGGCGCAACATGTTCCTGATGATGGTCGTGCTGACGCTGCTGTTCAGCGGGGGCATTATCCCGACGTACTTGATCGTCAAGGCTACGGGGCTGATCGACAGCCTCTGGTCGCTCATCCTGCCGACGGCCGTGTCCAGCTTCAACGTGCTGATTATGAAAAGCTTTTTCGAGCAGCTGCCCGAAGAACTGTTCGAATCGGCGCGCATCGACGGGGCGCGGGAGTTCCGGATCTTGTTCCAGCTGGCGGTGCCGTTGTCGCTGCCGGTCATGATCACGGTCGGCCTGTTCTACGCCGTCGGGCATTGGAATTCGTTCTTCAGCGCCATCATGTATATGACCGACCGCTCGCTGTATCCGCTGCAGGTCGTCGTCCGCGAAATCCTGATGCTGTCCCAGCAGCCGCTCGAGAATGCGGAAGACCAAGTGCCGACGGTGACGATGCAGATGGCCGCCGTCGTGTTCGCCAGCGCACCGATTCTGGTTGTGTATCCGTTTTTGCAAAAGCATTTTACGAAGGGCATGCTGCTCGGTTCGATCAAAGGGTAGCCCCAGTTTGCAGGTTGGTTGATTGGTGGGTTGATCGACCGGACTTCGAGTCCGGCATCAATACAAAACAAACGCTTCGATCAGAAGGAAGGGGTATTGGGATGAACAAGAGCAAATGGGTGCCGCTTGGTCTTGCCACTGTATTAACCGGAACGTTGTTGGCCGGCTGCGGCTCGAGCACGAACAATTCCTCCTCGACGCCGGGTACGGGCGGCAATGCGGGGGCGACCCCGGCCGGGACGTCCGCTCCGGCAGCGCCGGTCAAAATCCAGATGGCGATGGCCGCGTCCGGGCTGCCGGCGCCGGATGCCGACGACATCAAGAAGACGCTCGACAAGAAGCTGGGGATCGACTTGCAGCTGACGGCCATCGCCTCGGGCGACGATTACAAGAACCAAATCCGGGTCCGGCTGTCCGGAGGCAATTACCCGGATCTGTTCTCGGTCGATTTCGCCGATGTGAAGGAATTTTCCGACAAAGGTCTGCTGCTCGACTTGACCCCCTACTTCGACAAAGATTTGAAGCCGGCCAAGGACTTCGTTACCGGGCAGACGCCGGACATTATGAAAAAGGTGACGATTAACGGCAAAATCTATGCGGTTCCTCGGGTCGGCGACGTCCCATTCAGCTCGATGTGGGTGCGCCAGGACTGGCTGACGAAGCTGAACCTGAAGGCGCCTACGAATCTCGATGAGTTCATGGCGGTGGCCAAGGCGTTTACCGAGCAAGATCCCGACGGCAATGGCAAAAAAGACACGTACGGCATAACCGGGGCGAAGCTGGACGGGTTCGCGACCATCTTCGGCGCACATGGCGTCGGCCTCCCGGGCTCGTTCTACGAGAAGGACGGCAAGGTGATCAACGCCTACTACGATCCCGCGATGCCGGAAGCGCTCAAGTATATCAAGTCTCTGATTGACGTCGGCGTCGTGGACCCCGAGATTATGACGAACAAGGCGAATCTCGAGGTGCAGAAGGCTTTCCAAGGCAAGGCGGGCCTTATCTTCAAGGGCTGGACGGAAATCGACAAGGATGAGTTCGTTGCGCAGTACAAAGCGATCAACCCGAACGCCCAATGGGTACAGATGGTGCCTGTCAAAGGGCCGGGCGGCCAGTACGACGGATCGTACGACTACGATCGTCCTTCCCGCTACTGGGTCATCCCGAAGGCGCTGGAGAAAGACAAGGCGAAGCTGCAAAAGGTGATCGAGCTGATCAATTACGTGTCCGGCAAGGAAGGCAATACGCTCGTCATGTACGGCCTGGAGGGCAAGCACTACAACATGAAGGACGGCAAGGTCGTCCCGACCGATCTGATGGCGAAGGAAGGCAACTACTTCAACGTGTATCAGATTACCGGCCGGCCGAACAAAGAGTACCTCGCCATCAAGTTCCCGAATCAGGCGGCTTCGACGGAATTCGCGATCAAGACGCCGCGTATCCGCTCCTTCGACAGCTCGGTCATTCCGCCTTCGGACTTCAACAAGGCCGATGCGGACCGGTATGCGGAGGAAGAGATGATCAAGTTCATCTCGGGCAAGCGGCCGATCGCGGAATACGCGGACTTCCTCAAGACGCTGGAGACGACGTTTAAGTATAAAGCTTATGTAGATGCTGGTGCGAAGCAGATCAAGGAGCAAGGGTTCGTTAAATAAAACCGGTTATGGGACGCCGGGCTCGGGTGCCGGGCTCTGGGCCAGGGGCTCGGGCTTCCAGCCCGGCTCCTAGCCCGGGTTCCTAGCCCGGTGAAGAGAGGAGTGGAGAAGCATGAGCATGAGCCAATCACAATCCAAGTCTACGTATGATGTGCTAGTCGCGGGGGGCGGTCCTGCCGGGATCGCCGCCGCCGTGGCGGCGGCGCGGGAAGGCGCCCGCACGCTTCTGGTGGAACGGTACGGATTCCTAGGAGGCGCGGGCACGGCCATGATGGTGAACCCGTGGATGAGCTATTGGTCCTCGGGCGGAGGCAACGTGCAGTTGATCTTCGGGGTGCTGCAGGAGCTGATCGACCGGATGACGGCAATGGGCATGTACGGGCATCCGAAGCAGAAGACCGCCTTCGATCCGGAGGCGCTGAAGGTGGCGGCCGAGGAGCTGTGCCAGGAAGCGGGCGTGCAGCTGCTGTACCATTCCTTCCTCGGCGAAGCGAGGATGGATGAGGCCGGCAAGCGCATCGAAGCGGTGCGCCTCGCCAATAAAGCCGGCCTGGTCGACATGCGGGCGAGCATCTACGTTGACGCCACCGGCGACGGCGACCTGGCCGCCCTGGCGGGGGCGGTCGTCGAGAAGGGCAGGGCGGTCGATAGCCTGAGCCAGCCGATGACGCTGAACTTCCGGATGGCGGGCGTCGACATGGACCGGATGCTGACACGGCAGGAGATTACCGATCTGTACTTGGAGGCGAAGGCTCGGGGCGAGATCGACTGCCCGCGCGAGAACGTGCTGTGGTTCTACGCGAATCAGCCGGGCGTCATCCACTTCAATACGACCCGCGTGCTGTTCAAGGACGCGACCGACCCGTGGGCGCTCACGGAGGCCGAGATCGAGGGGCGGCGCCAAGTGCAGCAGCTCGTTCACTTCCTGAAGACGCATGTGCCGGCGTTCGAGGACGCCTACCTGCAGACGACGGCGCCGCAGATCGGGGTGCGCGAATCACGCCGGGTGATGGGCGACTATGTGCTCACGGCGGAGGAGCTGCTCGCCTGCTGCAAGTTCGACGACGTCATCGCCCGCGGGGCGTATCCCGTCGACATTCACAACCCGGCCGGCACCGGCACCATTATTCAGTCGCTGCCGCCTGGCGAGTGGTACGATATTCCGTACCGGACGCTCGTGCCGCGGAAGATCGAGAACCTGCTGATCGGCGGGCGCCCGATCTCGGCCACGCACGAGGCGCACTCCGCCATCCGCGTGCAGCCGATCGCCATGGCGATCGGGCAGGCGGCGGGTACGGCGGCGGCGTTGTGCGCGCAGGAGGGCGTGCTGCCGCGCGAGCTCGACGTCCGCCGCGTGCAGGCGGCGCTGACCGCGCAAGGCGCGGTGCTCGGCCAGCCAAGCGAAGCGACCGGCGTGGCCGAGTAGCGCGCTAGCAACGGCAGTCCTCCCGCCACACCGCACAACAGAGGGAATTCCTCCCTCTCTTTGAGCCGATTCAGTCGGCTTCCCGCATACGAAAGGGAAAACCTCCCTCATTTTCTCCGAAATCGGCCCGATTTGGCCCGTTTCGGTCAAATGAGAGGGAGGTTTTCCCTCTTTTACTTTGAAATTCGCCATATATCGCATAAGGAGAGGGAGGATTTCCCTCTTGTCCAGCTCCCATCCCCGTCGAGTAAAGCTGACCTATCATCTAATTCCCTCCAACTGAACGCGCCCTCGCCAAGTAACAAGGAATTTCCGGCTTATTCGCGCCATCTGAACGCGCCCTCGCCAAGTAACAAGGAATTTCCGGCTTATTCCCACCAAATGACCGCCACCCCGCCCAGTAACACGGAAAATCCTGCTTATTCCCCCCCGACTGAACGCGCCCCGCCCAGTAACACGAAATTTCCGGCTTTTTCCCCCAACTGAACGCGCCCTTGCCAAGTAACAAGGAATCAACCATCTGAATCGCCCCCGCCGCACACTACTCCAGCGCCTTATTGTCACGCCTTTCCCAAACATGACCGTTGACCGCTCCGTCCCCGCATAGTACACTAACAAAAGCTGTGCTCAGACCTGACACCCGTTGGAGGCTTTTCGAAACGTGAACTTCAAGACCGTCACCATTTGTTTGTACCTCATGATCCTATATTGGATCTCCTTACATATCCCGTCCTTGAAGACGGTGTTCTATCCCACGTTAGGCGCATTCTCGTACTTGTTCGTCACCCGCGCGTTCGAGCTAAGGGACTTGTCCCGCATAACACTCGGCGCCGTGATCGCCTCCTGCTTAGGCTCGTTGCTGAACGCGATGTATCCAGGAGTACCCGCCTTCCTGCTGAATACCCTGCTGGTCACGTGGATGATCCGCAAGTTCCATTGGAACGCCCCACCGATTTTGGCGGTGTCGTTGATTCCATTCTTTATCCAACCAATCGAGTGGTGGGTCGTGCCGGTGTCCGTGCTCGGCTCGCTCAGCGGGTTGTTGTTGCTTGTCGGGGCGCTCCACTATTCGGTGGCGTACAGCCGCCCGCTGCTCGCGTTGCTCCTCCCTGAGCGGGGCCGACAAACCGCCGGCCGATCGAATGTAGACGTATGATCCGACTTTTTGCTAGCCTCCCGCTATTATAGCGCTCCTGTCTAAGGGAGCGTCTTTTTATTGGGTCTGAGCGCTTTCCCTGTATCCGTAATTTTCCATCTGGGTTATAATTAGGGGACCTGTCATGGGTGGGTAGCTGGGGAATATCGGACCAGGAGATGAAGAAATGAGCCTGACGATCGTGCATAGACGGGGGACCGAGTGATGCAAACCAAGGGGAGAATCATTGTATTGAACGGGACTTCGAGTGCGGGGAAAACAAGTCTGGCGAAAGCCTTAATGGCCCAAGCAGGGGACGCCTATTGCTACTTGTCTCTGGACGAGTTCAGGCAACAAATCCAGCAAGCCTACTTGCGTATGTTTCCGTTCTTGGAGAATACGTCGGCTGAAACGATTAATATCGGTCTAGGCATCGTTGCCGCGCCGCAGATCACTTTACTGCACACGACGATTAAAGCGCTTTCGGCCATGGGGCACCAGGTCATCGTGGATCATGTGCTGTTCAGCAAAGCTCTACAGGAAGAATGCAAACGAATACTGGAAGGATACCCGGTCATCTGGGTGGGGGTCTATTGTCCGCTGCACGAGCTGGAGAGGCGGGAGAAGGAACGCGGGGACCGGAAGATCGGATTGGCAAAATCGCAATACGAGATCGTCCATGAAAGTGTCGAATACGACTATCAGGTGAGTACATACGAGATGGACCCTCAGCAGTGTGCCGAACACGTAATGACTTATATCAAGACGATCGGATAAAGCGTTGGTAGTCTTGGATAGGCCGCTCATAACGCATCCCAGGCTGTGCGTCGGCCTGGGATGCGTATTCAATCAGCGGTAATGGTGCTGCGGGAAATAGGAATAGGCAGGCGCGGCTTGGGGTTGCCGGGCCGAGGTATACGGATCCGCATGCAGTTGGTACGGCTGGTATTGCGGATACGGCTGATACTGCTGGTAGAGCAGCTGCTCTTGCTGCAGCTGGCGCTGTTGCTCCTGTCGTTGCTCCTGCTGTTGCTGTTGCTCCTGTTGTTGTTGCTGTTGCTCCTGTTGTTGTTGCTGTTGCTCCTGTTGTTGTTGCTGTTGCTGCTGTTGTTGTTGCTGTTGTTGCATTTGCTTCTGGTGCGCTTGGATCACGCATTCATCGGTAGGCCCGATGATGATCGTTTCGTTGTGAAGCGGTTCAATGGTTTTCTTCCAGAGCTCGGGATCCAGGCAATACGTATGAGCGAACACTTCAGTCGGCGTCTTGGTCAGAATATCGGAGCCGAATATATAATTGGGATACGGCGCGTCGAAGATGGCGAGCAAGTGGGTCTTATCCTCCAGAGCGATTTCCCAATGCCACCAGCCTTGCGGAATATTCGCCACTTGTCCAGGCTTAATCTCAATATTCGAGATTTGATTGGTGAACGGATTGATCAGAGACACCCTCGCCGATCCGGAGATGCAGTAGACCAGCTCGGCCGCGTTCTGATGATAGTGCGGCTCCACGACACGCCCCTGGCTCAGGTATATGTCGAGCATAGACACATTGCCCAGCGTATTGAGATTATCCCGTCCCAATTGATTGATATAGTTGTCGGCGTTACGGGTAGCAATCCGATTGTTGCTCAAATCGAAGAAATACTGCAGATCCGGTCTCTTATAAAATTCATAGGGATTCATCATTGTCAAGCGGTACACTCCAATCATCAAGGTATCGATATGCCTTCATGATATGCGGGAGAGGGGAAACCGTGACAGGAGTCTAGATTTGAACCGCCCAACACGCAAAAAAGGACCCCCTCCAGCCGCGATGGTAGGAGGGGGTCCACCCGTAGGGTCAACCGATTACTTTTGCGGCCCGGCGAGCGAATTCGAGAGGATCAGACCCGGCACTTCTTGGGTCAGGAACTTTTGGAAGACCGGCCCGATCAGCTGGGATTTCAGCTGATCCTTCACCTCATCGAGCGATTTCGTCTTCCGCGACTCGACCTCGACCAGATGGTAGCCATACTCGGTCTTGACCGGATCGCCTACCTGGTGAAGCGGCTGCTCGGCGGACGCTTTCTTGAACGCCTCGACGAAGCCGCTGATGTCCGCGTCCGTATAACGGCCGCCGTTGTTCTTGGAGCCGGCGTCGTCGGAGTATGTCTTGGCGAGCTCGGCGAAGTCGCCTCCTTTGGCGAGCTTGTCCTTCACTTCTTTGGCGCGGGCCAATGCTTCCGCGTCCGTACGCAGCGCGGTGCCGGTGTTCGGATCGGTGAGCCCGATCAGGATGTGGCGGACGGTGGCGGTGACGAAGGCGGCCGAATCGGCTTTCTTCTGCCGGTCGTACTCGGCTTGCACCGAAGCGTCGTCGACCATGGTGAGCAGCACTTGTGTAACCAGGTTGCGCTGCGAGATGTACTGCTTGATCTCAGAAAGCGTCAATTGGAGCGGTTTCAGGTTCGTCTCAAGCCCCGCCTCGGAGCCGAAGTACTGTACGATGCCGGCATATTCCAAATCCGCGGCGGTGGTTGCCGACGCTTGAGTCGTATCGCTCGCACGGGCGGCGAGCAGCTTGAAGGCGATCAACTGCTGCAGCATCGACTGGCGATACGCCGGGTTGGCGGAGGAGCCGCCCGCTTGCGGGTTATAGAACGCCGTGGCGGAGATGAACGTGTCGAGCTCGACCTTGGACACTTGTCCGCCTTGGTATGTAGCTACGGCTGCCGCAGCTTCGCCGCCGTAATTTTTGCCGATCCAGATCGTCCCCGTGTCGTTGTCGAAGTTGACATCCTTGCCCAGCGATTCCGAGACGAAGCGCAGCGGCACATACGTCGTGTCGTTGTAGATAAAGCCTTGCTGCCCTTCCGGCGGAGCCTTCTCCATGCCGTCGAACACGAATTTGAGCTCGCGAAAATACACCCCGATATCCGTGCTAGTCGCCGCATATGTAAGCGACCCGGTCATCATCGTGCCGAGCGCCAGGCCCACGACCAAACCCTTCAGCTTGTCCTTCATCAATCTCATCCTCTCTCCCCGAATGTGAAATATGGGAAAATCTATCCTATGTATTCCGCATCGAGGGCCGATTTCCTGCTCCGGTTCTCCACCATTCGACAGGAGAATCGAAGGTGTGGCAGGTGCTTCCGGAAGGACAGTATGAGATAATAGCACCATCAGGGGTACAAGGAAGGATGGACACGTTAAGCGTATGACGAAGCTGCTGTTGGTGGATGACGATCCGCATATTCGCGAGCTCGTGCGGGTGTTCCTGAGCAAGGAAGGCTTCGAGGTGCTGGAGGCGGGCGACGGAGTGGAAGCGCTCGAGGTGCTCGAGTCGGCCGCGCCGGATCTGGTCATTCTGGATATAATGATGCCGAATATGGATGGCTGGCAGCTCGCGCGCGAGCTTCGGGAGCATTATGACTTCCCCGTGCTCATGCTAACGGCGGTCGGGGAGACCTCGAACAAAATACGGGGCTTCGAGCTCGGCGCCGACGATTATCTCGTCAAGCCGTTCGAGCCGTTGGAGCTCGTCGTCCGGGTGAAGGCGCTGTTGAAGCGGTACCGGATCGCCACGTCCCAGACCGTCCAGGCGGGGATGCTCGAGCTGAACCGCAAGACATACGAGGTGTCGCTGGACGGGAAGAACATGACGCTGCCGCTGAAGGAGTTCGAGCTGCTGTTCAAGCTGGCCAGCTATCCGGGCAAGACATTCTCCCGGGAACAGCTGATCGAGCAGATCTGGGGCTACGACTTCGAAGGCAACGAACGAACGGTCGACGTGCATATTAACCGGCTGCGCGAGCGGTTCCCGGAGGAACGCTGCTCCTTCCGGATCAGCACGATTCGCGGGCTCGGGTATCGGTTAGAGGTGCAGGGATGAGTATGGTGAAGAAGTGGCCGTTTGTGCTGCGGCTCCTGCAGATCATTACGACGCTCTCGATCTGCTGGTCGTTGGCGTTCTTATTGATCTCGTTCCTCTACGATTATGGGGCGAAGCCGAAGCATTGGGAGGAAATGTTGGCGCGCGGCAGCACGATCGCGGCCTTGTATGCCGCGGAACGTAACGGGGATCTGGAGGAGACGGTAAGGCAGCTCGCGAGCTTGCGGGATGACCGCCTCCTGCTTGTCGACGCGAGCGGGAACCGGCGGGCGTTCGGCCCGGAGCCGGGCTTCGAGGCGGACACCGTGTCGGCGGCCGATGTGCAGGAGGTGCTCGCCGGCGGGACGGTGCGTAAGCTGCCGCGGCACAATCCGTTCCGCTCCGGCGTCGCTACGACCGGGCAGCCGATCGAGGTAGCGGGGGAACGGCAGGCGCTGTTCATCCAAACCGTGACCCCGAGCTTGTTCCACGACTACGGCAAGCAGCTTTTTACGATCCTGCTGTCGTTCGTCATGATGATCCTCTTCGGCATGTGGGGTGTCAGGCGGCATCGGCGGTCGATGAGTCCGCTCCAGCCGATCGTCGAGGCGATGCGACGGATGGCAAAGGGCGACTTCAATGTGAATCTGGATGCAAAGCCGCATACAAACGGCCCGTTCGGCCCGATCGTCGAGAGCCTGAACGACATGGCGATCGGACTGAACGAGATGGAGCGGATGCGGCAGGAGTTCATCTCCAACGTCTCGCACGAGATCCAGTCTCCGCTCACGTCGATCAGCGGATTCACGCGCGCGCTGCATAACGATCAGCTGCAGCTCGAGGAGCGCAAGCGGTACCTGAGCATTATTGAGACGGAGAGCCGGCGGCTGTCGAAGCTGAGCGACAACCTGCTCAAGCTGACGTCGCTCGAGTCGCAGCACCATCCGTTCGAAGCGAAGCGGTTCCGCCTGCACAAGCAAATTCGCAACATCGTGCTCGCCTGCGAGCCGCAGTGGGTCGAGAAGTCGATCGAGATGGATGTCTCCCTGGAGGAGATCGACCTCATCGCGGACGAGGAGCTGCTCAGCCAAGTGTGGATCAATCTGATCAACAACAGCATCAAGTTCACGCCCGTCGGCGGGACGATCGGCATCGCGCTGACGAAGCGCGGCTTCGAGGCGGTCGTACGCATCTGGGATACGGGGCCTGGCATCGCCGACGAGGATCAGGCACACATCTTCGAGCGGTTCTACAAGGCCGACAAGTCGCGGAACCGGTCCGGATCTAGCGGCAGCGGGCTCGGCTTGTCCATCGTCAAGAAAATCGTGCAGATGCACAAGGGCTCGGTCTGCGTAGACAGCACGCCCGGGCAGGGAGCGCAATTCACCGTCGTGCTTCCGCTAGTGCAGGACTAGGAGGCGATCGTGAAGTGCAAGGCAAGCTCACAACCGGTGTGACCCGCGTCCTGCTCGCGCTAGGGGCGGCCTTCTTCGCCTGGACGGCGATCCAGGCTTGGAGGAACACGACCGCCCAGTGGACAGGCTCGCCTGGAGCAACGGCCGGTTTGCTGCTGCTTGCGGCGGCGGTCCTGCTCCTGCTCGGCTTCGCCGTCAACCGCTATCTCTCGCGGGTTCAGGCGGTGGCGGTGCTCGTCGTGCTCGCGGCGGGCGTGCGGCTATGGTGGATCGCCTACGTCGATACGCAGCCGGTCTCGGACTTTCTCGATATGTATACGGCCGCTCGGCAGGCGGCGCGGGGCGACTTCTCGTTCGGCACGTCCGATTATTTCACCCGTTGGGTGTATCAGCTGGGCTTCACGCTTTATGAAGGCTTCGTGCTCCGCCTGTTCGGGGATCATCTCCTCGTGCTCAAGCTGTTCAATGTAATCTTCAACACCGGCATTGTCCTGTTGGTCTACGCCATTGCGGCCAAGGTGTTCGGGGAGTGGTGCGGCCGCGCGGCGGGCTTGTCGTTCGCCCTCTATGTGCCGCAGATCATGATGTGTTCGGTGTTGACGAATCAGCATATCTCGACATTCTTCTTTTTCCTCGGCGCGTACTTGTGCGTGGTGGAGCATAACCGGCCGAGCGCCTATCGGTGGGCGCTGATCGGCGGCTGCTTCGCGCTCGGGAACCTGATGCGCCCGCTCGGGAGCGTGTTCGTGGCCGGGTACTTGGCCTTCGTCGTGCTGTACGGGCTGTGGGCCCGACGGGCCGACGCCGGTCCGGTATGGCGTCGCCTCGCCGCCGCGGTCGGAGTTGTCGCGGTCTACTTCGCTCTTCTACAGAGCACGAGCTGGGCGCTGCAGGCGACGGGGGTGACGCCGTATCCGCTGTCCAATCCGGAGCCGTATTGGAAGTTCATGGTGGGGGTCAACCCGGAGACGACGGGCGGCTGGTCGCAGGCGGATACGGACTACGTCCTGCAGTATCCGCTCGGCGAGGCGCGCGACGAGGCGGAGCGCCGCCTCTTCCTGGAGCGGCTCGAGGACAAGCCCGCCCTTGCCCGTCTACTGCTGCGCAAGCTCGAGGTCATGTGGGGCGCCGAGGACTCGGCGTTCATGTGGAGCCTGTGGCAGCAGGACCGCCCCCGGCTGCAGCGGCTCGCTATCCAGGGCGAGCGCGTCGGATACCTGCTCGCCGCCGGCTTCGGCTTCATCGCGATGGCGGCTCGGCTGTTCGCGAGGCGGCGCGATCCGGAGGATGAGTCCCTGTTCCCCCTGCTCCTGATCCTGCTGCTCGGCTACGCCGCGATCCATATTGCGATCGAGATCCAGACCCGCTACCGGATGGACATGATGCCCGGCTTGTTTATTTTGCAAAGCTACGGGGTGTATTGGCTAGGCGCTAGATTAACGGGGGGCCATAAACCGACAAATTCTACCCCGTAACCGCTTGTTCAGATTTTGTTCAGGATCGCCTGCTACAATGAAAGAAGTAGCACAACAGAGAGCGAGGCGCTGAACCAATGAGAGTCATGGTAGTGGACGACACAGCATTTATGCGCATTATGATGCGGACGATTCTCGAAGAGCTGGGCTATGAGGTCATAGCGGAGGCCAAGAATGGAAAGGAAGCCGTGGACGAGTATACGAAGCGACGGCCCGATATCGTCACGATGGACATTACGATGCCCGAGATGGATGGGGTGGAGGCGCTCCGGGAGATCCGCCGCCTCGATCCGAAGGCCAAGGTCATCATGTGCTCGGCGATGGGACAACGGGATATGGTGCTGGACGCCATCAGCTGCGGAGCGAGAGATTTTGTAGTCAAGCCGTTTCAAAAAGACCGGATTCAGGAAGCCGTGTCGAAGATGGCGAATTAATCCGTCGGCCGAGCGAACCGGCCTCTGTCCTAATCAACGCAGCCTGCTTGCATGGAGAAATCCAGCAGCCGCCAGGGTGCGTTTTTTGGCATTTTCAACAACTTTCACCGATCTTTTCAAAACCATTACATGATCCGGGCTTTCCGTTAACAAAACAGGCGTACAGTTAGGGGGTAAATACTTCTTAGAGAGAGGGCTGAATGTTCATGAGCAAGAAAAAAGCAAAGAAATGGTTAGCGCCGCTCTTGGGGATCGCCGTATTAGCCCCTGCCGTATTGCCGGTGTCCGCATATGCAGAAGCCGACAAGAAAATTAAATCGGTGGAATTCGTAGGGATGGAAGCCCCTGCCACACCCGAAGACATGGCCAAGGCTTATTCGGCCGCTTCGCTCAAAGTAACCTTCCAGGACGGAAACGTGCAATCTTATCCGCTCACTTATAAAACGCTGTTCAAATCCACCGACCAGGTGAACGGAACTCCGTCCGGATTGGCCATCGATGTGAATGGCAATCCGATTATGGACACCAGCGTGCCGGACAAGCCCGTTCCGTTCGTCTCCGACGCTCCCGACGCCAACAGCCTGATGAGCGTCAAGGGGATGAAGTCCGGCCCATTGGGCGGCAACGCGCTTTCGCTCTTGACGCACTATGAGTACATCACATCGAACAATGCGGGTAAATCGGCTTATGGGATCATCCCGGCGTCGATCTCCCTGACCACCCTGGACCAGAACAAGAAGACCGGCGAGCTGAAAGTAACGGATTTGAAGAAAGTCGACTTCTCGGCGGTAGGCGGGTTGTGGATTCCTTGCAACGGCTCGCTCACTCCATGGAATACGCATCTCAGCAGCGAAGAGTACGAAGCGGACGCACGAGCGTTCGAGAAAGATCCGACTCAGACTTATGTAGCCTCCTTCACGCAAAACTATTTCCAGGATGACACGAAGGCGGGTAATCCTTACGCGTACGGCTATATTCCCGAAGTAACGGTCAACGCGGACAACACTACCACCGTAGTCAAACACTACAGCTTGGGCCGATTCTCCCACGAATTGGGCAAAGTGGCTCCGGACCGCAAAACGGTCCTGTTCGGGGACGACGGCGCGAATACGATGATGTTCATGTATGTGGCGGATAAAGCGGAAGATCTGTCTGCCGGGACACTCTATGCGGCCAAGTGGATTCAGACGAGCGCCAAGGACGGCGGATCCGCTAACTTGCAGTGGATTCCGCTCGGCCATGCGACGGACAGCGAAGTGAAAGCCTATATCGACCAAGCGATCAAATTCAGCGACATTTTCGAGACCGCAGATCAAGACACCGCGGGATTCACCAAAGTCAAAACGTACCCGTCCGGCAAAATCGAATGGCTGAAAGTGAAGCCGGGGATGGAGAAGGCGGCGGCTTTCTTGGAATCCCGCCGTTACGGAGCGATTTTGGGCGCAACTGCGGAATTTAACAAGATGGAAGGCGTTACGGTCAACGAAAAGGATAAGAAAATGTATGTCGCCATGTCTTCGGTAGAGAAGGCGATGGAGAAGGATGCCAAAGACGAGGAGCCTACGGACCATATTCAATTGAACAAGCTCAAGTCCGGTGTCACCTATGAGATTGCGCTTCAGGGCAAACAGACGGATTCCGCGAATAGCGCGATTAACAGTGAATATGTCCCCGCAGCGATGAAGGGCTTGGTCATCGGGGAAGATTTGGCGAAGGCCGACGAGAAAGGCAACACGGCGGCCGTGAACAAGGTGGCGAACCCGGACAACCTGTCGTTCTCCGAAAGCTTGAGAACACTGTTCATCGGCGAAGACAGCGGAATGCACGCGAACAACTTCCTCTGGGCTTACAATGTCGATACACAGCAATTGTCGCGGATCATGTCCGTACCGGCCGGCGCGGAGGCTACCGGCTTGCAAGTGGTGGATGATTTGAACGGATTCGGCTACATCATGAGCAATCTCCAGCACCCGGGCGACGAAATGATTTTGCCGGAAGCTTTGAAAGCCCAAGTCGAGCCTTTCATCAACCAATATTGGGATAACAAGCGTGCGGGATCGGTCGGGTATCTCAGCGGACTTCCTTCCCTGGCTCATATCAAAGAGATCAAGAAGGGCAAAGTGATCCTGCGTGACATTGCCGAAGCGGTCGGAGCGAAAGTCGAGTGGAACGATAACGAGCGCAGCATCACAATCAAACTGAACGGCAAAACGTTGTATGTGAAGATCGGCGACTCTTCGGCGCTGATTAACGGCAAACCGACTGACCTGGGCAGCAAAGTGGAAATCGAAAATGAAAGAGCGATGTTCCAGGCTGACATCCTCGACGACTTCTTGAACAACTAATCCTCATGCTATAAAGTGATAAACCCTGCGAATAGGATTCGCAGGGTTTATTTGGTTCGGGAAATCGTTCCGGAGCTTCTGCTATAATAGCTTTTTGGACAGGAGTTGCGGAGGATGAGGAAACGAGTTGGGATCGGGATATGTGCGGCCTTGCTCTTGCTCGCTCTCGCGGCGGGAGTAAAGCTTCGAATAGAAGTTGGCTTGCCGGTCGAACCGGAACAAGCCTCGCTTTTGCACGCTTCGTATGGGGAGCGTTTACAGACCGAACCTCACCGGGAAGCGCTCGAATCCTTTATTCGCAACCGGTTGACGGGTATGTACGGAGTCTATACGAATTTGCAGGAGACCGATCAAACCCGGGAGGCCGCTTCCGGCCACGAGGTGCTGAGCGAATCGGCGGGCCTCCTGCTGCGCTATTATGCCCGGTCCGGGCAGAGGGACCGTTATGACGCCGAGTGGACGCTCGCCAAGCGGACCTTCGAGCTCGGCTCCGGCCTCAGCTATCGGTATAGCCCGCTGCACAACAAGCGGTATCCGCTGAATGCGGCCGTAGACGATCTGCGGATCATCCGGTCGCTCCATGAAGCGGCAGAGGCCTTCCCCTCCGGCCCTTATATGGAGGAGGCGAATGCATACGGCGACCGGTTCATTCGGAACAATATCCTGGATGGGTATATGTATGATTTCTATGACGAGTCGGTCAAGCGGACGAACTCATTTATAACATTAGCCTACATCGATCTGAGGACGCTGCAGCTGCTCCCCCTCGCCACGGCGAAGAGGGACACTTTGACCGCGAATATGCTCCGGATCGCCCGGGATGGGTACATTTCCGATACGTTTCCGTTCTTCGAGAGCCGGTACGACTATGAGTCGAAGACCTACCGTTCCGATACCATCCAGACGGTAGAGTCGCTGCTGACGATCCTTGCGCTAGTGGAAGTCGGGCAGCACGAGTCGGCGAGCATTCGTTACGTGAAGGAGCATGTAGCGGCCGGCACCCTCTATGGGCAGTACACGAGGGAGGGCCGGCCTGCGAGCACGGTGCGCTCGACCGCCATCTACGCGATTGCGGCGATGATCGGCTCCGTAGCTCACGATGCCGATCTCTACGAGTCGAGCATTCGCCGGATGAATGAATTTCAAATCATGGACAAGAACAGCCCGCTGTACGGGGGATTCGCCGATGCGCGGTCGGGACAGGCGTACTCCTTCGACAATTTGACGGCGTTGCTCGCTTTTGAATACTGATTGACGGGAAGAAGGAGGAACAGCATGCGCCACACACGTGCTTCCCGCTACAAATCGCACCACACCTGGTTCTACATCCTGCTGACGAAGCTGCGATTGCCTGCGCCGGCCGAAGCGGCCGCCGCAGCCGTCTTCCTCATCACTTGCATCGCGTTGTTCGTCCCCCCCTATATCGGAATGGCGGATAACGGAGATTTTTTTCGGGTCGCGTACGGCAACGGCCTTTTCTATGATTTGCCTGATTACGACAGCCGCTACTTGGGCTATTTCGTGAGAGAGTACGGGATATTCCAGTATCACAATGAGAGCGGAAGCGCCGTGTTCTCCTCACAGTCCTTATTCATTCGAGCCGCGATTGTCCTGAATCAGCTGCTGTATCATCCGCACCAATTCGATATTCGGTATCAGGCGGCCCTCTATACGGTGCTGTATACGGGAGCCGTATTCATGCTTGTGAAGAGCGTCACATGGAAAATGCCGCGAACCAAAGGCTATCTTGTTGCTGCCCTGGCCGTGTTCGTCTTCGGCGATACGGCATATACCGCTTATTTCAACTCGTTCTACGGTGAGAGCGTGGTGCTAATTATGGTCATGCTCCTGTTCGCATCCGGACTGCTGCTCTATCATCGGAAGTTCAACGATTACGTGAATTTGGGGATCTTCGGCATCAGCGCCTTGCTCTTGACGACGAGCAAGCAGCAAAATGCGCCGGTAGGCGTACTGGTGGCGATGCTGGCCGTTCTACTCCTCTTCATTCGGAAAGAGCGGTTGTTCCGGGTTGTGGCCGGGGTGCTCAGCCTGACGCTGCTCGCGGCGAGCATCGGCTCGTATGTGTTGATTCCGCAGCAATTCGTGAATATCAACAAATACCATGCGATGACCCGAGGGGTCCTGTTGCATGCCGCCGATCCGGAAGCGACCCTCAAATCGTTCGGGATTAATCCGCAATTCGCGATTCTGAATCAGAGCCTCTATTACTCGCCGTATACGACGGTGGACGTCGATTCCGAGCTGCTGGAGAGTCAGTTCTACAGCCGCTACGGCTTCGGGTCCATCCTGGCCTACTACCTCACTCATCCCGACCAAGCGAAGCAGATGCTGGATCTCGCCGCGCAGCATGGATTCACGATCCGGCCTTCGGCGATGGGCAATTATGAGCTGTCGGCGGGGAAACCGTTCGGGGCCCAGACAACGTTCTTCTCCGGGTACAGCATGCTGAAGGAGTCGCTCGCCCCCAGGACGTTCGGCTTCATCGTCCTGTGGGGCTTGCTGGTGCTGGGGCTGTACGCGCGGTCCTTCCTCGCAGGCTGGTCCCGGCGCGATATGCGGGAGCTCGTCCGCCTGCCGCTCCTCTTGACGATGATGCTCATCGGCTTGTCCGGCATCGTCGTCTCCATTGTTGGCGCAGGGGATGCGGATTTGGCCAAACACGAGTTCCTCTTCACCATCGTCTTCGACTTGATTACATTCATTACCCTGGCCGACCTGATCGGACGCCAATTGGGGTGGGCCGGCACAGAACGAGTCCAGGGCAAGCCATCGACAACTAGAATGACACAGGGAGAACGAACGCTGCATGCATAGACGAATCTGCACCATGGCCCTAATCACCTTGCTGCTGCTGGGAATCCCGCTCGCCCATCCGAGCGCCGCCGTTCAGGCCGAGGCACGCCCGGTGCTGCTGCTCACGGACAGTATGGCGATCGGAACGTCGAAGGAAGGGAACGTAGAAGCGCTGCAGCGCGTGCTCGCTTCATTCGGGACCGAGGTGACGCTCGAGAGCTTCGACACGTATGAGCCGGGCACTCTAGCGCACTATAATCATGTGATCGTCGTTCGCAATGCGGACGATTACCTGGAGCTGCCGGAGCGTTATAAGCAAGACTTCGAAACTTACGAAGGCCGATACTTGCATATCGGCACGAGGCTTCCGGATCAGGTTAGCGAGGGTTTGGCGCTGGAAGAGACGCGCGTCGGGAAGGATGCGGTTCGCTTCCAGATCGGTTCCTTCACAGAGACGTCCATGCCGGTGAACGGAATCTCATATATCACTCAGGCGGAAGGGACCCGATACGGCACGATGACGTCGGACTTGCGGCAGATGACGTTCCCCTACGGAGTCATGAACGGACGGTACGCCTACGTGCCCTATTTCGAGCGCGGCAGCTTGAGCGAGCTGGCGATCGGCTACCTCCTCCGGGATTGGCTGGCGATGCCGGGCTCCGGCCAGTATTATGCGCTGATCCGGGACATCTACCCGTTCTCCAATCTGGACCTGGTGAATCGGATGGCCGATCGCCTGTATGAAGCGGGCATTCCGTTCATCGCGAGCGTCCGTCCCGTCTTGAGCAACGCCGACTATCCGGCCATGAAGCGGTACATGGAGACGCTCAAGCACGTGCAAGCCCGCAACGGAAGTCTCGTCGTGAGCACGCCGATAGTCACGTCCACCCTCAGTCAGGACGTGACGACGCTGAAGGCGCAGATGGGCGCCTTCCTGGATGCGATGGCCGAATACGGAATCGCGCCGCTCGGGATCGGGGCCGAGATGTATTGGACCTACGATCGCCACTATATGTCGAGGGGGCTTGCCTTTTTCGATTCAATCGTCCTGTTCCCTAATGAACGGGCGGTGTACCGGGAGAAGACGAATACCTCGGTCGCACTCTCATCCACGGTCTACACCTTGAAGGCGGAGGAGTTCCGGAGGATGATTCCCCCAGCGGGAGCTGCCGCTCCGCCTCCGATGGATACGGCCATCGTGTACGATTTTCTCGAGGACGAGAAGCGGCTGGAGGACACGCTCCATCGACTGCTGTCGGAGTGGACGCCGTTCGCGGACTACAAAAATGCGCCGCATGCCGTACGGACGGACGCCCACGTCGTGCTGGCGCAGCACGGGCAGCTGGAGATCGACGGACGAGGTCTCGCGGTCAACAGTGCTATGCAGGAGATTAGCTCGGAGCATGTGTATGTGCAGACGGGCAAGAAGAGCTTGGACGCTCTGTTCACGGTGCAGAACCGCATTTTCATCGTCCTGATAGGGTTGACGCTGGTCGTATTCTCCGGGTTGTTCGTCATAGGCCGCCGGATGTACAAGCGCAAATATACCGGCACGGGCTCGGGGATGGAATTATGACCGTCGCCGACATTCTGATGCTCATCGCGGTTATCTGCATCTGGTCGTTGCTCCTCGTGAATGTAGTGCTAATCGTGGCCGGATTCCTGTACTACATGCAGATTGAGAACGAGGCTCCCCCTCAGCTCCAAGGGGAAGTCCCCTTCGTCTCGATCCTGGTGCCGGCGCACAATGAGGGCAAGGTGATTGTCCAGACAGTCCAAGCCCTGCTGGCGCTGGAATATCCGCGGGACCGCTATGAGATCGTCGTCATCAACGATCATTCGTCAGACAATAGCCGCGACCTGCTGAGCGCATTGCAGGAGAAGCACCCGGGCCGCAATCTGATCTTCCTTCATACGGATGCCGAGACGGGAGGCAAGGGCAAGTCGAACGCCTTGAACGTCGGCTTCCGGCAAGCGCGCGGCGAGCTGATCGCCATCTATGATGCGGACAATACGCCGGAGAAGAAGGCGCTCTTGTACCTCGTGTCAGAGCTGACGAACGACCCGTCCCTCGGAGCGGTTATCGGCAAGTTCCGCACCCGCAATCGGGACGCGGGCCTCTTGACCCGGTTCATCAACATCGAGACGCTGTCGTTCCAGTGGATGGCGCAGGCGGGGCGGTGGAAGCTGTTCCGGCTGTGCACGATCCCGGGCACCAACTATATCATGCGGCGCGAGATCGTCGAGCGGATCGGGGGCTGGGATGTGAGGGCAGTCGCGGAGGACACGGAGATCAGCTTCCGCATTTATCGGATGGGCTTCCGGATCAAATTCCAGCCTAAAGCGGTGACGTGGGAGCAAGAACCGCAGACCGTAAAGGTTTGGTTCAAGCAGCGTACCCGTTGGGCGAAGGGCAACATTTATGTGATCATCAAAAATTTGCCCCTGCTCTTCGACCGGTCGGCCGGCTCCGTTCGCTTCGATATTATTTATTTTCTGTCCATCTATTTTCTGCTCGTCACCTCTCTGGTTGTGTCCGACTTGCTGCTCGTGTTGAACGCCCTGGGCTTCGTTATGACGACCCTGGCCGGCTTCAGCTCGTTCCTATGGATGCTAGCGTTCCTGCTGTTCGTCCTGGGCACGTTCATCACGGTGGTCACGGAAAAGGGAGAAATGCGCTTGTCGAACGTCTGGGTCATTATGCTGATGTACGTGTCGTATTGCCAACTGTGGCTGGTGGTGGCGGCGAACGGGCTTTATGCGTATCTGAAGGATCTCGCGTTCAAGCGGGAGACCGAGTGGTACAAAACCGAACGGTACTAAAAGGAGGTGAGGACCATGAGCCAACATACAAAAAAGGGTTTCCTTTTAGGCATCCTGGTGATGGCTCTGCTCCTCCAGCCCCATCTCCCCGCTGCCGCCGCGCTCGATCCGGCCGCTGCCAAGACGAATGCGACCTTTTGGACGGATACGTCCTTGTCCGGAGGGATCACCTCTACCCAGCACTTTTTCCGGATCGAGAACTATTGGACGGTAGAGTCCGTCGAGGTTCGCCTCGAGTATAAGGCGTCGCCCTTGACGCAGAGCGAGAGATCCGGGGTGACCTTGCTCTTGAATGGGACGCCGTTCCATTCCTTTCGTCCGGTCATCAGCCCTGCCGAGCGGGAGCAGATCACGGTGAGCGTCCCCGTCTCGCTGCTCGTGCCGGGCAGCAATGTCTTGACCGTTCAAGGGCGACTGGAGACAACTGTACCGGATACCAATGTGAACCAAGCCTGCGTCCCGGCGGACCGCAACAACTGGCTGCAAATTTTCAAAACGTCGCGCGTGAGCGTGAAGTATGCGGTGCAATCAATGAAGGGCAGCATCCGGGAGTTCAACGAGCAATTCAAGGGGCTCGATACGTTCGATGAGGAGATGCACGCGATCGTCGTGCCCGCGAATAGCGCGGCCTCCGAATTGGAGGCCGCCACCTACGTCTTATCTGGCTATGCCCAAGCGAGCCAAGTGAAGGACAAGACGATCCCTCTTCTGGAGGAAGGCATGGACGACGCCCGGGCGAAGCGCGCGGTCATCCTGGTGGCCCTCTACGAGCGGCTGCCGGCTGATATCCGCGCGCTCGTAGATCCGACGGAGCTCAAGGACAAGGCGCTGATCCAGCTGGTCCAGACGAACGGTCGCGCGATTCTCGTCCTGACTTCGAGCGATCCGGGCCTCTTGACCCGCGCGGGGCGATTCGCCGCGAACCAGTCGCTGCTCGGTCAGCTCGACGCGGACCGCAAGTTCATTGAGGCCGGCACGGAGGTCGAGACGCCGCCCTTCAGCCTCAGCCGGACTATCACACTTACGGAGACCGGGGACCGGCTGACCGGCATCCATCACCGGGAGCAACCGTACTTCGTCGCCTTGCCCGGCAACCGCTCCCTTTCTGACGCAAGCAAAGTCAGCTTCGAGTATCGCTATTCCCGGAACGTCGATTTTGACCGTTCCTTGGTAACCGTGTTGATCAACGACAGCCCTATAGGCAGCAAAAGGCTCTCGTCGGAGCTGGCCGACGGGGACCGTCTCGAGATGCTCATCCCGAAGACGTTGAACGTCAGCGGCAGCTTCACCGTGAAGCTAGCGTTCGACCTGGAGCTGAAGGAGCAGAGCTGCGCCGCGAACCAGGACCAGATGCCCTGGGCGTTCATCGACCCGCACTCGAAGCTGCAGCTCAATATGACGGAGCGGGCCGAGCTGCTCCTGAGCAGCTATCCGTATCCGTTCCTTCGCGACGGGAGCTACAATCAGGTAGCGGTCGTCCTGCCTAAGGAACGGGACCCATACACGATCCAGTCGCTCGCGAATGTGTTCCATCTGCTCGGTCAGTATGCGCAGACGAATACGGGGACGGTCCGTTTCTACGACGACACGGTCAGCGCCGGGGAACTGGAGGGTAAGGAGATTATCGCCATCGGTACTTATCGCAACAACCGGATTATTCGCGAGAATAACGAGAAGCTGTATTTTCGATACGATCCGTCCGGAAGCGGGTTTGTCTCCAACGAGAAAATCAGCCTCGAATCGGAATACGGCAAGCGGATCGGGACCCTCCAGCTGATCGATTCGCCGTATGAGGGCGGACACGGCCTCCTCGCGGTGACCGGCAGCGGCAGCGATTACGCCTATATGGCTTCCAAATTAATCGCGACGGACGCCATGCTGTGGCGGTTGGTCGGCGATGCCGCGCTCACGGACCGGGACGGCCAGATTCGCGCCTTCCGGTTCAAGAAGGAAGCGGCCGCCGAGCCGTCGGGCTTATGGCGCGATGTTGCCGCACGCAAGGACGTCGTCGGCTTTATGACGATTGCCATGATGATCGTCCTGCTCGTGCTTGTGTCTCTCCTTTTGCTGATCCGAAAATACCGGAAGCGGAGAGGAGGGGAACGGTGATGCGTTTTCGCGGCAGTCTCGTCTCGGACGGCGCGTATTTGCTCCTCATCCTTAGCTGTTTCATCTGCATTGTGTTTACGGCCGGCGATCCGAATCGTTACTTGCAGAATGTCATTTTCCTGAACGTGGCGTTTCTCATCGCGATCGTGACGTACTTCACGAATGTGACCGCCGGGCTGATTCTGAACATTCTGTTCATCTTCGGCTACGGGACGTATACGTTGTACCAGACGATCGTGCAGGGAGACGGCATCGGCGTTCACACTTACTTCTGGCTCGTGATGACGCCGGCGTTCACTCTCGTGACGTGGCTCTTGACGTACGGCACGAAGCAGCTGCAGCAGGAGAACGAGCGGCTGCGACAGTCCAATACGACGCTTGCGACGATGGACGAGCGCACGAGCTTGAAGAACACGCTGTCGTTCCAATATGACGCGCCGGTGTTCATGGCCCTCTCGGTCCGCTACGGCATTCCGCTCACCCTGCTCGTGATCGGCGTGAAGTATTGGGACGAGATCAAGCGGATGATCGGCGAGCAGCAGCTGCTCGACGCCGTGGCGCAGCTGTCCAAGCTCGGTCAGACGAGCATCCGGACGAACGATTCGCTGTATATTCTGAACCGGGACAATCCGACATGGGGCATCCTGCTGTTCACAGACCGGGACGGGGCGAACCTCGTCATGGAGCGGCTGAAGGAGCGGGTTGCGGACTTAAACCGCAGCGAGTTCGCCGAGAAGTACCGGGTCGGGATCGTGCTGAGAATGGGCGCGTTCCAATATGACCCCGAGACGGTCTCGAACCCGCTGGAGTTCGTGGCGCAGGCGAAGCGGCAGCTGGAATACGATGTGTAGCACGGGTAGATGGACACAAAATTGCAACAAGATCTTGCGACTGACGTTACGGCAACCCGTATAGTAAAGAGGGCGGAGCCCCATACTACGACGGATTGGCAATCGTTAGAAGCAAGCTTTATCCATTTGATTATTGAACTCGGTTCGACTAAAATGTATCTATGTTTGAACAGAGTTCAAGTTTTTCTAAACAGAGAACGGAGTGGTGTTGTGAAAGGAATCATCAATTTTTCTTTAAACAACAAGTTCGCGCTGTGGATCCTCACGATCATAGTGACGGTCGCCGGGTTGTATGCGGGCCTGAACATGAAGCAGGAGACGATCCCGAACATCGAGATCCCGATCTTGACGGTGAATACCGTCTACCCAGGGGCCGCGCCGCAGGAAGTGGCGGACAAAGTTACGATCCCCTTGGAGCAGCGCATCAAGAACTTGAACGGGGTGGACGAGGTTAGCTCGACCTCCTCGGAGAATGTGTCGACCATTATCGTAAGCTATCAATACAGCAAAGACCTCGATAAGGCCGAGAGCGAGCTGCGGGAAGCGATTCGCACGTTCCAGCGTCCGGAGGGCGCGCAGGAGGTACAAGCCTCCCGGATCAACTTCAACGCGTTCCCGGTCGTCTCGCTGAGTGTATCCGGCAAGGATCAGTCGCTGGAGGAAATTACGGCGCTCGTGACGAACGAGGTGAAATCCTCGCTGGAGGGCATCGAAGGGGTCGGCACCGTGGCGATCTCCGGGCAGCAGCTGAAGGAAGTGCAGCTGACGTTCAACAAGGAGAAGCTGGCCCAGTACGGCCTGACCGAGGATACGGTCAAGGGCATTATTCAGGGCTCGGCCTTGAAGGTGCCGCTCGGATTGTTCGAGATGGAGAAGTCGGAGAAGGCGATCGTCGTGGACGGCAACGTTACGACGCTGGATGACTTGAACAATTTGGCGATTCCGGCTATCCCAGGTGCGGGCGCCGGGGCGCAAGCGGGGGCAGGCGGTGCAGGCGCTGGTGCTGGAGCGGGTGGTGCAGGTGCAGGCTTGCCGGCGACAGGTGCGGGAACCGGCGCTGGCACGCCGACGGGAACTGGAGCACCGGCAGGAACCGGAGCCCAGGTCGGTGCTGGAGCAGCCGCAGGTCTACCGACAGTCAAGCTGAAGGACGTTGCGGATGTGAAGCTCGTCACGAAGCAGGAGTCGATCTCCCGCACGAACGGCAGCCCGTCCATCGGCATTAATGTGACCAAGACGAACGATGCCAATACCGTGTCGGTCGTGAACGCGGTCAAGGAGGTTGCCGACAAAGTCAAGGCCGACCATCCGGGCGTCGAGATGCTCGTGATGTTCGATCAAGGGCAGCCGATCGAGGAATCGGTCAAGACGATGCTGAACAAAGCGCTGTTCGGCGCGCTGTTCGCCATTATCGTTATTCTGATCTTCCTGCGGAACATCCGGACGACGCTGATCTCAGTCGTCTCGATTCCTCTGTCGCTGCTCATTGCACTCGTCGTCCTGAATCAGATGGACATCACGCTCAACACGATGACGCTTGGCGCGATGACCGTAGCCATTGGACGGGTCGTGGACGACTCGATCGTCGTCATCGAGAACAACTATCGCCGCATGATGCTTAAATCGGAGAAGCTGAAGGGCAAGGCGCTCATCCTCGACGCGACGCGCGAGATGTTCTTGCCGATCATGTCCTCGACGCTCGTGACGATCGCCGTGTTCTTGCCGCTCGCCACCGTGAGCGGGCCGATCGGGCAATTGTTCCTGCCGTTCGCATGGACGATGGTGTTCGCCCTGCTGGCGTCGCTGCTCGTGGCGATCACGATCGTGCCGATGCTGACGCATTCGTTCTTCCGCCGGGGGGTCAAGGTGAAGCCTCATACGAAGGCGCATGACGAAGACAATCCGGGGGCGCTCGGGCGCGGCTACCGCCGTCTGCTCAACTGGACGTTGAAGCACAAGCTCGTGACCTTCCTGATTGCGGTCGTTCTGCTCGTCGCGAGCCTGGGGCTCGTAAACGTCGTGGGTGTCAGCTTCCTGCCGGAGGAAGAGCAGAAGTTCGCCATGGTCACATACAACCCTGCTCCGGGGAGCTTGCTGGCCGACTCCGAGAAGACCGCGATGGAAGCGGAGAAGATGATTCTGAATCGTCCGGGCGTAACCGACTTGCAGTATTCCGTGGGTGGAGAAAACCCTTTGAGTCCGGGACCGTCGAAATCGGCTCTGTTCTTCGTGATGTACCAAAGCGATTTGCAGGATTTTAAGAAGGAGAAGGACAACCTGCTCGAAGACCTGAAGAAGATCCAACCGGCCGGCAATTGGGCGTTTATGGACTTCGGGGGCGGCGGCCTCGGCGGCAGCAAGCTTAGCATGTCCGTCTACGGGGAAAATATCGACGACATCAAGAAAGCGGTCGATCAAATCCAGGGTGTGCTGAAGGAAGACAGCTCCTTCGAGAAGATCGATTCCAGCTTGTCCAAGACTTACGAGCAGTACACCCTGGTGGCCGATCAGCAAAAGCTGAGCCAGACGGGCCTCACCGCCGGCCAGATCGCCATGGCGCTCAGCCCGGTGCGCCAGCGTCCGGAGCTCACGGAAGTCAAGGTGGACGGCAAGATGTACAAAGTGTATGTTAATATAGACACTCGGCAGTACGGCAGCATCACCGATATCGAGAACACGAAGCTCAAGTCGCCGCTCGGATTCGAAGTGCCGCTGAAGGATGTCGTGAAGGTGGAGAAAGGCACGTCCACCAACTCCATTACGCATAAGAACGGCAAGCTGTACGTGGACGTCACCGCGAATATCACGGTCAAGGACGTGGGCAAGGCGTCGAACGCCGCCCAGGATAAGATCGAGACGTTGTCGCTGCCGGCCGGCGTCAATGTGGATTTCGGCGGAGTCACGGAGCAAATCCAGGAGACGTTCACCCAGCTAGGGATCGCCATTGCGGCGGCTGTCGCGATCGTGTACCTGCTGCTCGTCATTACGTTCGGCGGGGCGCTTACGCCGTTCGCGATTCTGTTCTCGCTGCCGTTCACGGTTATCGGCGGGCTGCTCGGGCTTTACATCGCCGGCGAGACGCTTAGCGCTTCGGCTATGATGGGCGCGCTCATGCTGATCGGGATCGTCGTCACGAACGCGATCGTGCTGCTCGACCGTGTGCGGCACAAGGAGATGGAAGGGCTCAGCACGCGAGAAGCGCTGCTGGAGGCGGCGGGCACCCGGCTTCGCCCGATCCTGATGACGGCGTTCGCTACCGTAGGCGCCTTGCTCCCGCTGGCGCTCGGGTTCGAGAAGACGGGCGGCAGCATCATTTCGAAAGGTCTCGGCGTGACCGTTATCGGCGGTTTGATCAGCTCCACGCTGCTCACGCTCATCATCGTGCCGATCGTATACGAATTTTTGTCCCGTTTCCGGAAGAAGCGAGTAGAGGAAGCTTGACCGCACACTCCGGACGGGGAAGGCGGTGAAGAACTATTGGTTGAGAAGAAGCGTCAGATCATTGAGGCTGCGATGAAATGCTTTGCCGAACGAGGGTATCGGGGGACATCCATTCAGGATATCGCCGATGCCCTGGGGATCGCGAAAGGCTCGCTGTATTTTTACTTCAAGTCCAAGGAAGACCTGCTCGTGTCGATTTGCAAGCTGCATTTCGAGCGGATGTTCAAGGATTTCCGGGCCATTATGGAGGACCCTGGCATTTCGCCCCGGGATAAGCTCGTCCGGCAAATCGTCCTGCACTACACCCATTTCGTCCGTTACGGCGATTTTCTGAAAATGCTGCTGCAGGAAAGGTTCGAGTTCAACGACGAGATCCACCAAACGATGTTCACCCTGCGCAGCTATTCACTAATCGAGAACCAGAAGTGCATCGTCGAGCTGTACGGGGAGGAGGTCGCGCCTTATGCGTTCGACGCGGCTACGATTTTCAACGCCTTGATCGGCGGGTACATGGGATATTTGGTCAAGGAGCAGCTGAAGCTGGACTTCGAGAAGCTGGCCTTGTTCATGGTGGACCGGCTCGAGGACGTGGTGCGCGGGATGGTGAGCCGCCAGACGGAGCCGATCATGAAGGCGGACGAGATCCGGCAGTTCGAGGCGCAGAACGGGCCTTGCGGCTACAAGCTGAAGGTCGGCGTGGCCGAAGAGATCCAGGCCATCCGCGACTTGGCGGATACGCTCGACCTGAAGCCGGGCAAGCTGGAGGAGTTGAACTCCACCCTCCAGGTGCTGGAGGCGGAGTTCGAGAAGCCCGAGCCGCAGGTCGTGCTGGTTAAGGGCATGCTGGCTCTGCTCAAGGGCCTGAAGCAGCCGAAGCTGAAAAAGCCGATCGCCAATATTGAAGCGTATTTGTAAGGGTTCGCCCCCGCTGTCCCCGCGTCGTACATGTTGCGGTGGACGGCGGGGCTTTTTTTGTGTGTGAAGGTGGCTTGGTCCGTGCAAGGTAACTTTTCTACTCTACAGCCCTGTCGCCGGCTAACTTCTGAGCTGCAAAGTAATTTATTTACTTTACAGTCCCGCCGACACCCAACTTCAGAGCTGTAGAGTAACTTAGTTACTTTACAGCCCGGCCAACCGTCGATTTCCGACCTCCAAAGTAACATTTCTACTCTACAGCATAGCCGCCCGCCGCGTTCTGGCACAAAGTATCCATGTTACTGGGTGGGGTGTGCTCCAATGGAACGAAGGAAGCCGATAAAAACGTGTTACTAGAAGGAAAGCGTAAAAAAGGCGGGAGTAAGCCGGAAAAATCGTGTTACTGGGCGGGGAGCGGACAGAAGGCGGGAGTAAGCCAGAAATCGTGTTTACTCGGTGGGGAGGCTGCGGGTAGTAGGTTCTGTGCTTAACCCATTAGTGGCAGGAAGAACGTAAGCGGGCGCCATGACGATCATTTGACCGAAAATTCGAATAAGTCACGTTTTAGGATTGAATCGGATTCCCGTCTCATGTACTGTAGACCTTAAGGATCCCCACAACCACGAGGAGTCGATACAGATGCGCGTACACGACGTTGTAGTGAAAAACGATCTGGATATCCAAAAGCTGAAGATGATCTCGACCGAGGCCGGTCGCTACAAGTCCCAAGTATACGCTTACTTGAATGGCAACGAGACGCAGATCGACGTCAAAAGCCTACTCGGGCTTTTGTTTCAAAGAATCCCGAAAGGGGCCACCGTGTCCCTGCGGACAATCGGGACGGATGATCTCGAAGCGATGGAAGCGATGTGCGTGTTATTCGAGAATTGAACAGAAAGAACCGCCATGCAGTAGGGCATGCGGGTTGGAGGCATCTGCGATAGTAGAGCCAAATGGATAATACGTCATGTGGTTCGAGCTTCGTCCGAGTCCTTATAAACGATGCAAGGATTAAATCCTGCAAAAATACATGATTTCACGTGAGCTATGCCATGTCGTGTGGAAATGCTGTACTTTTGCAGGATTCGAGCCTACTTTAAAACGTCTACGGGCCTAGGGGGCTACCGCCCCTTGCTAACCCAAAACGTAACGCGCTCCCCCTTGGGCACTTGCTGATTCGCGGGCAGATCTTGCTTAAACACAGTCCCCGCCGGTTGATCGCTCGGTTCCAAGTTGTACGCATACCGCAGCCCGCTATCCTTTGCCTTCTGCTCCGCCGCTTCCCGTGTCATGCCCACGAGGTTCGGGACGGACACGATGTCCGGGATGGGGGTGCCGGCAGGCTTGGGCGTTGGCGTCGGGGTCGCCGACGAGGTCGAAGAAGGCGACGCCGAACCGGATGCCGAACCGGACGCAGATGCCGTCGGAGAGGGCGAGGCAGTCGAAGTCCCCTTGGGCCCGGTGGAGGAGGGCGCAGCGGACTTGCCCTCCGGGGTCAGGTCGATGAGTTGGATGAGCAACGTCAGGACCCCGGT
The DNA here is from genome assembly GCF_045062745.1 of Paenibacillus sp. HJGM_3. NCBI lineage: Bacteria > Bacillati > Bacillota > Bacilli > Caryophanales > Paenibacillaceae > Paenibacillus > Paenibacillus sp. HJGM_3. Next base: position 318,270 of record NZ_JBJGED010000004.1, read on the forward strand.
GAACACGAGCAGGCTGACCACGGCGATGGAAAGGCTCCAGGCGGCTCTTTTGCCGATTCGGACGAACCATGGTTTTTCCTCCTGAACGTCCTCCTGCATGTCCTCTTGCTCATCAACTTGCCCATCCTCGTGCCAGTCCTCCAGCACTTCCTCCAGCACTTCCTCCTGCTCATGCTCCTGCTCTCGTTTTTGCGCTTCCTTCCCGGCAGCCGCTTCGTTAACACCTTCTCGTTTCACCGGTTGCACGTCAGACGACACGGCACGTCCCGACCGCGGCGGCAGGACACGTGTGTCCGCGGCATAGCTGCCTCCTCCTTCGATCGTAAGGAGACTCGTGACGAACGCCGATAGCGTCAGCTGCCCGGCCCAACCATGCCGCAGCACAGCAAGCAAGTCGTCCGCTTGGATGGGGGAGGCCGAGTTGGCGGACAACGCATAGCGCAGCTCCGTCACCACCGAGTCCAGTGTAGCCGGCGGCGTTTCAACACGTACAATCAATTGAACGAGCAAACGGCTGAGCGACTGTGCCACGCTGCGGCTGCGGTTCGCATCCGGCCGGTCCCAGGAGTTGATCGCGTACAGCTGACCCTCTTCGGTAAGCCAAAGGTTGTGCAGATCGAGGGACACGGACGGCAAAGGAGCCCCGAGCTCCTTCTCCGCCTCGAGCCACATCCGGCCGAATTGCAGGACCAGGCTCAGCTTCTGAGCAAGGGTAGAGCGGGTCGATCTCATATAGGCACCGAGCGGCTGGCCCGGCTTGTAGTGCAGAATAATATGCAAACGGTCCATATGGACTTCCATATCCAACAAATGCAAGCAAGGAGGATTGGTCAGCTCCGGCGCGGCTTGCTCGATCGTTCGACGATACGTGTCGATGGGGAGCCCATCCCGTCTGGAGATCGTATAGATCAGCACCGGTCGCCGAAGCGTCAAGTCCTCCCCCAAGCTCAGATAATCGTTATGAATCGGCATCAGCTTATTCCGCTGAATGTACCGGGGGGCTTGCTGCTTCATGCGGGTCACCTCACTTCATTCCTAATAGCATTCGAAATGAGTTCCGATTTTCGGTCACCTCTCCTCCAGGGGTTTTATACCACATCGACGGCCAGCTTGGACAGCGGGCTGGAGTCCGGAGCCAGCGCGAGCAAGTCGTAGACCGAGATCGGGAACATCGGCATCCCGACATAATAGGGTGTAATCTCGTAGAGTTGGAAATAAAGGACCAACGCTTTATCGGCCAAGTAATAATCTTGATCCGGCTTGATGGCGTGAAAGCCGTGCAGCAGCGGAAGATTGCGCTGGCGGAGCTGGCCGGCGATGTCCCGCGACAGCGTCTCGACGTAATTCGCCCCGGGCTTGAACAGATCGGCGAGCGAGTAGAGCTTCCCGGTGTTCACGTCAAAAGTAAACGATCGGGCGAAGGTGTTGCCGTGCGCCATCGGATACGAATACGCATAGTTGCTCAGGAGGAGGCTCAGGAGGCCGCGCTCGTTCGTCTTGATCTCGTAATGCCCGGTCATCTGCATGTTGGAGCCGGTCTGCACCTTCTGCTGCTGCTGCTGGAGCGTGTGGACGGCTTTGTAGATCGTCCGGTTGATCGAATCTTCGGACGCTTGGCTGGCCAGTCCGGTCACGCTCGGGTATTCAATGCGAACCCCCGGGGCGGTCAACAGGCGGGTCTGCACCGCGACGGGCAACTGATAGAGAGGCATGGAGGGTCCTTCCTTTCCGTATGGTTCGGATATACTAGCCTATTCGGCCGGTGCCGGCTCTAATACTGGACCGTGCAAGATGCATTGACATTTGGAGGCGGAGCGGCTTACAATGAGGTCAAGTTGATACGCGTGATGGAGATCGGGAGATTCACATAGGTTGTTTTGTTTGCATATTTCGGGACAAAGCAATTTTTATGTGTTTTTTTATTTTCGCCCAAGGCTCTACATCACTTTAGCGGGAACGGAGAAGCAAGGATGCCATTTCACAACCAAACGATTCTGCCGGCGGTACGGAAAGTCAAGGATCTGGAGAAGCTGCTGCCGACCTCGTTCACGTATATCGTGCTCCTGGACAGCCACATCGGTCAGTTGAAGTCGCTCGTGGATCTGGGGAAGACCCATGGGAAGAAGCTGCTCCTGCACGTCGACTTGGTAGAAGGGCTGAAAAACGACGAGTATGCCGCGGAATTCGTCTGCCAGAGCATACGGCCCGCCGGGCTGATCTCAACCCGAAGCGGAGTGATCGCCAAGGCGAAGCAGAACGGGCTGCTTGCCATTCAGCGGTTGTTCCTGCTCGATTCCGGTGCGCTGGAGAAAAGCTACTCGCTGCTCGAACGGACGAAGCCGGATGTGATCGAAGTGCTGCCGGGCGTCATTCCGCAGCTCATCACCGAGGTCAGAGAGCGAACGGGCATTCCGATCTTCGCGGGAGGGCTCATCCGGACGAGGGACGATGTGGAGAATGCTTTGAAAGCGGGTGCATCGGCGGTGACGACATCACACCGGGAGCTGTGGCGGAAATGAGTCGGTAGGAAAAGGGAGGAGTACAGCGTGAACTCATCGTATATATTAGCGATTGATCAGGGGACGACGAGCTCCAGGGCGTTGCTGTTCGATCGGCAGGGCCGGCCGGCGCATCTAGCGCAGCAGGAGTTTACCCAGCATTTCCCTCATCCGGGCTGGGTGGAGCATGACGCCGAGGAGATTTGGCGTTCCGTGCAGAGCGTCATTCGCCGGGTGCTGGCGGAGAGCGGCATCTCCCCTTCGGACTTGGCCGGGATCGGGATTACGAATCAGCGGGAGACGACAGTTGTGTGGGATAGCCGCACCGGCACCCCAGTGTACAATGCCATCGTCTGGCAGTCCCGGCAATCCGCTCCGATCTGCGACGAGCTGAAAGCGGAGGGACGGGAGCCGCTGTTCCGCGAGCGGACCGGGCTGCTGATTGACGCCTACTTCTCCGGGACGAAAATCAAGTGGCTCCTCGATCACGTCGAGGGCGCACGCGAGTTGGCGGAGGCCGGGCATCTGCGGTTCGGCACGATCGACACGTGGCTCATCTGGAAGCTGACCGGCGGTGCCGTGCACGTGACGGATTACTCCAACGCCTCGCGAACGCTGCTGTACAACATTCATGAGCTGAAGTGGGATGAGGAGCTGCTCGGCATCTTGAACATCCCGGCCTCGATGCTGCCGGAGGTGCGGCCTTCCTCGGACATCTACGGCCACACGGCTGCTTCCGCCGAGTGCTTCGGAGGAGCGCCGGTTCCGATCGCAGGCGTGGCGGGCGACCAGCAGGCCGCTTTGTTCGGACAGCTGTGCTTCGAGCCCGGCATGGCCAAGAACACATACGGCACCGGCTGCTTCATGCTGATGAATACGGGAGCCGAAGCGATCCCCTCCCAGCACGGGCTGCTGACGACGATCGCTTGGGGGCTGAACGGCAAGGTCGAATATGCGCTGGAGGGCAGCATTTTCGTCGCGGGGTCCGCCATCCAATGGCTGCGGGACGGGCTGCAGCTGCTGGAGCGGGCTTCCGACAGCGAAGCATATGCGCTGCAGGTGGAGTCGTCCGACGGCGTGTATGTCGTGCCGGCCTTCGTCGGACTCGGGACGCCGTACTGGGACAGCGATGTGCGGGGCGCCGTATTCGGGGTGACGCGCGGGACGACCAAGGCGCACTTCATCCGCGCCACGCTGGAGTCGCTCGCCTACCAGACGCGAGACGTCCTCGATGCGATGGAGGAGGATTCCGGCATCCGGCTGCAAAAGCTGCGCGTCGACGGCGGCGCGGTCGCGAACAGCTTCCTGATGCAGTTCCAGAGCGACATGCTCGGGGTTCCGGTCGAACGGCCGGTGACGCAAGAGACGACGGCGTTAGGCGCCGCGTACTTGGCCGGACTCGCGGTCGGCTACTGGTCGAGCCAGCAGGAGCTCGCGCAGGCTGGGGCCGGGCAGGTGGACGGCACCTTCCGGCCGCAGATGGCGCCCGAAGCGCGCGAGGAGCTGTACGCGGGTTGGGCGAAAGCGGTCCGGGCGGCTATCGCTTTCAAATAAAGCATGGTTGTGCTATGATACCTTTATAAGTTCATAACGGTTGGAGTTCGAGGAGAAACCACAACAGCGACTGCGTTTGCTAAGGCGAATGCAGCCCGCTTGCTTGTGGTTTTTTGCTTATTTTCGCGTAAATAGAGGAGGAGAGACAGAATGAGTGTACAATTTTCGGGAAAGATTAGATCGGCCTGGCTTCAGGCCATGTCGGAAGAGGTGCTGGATCTGCTGGTGATCGGCGGAGGCATTACGGGGGCGGGGATCGCGCTTGATGCCGCCAGTCGAGGGCTCCGAACAGGGCTAGTGGAGATGCAAGACTACGCGGCGGGTACGTCCAGCCGTTCGACGAAGCTCGTCCATGGCGGCCTGCGGTATCTGAAACAGCTGGAGATAAAGCTCGTGGCGGAAGTCGGTAAGGAGCGCGCGATCGTCTATGAGAACGGCCCGCACGTGACGACGCCGGAATGGATGCTGCTGCCGATCTATACGGGAGGTACCTTCGGACGCTGGTCCACATCGCTTGGCCTGCGGCTGTACGATTATCTCGCCGGTGTGAAGCGGAACGAGCGGAGGAAGATGCTCGGCCGGGAGGAGACGCTGAAGCGAGAGCCCTTGCTGCAGCGCAGCGGTCTGAAGGGCGGCGGCTATTATGTGGAGTACCGGACCGACGATGCGCGGCTTACGATCGAGGTGATGAAGAAGGCGATCGAGCTAGGCGCCCGCGCGGTGAATTACACGGCCGTCGAGGAGCTGCTGTATGAGGAAGGGCGAATCGTCGGCGTGCGGGTTATCGATCGGCTGAGCGGCGAGGTCTATCGGCTTCGGGCGAAAAAGATCGTCAACGCCACCGGCCCGTGGGTCGATACTTTGCGGGAGTTAGACAAATCCAAGAAAGGCAAGACGCTCCACCTGACCAAAGGCGTCCACCTGGTGTTCGATCAGTCGCGGTTCCCGCTCGGGCAGGCGGTGTACTTCGATACGCCGGACCGCCGCATGGTGTTCGCCATTCCGCGTGACGGCAAGACGTACGTAGGGACGACGGATACGAACTACAACGGGGACCGGGTGAACCCGCTCCTGACCGTGCATGACCGGCAGTACCTGATCAATGCGGTGAACAGCTTGTTCCCGGACGTGAAGCTGACCGAGCAGGACGTCGAGTCCAGCTGGACGGGGCTGCGGCCGCTGATCCATCAGGAAGGCCGGGACCCGTCGGAGATTTCTCGGCGGGACGAGGTGCTCGTGTCGGCGTCCGGCCTCATCTCTATCGCCGGGGGCAAGCTGACCGGCTACCGCAAGATGGCCGAGGCCGTGGTCGATCTGGCCGCCGGCCAGCTGCAGGCGGAGGGCGCGGCTGCGATTCCGGCGAGCCGGACGAAGCGGCTGCCGATCTCCGGCGGCGACGTCGGCGGCTCAGCGCGGCTCGCGGCGTTCGTCGCCGCGAAGCGCGACGAAGCGCGCCGCCTGGGGCTCGGTGACGCCGAGGCCGAGCGGATCGTACGCCGGTACGGCTCGAACGTCGACGCCGTGTTCGCGTTAATCCGCGTGGAGGAGGCGGCCGCCGGGGCGGAGGCGGCGCCGGCGCTGGAGGCGCAGGGAGGTGCGGCAGGCGTGGGCGTCGACGGCGCAAGCCCGGCGGTGAAGACGGCGGTGGCGAGTGTCGGCCGAGGAGCCGAGACGGCGGCAGCGGACTTGCCTGCCTACTTGCGCGCGGAGCTGGCGTATTCGGTCGATCAAGAGATGACCGTCAAGCCCGTCGACTTCTTCATCCGCCGGACCGGAGCGCTGTTCTTCGACATCGCCTGGGTGCGGCAGTGGAAGGAGCCGGTTATCGCGTGGATGCAGAAGGACTTCGGCTGGTCGGACGAACGAACGGCCGAATATGCGACGGAGCTGGAGAACCGGTTGCGGGAAGCGACCGTGCCCGCCGAGCGGGATCATTTCTAGAGGATGGATAGGGAAGAAGCGGCCCGTTAGGCGGGCCGCTTCTTCCATAATTGCTCGAGCACGATGGCGAGCATCGTGCCGATTAGCAGCCCGTTGCCGCAGATGTACTGCACGCTGGGGGGCAGCGCTTGGAACGCGGTCGACGGTTGGAACATCAAGCCGGCGCCGAACACGAGTGTGATCCCGAGGATCGTCAGCCGGCGCTGGTCGAGCGGGTCCCGCAGGATAGACTGCACCGAGATGCCGACCATCTGCACGAAAGTAGCGAACAGCGCCGCGTTGGCGACCGGCCCGGGGAGCAGCGCCAGCACATGCACGAGTCCCGGGAACAGCGCCACCAGGGCCAGCAGCACGCAAGCGGCGAGGAACGGCGACCGCCGCTTCTCGCCGGTCAGCTGAATGAACCCGGCCGAGACCGGCAGCGGGACGAGCCCCATCGTCGAGAACGACGCGGTCAGGAAGTGCGTGACGCCGCCGGCGATGCTGCCGCGGTTGTAGATGCTCTTCGGCGTCGCCTTGGGGCTCGCCGGTGCGACTTGGCTAACCGCGCTGATCGCCGCAATCGTGTTGGACACGAGAATCAGCGTGAACAGCGCGCCGGTGATGACGATGCCGGCATTCCAATGCGGCGGGCCCCAGGCGAACAGCTCGGGCAGCTCGAACCATGGGGCTGAAGCCGTGGAGTCGGACGGACTGGCGGCATCCGTCGCGCCGCTCCTGCCAAGCCCGAAGGCAGCGTATGCGGCCCAACCGAGGCCGATGCCGATCAGGACGGCGTAGTTGCGAAGCCAGCCTTTGCCTTTCACGGAGAGCACGATGACGATCGCGAATACCCCGATGGCGACGGCGGCTGTACCAGTGTCCATGCGGACCGCTTCGCCGGAGAGGCCCAGCATGCCCTTCAGGAACACACCGCTCAGCTGGATGGCGAGGAGCAGCAGGAATGAGCCGGTCACGAGCGGCGTGAAAAGGCTCAGCATGCGATAGAACAGCCCGCTCACGCCCAGGAGGAATAGCAGCGCGCCTGTCACGAGCAGGCCGCCTTCGATAATCTGCAGCGTATCGTGCAGATTCTCCCCCCGCTGCAGCGCCATGTCGGCCATGATGACGAAGACGCTCACCCAGGAGCCGGCCGGACCGTCGGCGATCGGATACCGATGGCCGAGCGCTCCCTGCAGCAGCGAACTGACGCCGACGATGAAGAAGGTGCGCTGCATGAGCGACGCTACTTCTTCAAGCGGCAGGTGGAATACGCTGCCGATGACGATCGGCATGGCGACGGAGTTCGCCAGCAGGAAGATGAACCACTGGACGGTATTGAGCCCCAGTACGAGCCCGGACGAATTCCGGTTGGCCGGCTTCGCATCCGGGTTCTGGTTCGAGTTCGGGTTCGGTGTAGAGGATGAGGCCGGGCGCATCAGCCGAACGTCCCCGCCACTAGGCGCCCTCGAGCCAAGACGGCCTCGCGCTTCGGGCGCCGCGCGACCGTCTCGGCCGAGCAGCTCGCCGCGACGAACACGGCGTCGGCCGCATCGCCGACCGCCGGCCAGACGCGGCGGCCGTCCTCATCCAGCGGCAGCACGCCGCCGGTGATGAACCCGAGCGCTCGGGCGAGCGGCCGCTCCGCCGTAAAGCGGTACAGCTCCGCGAGCCGCGTCGCCTTCTCCAGGCAGTCGCCGGTGCCGAACGGCGACCAGTGGTCGGTGATGCTGTCGTTGCCGAGGCCGACCGCCACCCCGCGGTCGCGCAGCATCGGCAGCGGCATCTGCATCGTGCCGATCGGCACGGTCGAGGTGACGGCCATGCCGAACGCCGCCATTCGGTCGGCGAGTGCGGCCGCCTCGCCGGGATCGCCCGTCAGCGCGAACGCATGGCTGACGGTCACGCGCCCTTGCCAGCCGGCCTGCTCCGTCAGGTCGGCGAGCCGGTGCATCGTGGCGAGGCCGATCTCGCCACGGTCGTGCAGGTGCAGGTCGATGCCGGCATCGGCCTCGACCGCGATGTCCATCAGCGTCTGCAGCGACCGCTCGACGTCCCCGTCGACCGTGCCGGGATCGACGCCGCCGACAAGCGTTGCCCCGCGCCGCATCGCCTCGCGCACCTCGCGCTCCACCCCGGAGCGCAGCAGCCCGTGCTGCGGGAACGCCACGACCTCGTGCGTCATCCGCCCGACGAAGGCGTCCAAAGCCTGCATCGTCGCCTCCAGATTGCAGAGCCCAATGACCGGGTCCACATTGACGTGCGTCCGCACATGGGTGGAGCCGAAGCGGAGGATCAGCGACAGCAAGGCCTTCGCGCGGGACTCCACATAAGGCAGCTGCTTCGGCAGCAGTTCCTCTTCCTCGCGGATGCGGTCGAAGATGCTCGAGCTCGGCTTCACCGCCTTCCATTCGCCGCTGTAGTACGTTTTGTCGAGATGGATGTGCATCTCGCGAAAAGCGGGCAGCATGAGCAGCCCTCTAGCATCCAGCTCCGGAAGCGCATCGGCCGGCATTGCGCTGCCTGCAGCTCCATCGTCACCTGCGTCACCCGCGTCACCAGCAGCCCCGCCAGCTCTAGCCGCAGTACCAACCCCTGCCGGCTGAATCGCTTGGATCGAGCCGTCCTCAATCCGCAGATCGCACAGCTCCGTCTCCGTGCCGGAGATCCGGCCTTCCTCGTAGCGGAATCTGCCTTCCAGCCGAACATTGCGCAGCCAGTAGGCCGGGAGTTCCCTCAACCCCGCAGCTCCAGCAGATACCGCGTCCCCATGTCGTGCCAACATTTAGAAGCACCTTCTTTCTATCCGTAAAAATGATAAACGCGATGAGTGCATCATAGTCCCGCAGCAGTTCTCCCAACTTTGCCCTGTCTCCTGAATCCTATCTATACCTTAGCTAGAACTCTCGTTAAGCTCCATTAGCCGGACCATCTCCGTATACCCCAGCCGCTCCGCATGCTGCAAAGCGGTAACGCCGTCCTTGTCCGGAATATGCACATCCGCGCCGTGTTCGAGCAGCAGCTTCACGATGCGCTGATGGACCGGGCCTCCGTCGCTCAGCAGCACCGCTTCCAATAACGCCGTCCAGCCCAGCCGGTTCACATGGTTCACATCGACGTCCGACAACGTCAGCAGCGCCTCGACTACGTCCAAATGCCCTCGCTCGCACGCGGGGATCAGCGCCGTCCCGCCGAAGCGATTCGTCAGCCTCGTATCCGCTCCAGCCTGCACGACAAGCCTGACGATGTCCAGCAGTCCGGCAGCACCCGCGTACAAGAGCGGGTTGTCCTGGCGGTGGTCGCGCACATTCAGATCGGCGCCGGCTTCGATGAGCGCCCGTACCGTATCGACCCGATTGTGGTACGTCGCGGCCATGACGGGTGTCCGTCCTTGCGCATCCGTTCCGTTGATGTCCGCGCCTTCCTCCAGCAATCGCAGCACTGTCGCCGTTTCGCCGCGTTCGGCGGCTTTCATCAAGTCCTCTTGCTTCCGCATGCGTGCATCCCCTCCTTAGCAACTGATTAATATGGTATCATGGGAGGAGGCATACGAAAAATATTTGTTAAATTGCATTTTCATACTTTAAGCATATAGAGGAGGCCGGTAATGGATATCCGACAGCTGCGGTACTTCATCGCGATTGCGGAAGAGGGACAAATTACGGCGGCCGCCCGCCGCTTGCATATGGCACAACCCCCGCTCAGCCAGCAGCTCAAGGCTATGGAGCAGGAACTCGGAGTCAAGCTGGTGGAGCGAACAGGCAAGCAGCTGCAGATGACGGGGGCGGGAGAGCTTTTCTATAAGCATGCGTTGAATATCGTGAAATTATTGGAAGAGTCGCAAATCGAGGTGCGGGAGCAGGGCAGCGGACACAGGGGAAAGCTGAGCATCGGGGTCAACACGTTGTCGAACGAGTGGCTGCCGGAGCTGCTGAGCCTGTTTCAGGCGCGCTATCCGAACATCACGTACCGCATTCAGCAAAATGAATCCGCTCAACTGTGCAAGCTGGTTCGGGAGAGGGAAGTGGAGCTGGCGATCATTCGGGTGCCGCTGGATTTGCAAGATTTTCACGTCCTGCCTCTGACCCGGGAGCCGTTCTGCTTTGTCACATCGGCTAGACACGCCACGAAGCCCTTGGAAGCTCCAGCAGCGCTCGAACAGCTCGTGAATGAACCTTTGATCGTCCCGAGCACGGAAGGGCTGGGGTTGTATCAAATGATTATGGATGCTTTTACCCGGCGTGGGCTTGTTCCCCATATTGTGTGCGAATGCTCGGATATTCATGTGCTGCTGGAGCTCGTCGCCTCGGGATTCGGGACTACGTTGGTGCCGGAGAGCGTGGTGAAGCTGCATCGCGGGTATGAGGTGCGATCCTGCCGACTCGAAGGCGCGGCACTCGAAGCGTCGTCCGCTTTGATTTGGCTCAAGCAGCATTATTTGTCCCAGACGGCCCAGCACTTCATAGAGCTGATGCGGGAAAAATTGGGCGAGGATCATTTCCGAAATTGAGAATCCGGTTCTGGGATTCGTAAGACGCGCTTGGCCGAGAACGATACAATGAGGGCATATCCGCAAGCATTACAGCGATTCCAACTAAATTAGAAAAGGGAGACCTGAACTCATGGCTATTCATCAAATCGGCATTATCATGAACGGCGTTACCGGCCGGATGGGCACGAACCAGCACTTGATCCGCTCCATCGTCGCCATTCGCAAGCAAGGCGGCGTAGAGCTGCCGAACGGGGACAAAATCATGCCGGACCCGATCCTCGTAGGACGTCAGGAAAGCAAGCTGCAGGACTTGGCCGACAAGCACGGCTTGACCCGGATCAGCACCGATCTGGACGCGGCATTAGCCGATCCGTACAACGTGATCTACTTCGACTCGCAAACGACCGTTCGGCGCGCCGCTGACGTGAAGAAAGCGATCGCCGCAGGCAAACACATTTATTGCGAAAAGCCTACCGCGACCGACTTGGCTTCCTCCATGGAGCTGGCTCGTCTGGCTAGAGAAGCGGGCGTGAAGAACGGCGTCGTGCAAGACAAGCTGTTCCTGCCGGGATTGCTCAAGCTGAAGCGTCTCGTGGATTCCGGCTTCTTCGGCCGCATCTTGTCCGTCCGGATGGAGTTCGGCTACTGGGTGTTCGAAGGCGACTGGCAGCCGGCTCAACGTCCTTCCTGGAACTATCGCAAGGAAGACGGGGGCGGCATCATCGTCGACATGTTCGCGCATTGGCGTTATGTCCTGGACAATTTGTTCGGCGAAGTGAAGGCCGTTTCCTGTATCGGTGTCACGCACATTCCGGAGCGTTGGGACGAGAAGGGCGAGCGTTATACGGCTACAGCGGATGACGCGGCGTACGCTACATTCGAGCTGGAAGGCGGCATCGTGGTGCAAGCGAACTCCTCTTGGACGACCCGCGTGAACCGCGACGACCTGCTGACGATTCATGTGGACGGGACCGAAGGCAGCGCCGTGGCCGGCTTGCGCGATTGCAAAGCCCAACACCGCGTGCACACGCCGAAGCCGGTCTGGAACCCGGACATCGAGAATCCGTTCAAATTCATCGAGCAATGGGATGAAGTGCCGGGCAACACCGTGTATGACAATGGCTTCAAGGTCCAATGGGAGCTGTTCCTGAAGCACGTCGTCATCGATACTCCGTTCCCTTGGGACTTGCTCGAAGGGGCGAAGGGCACGCAGCTCGCCGACCTCGGCCTGCAATCTTGGGAAGAGCGCCGCTGGCTGGACGTACCTAAGCTGAGCTTGTAAAAAGGGGGAGCTATTCCATGGCTAACACGTTGTTGCTGCCGCAATCCGGCGGCAAGCGTCTTTCGTATACACCGGGGCAGGCGGCCGTCATCGAGCCGCCCAAGGCTCCGCTCACGAGCCGTATCGCTTATTCGGCCGCACACGTCGTGTGCGATCCGTTCGCGGACGCCGATCCGCTGAACAACGGGCAGATCGATTGGGACGGCACGCTCGCGTACCGCCGCCACCTGTGGTCGCTCGGCCTGGCTGTCGCGGAAGCGATGGACACCGCCCAGCGGGGCATGGGCTTGAACTGGGAGCGCGCCAAGGAGCTGATCAGCCGCTCCACGGCGGAAGCGCGTGCCGTCGGCGGCCGGATCGCTTCCGGCGCCGGCACCGACCACCTGGCGCCCGGCCCGAACGTGACGCTGGAGCAGGTGGAAGCGGCCTACGAGGAGCAGTGCAGCTTCGTCGAGGCGCAGGGCGGCCGCATCATCCTGATGGCGTCGCGCGCTCTCGCCGCCTGCGCCAAGAGCCCGGAAGACTACGAGCGCGTCTACGGCAAGATTTTGAGCCAAGTGAAGGAGCCGGTTATCCTTCATTGGCTGGGCGACATGTTCGATCCGCAGCTGACCGGCTACTGGGGGCACAAGGACCTGAACGCCGCCATGGACGTCTGCCTGCGTGTCATCCGCGCGAACGAATCCAAGGTCGACGGCATCAAGATTTCCTTGCTCGACGCCGAGAAGGAAATCGTCATGCGCCGTCAGCTGCCGGCGAGTGTTAAGATGTACACCGGCGACGACTTCAACTATCCGGAGCTGATCAAGGGCGACGAACAGGGCTACAGCCATGCGCTGCTTGGGATCTTCGACGCGATCGCGCCGGCTGCGGCGGCCGCCATCCACGCGCTGGACAACGGCGACGTGAAGCGGTATGACGCACTGCTGGAGAAGACGGTGCCGCTGTCGCGCCATATTTTCCAGAAGCCGACGTATGCGTACAAGACCGGCATCGTGTTCATGGCGTACTTGAACGGCCATCAGAACCACTTCCGCATGATCGGCGGAGCGGAGGGGGCGCGGTCGATCGTGCACCTGTCCGACCTGTTCGTCATGGCGGATCAGGCGGGCCTGCTCGTTAACCCGGATCTGGCCGCCGAGCGGATGAGCCTCGTGCTCAAGCTGGCCGGCGCGTAAGCGTAACGGAAGCGTAACGGAGGCGTACTTGGGAAGGAGAGGATTTGCAATGGCACAACCGTTTCAGAATATAGATCGGCTTAGCTTGAACCAAATCACGACGAACCGCTGGAACATGAAGGAAGCGGTCGACGGCTGCGCGCGGGCGGGCGTGCCATGGATCGCCATGTGGCGCGACAAGGTCGCCGACGCGGGACTCGCGGCGAGCAAGCGCTTGGCGCAGGACGCCGGCCTGCGCGTCTCGAGCCTGTGCCGCGGGGGGTACTTCCCCGCGGCCACGGCCGCCGAGCGCCGGGAGCGCATCGACGACAATCGCCGCGCGATTGAAGAGGCGGCGGAGCTGGGCGCGGAGGTGCTCGTGCTCGTGTGCGGGCCGGCGGCGGACCGCGACATCGACGGCGCGCGCGCTCAGGTGGCCGACGGCATCGCCGAGATCGTGCCGTACGCGCAGCAATGCGGCGTGAAGCTCGGCATCGAGCCGCTGCATCCGATGTACGCGGGGCAGCGCTCGGTCATCGTCACGCTGGAGCAAGCGACGACGATGGCGCGGCGGCATGCCGCGCATGAAGTCGGTGTCGTGGTCGACGTGTTCCACGTCTGGTGGGACCCGAACCTGTACCGCGAGATCGCCCGCGCGGGCGAAGACGGCCGCATCCTCGGCTTCCATGTGTCCGACTGGATCGTGCCGATGCCGGATATGCTGCTCGGGCGCGGCATGATGGGCGACGGCTTGATCGAGCTGCGCCGCATGCGCGAAGCCGTCGAGCAGGCCGGGTACACCGGCCCGATCGAGGTGGAGATCTTCAACCAGGCGATCTGGGATACGCCGGGGGACGAAGTGGTCGCTACGATGAAGCAGCGTTACTTGGAGCATTGCTAATTGGAGTTGTGAATAGAAAGGACCCGGCCGTTCAGATGGCCGGGTCCCTTTTCGCTGCAAGGCCGGAACCCGGCCTTAGAACGCGGCGCGAGGTCGCGCGCAGCGCTGCAAGGCCGGAACCCGGCCTTAGACTGCGCGTCGAGCGCGCCGGCACTGCTGCAAGGCCGGAACCCGGCCTTAAAATGCGCGTCGAGCGCGCCTGCACCGCTGCAAGGCCGGAACCCGGCCTTAGAACGCGGCGCGAGGTCGCCCGCACCGCTGCAAGGCCGGAACCCGGCCTTAAAATGCGCGTCGAGCGCGCCCGCACTGCTGCAAGGCCGGAAACCGGCCTTAAAATGCGCGTCGAGCGCGACCGCATCGCTGCAAGGCCGGAACCCGGCCGGTCACACGACTATCCCCCCTCCTCCAACTGCTGACGGTACTCCGTTGGACTGCAGCCCGCGTACTTTTTGAACGCCTTGGTGAAATGCGTATATTCCGGGTAGCCGACGGCGTGACCCACTACGTAGATTTTGTTGTTTCCGTCCTGCAGCATAGCCTTCGCCCGTTCCATCCGCATCCGCGTCAAGTACTGAATGAACGGCACGCCCTCGATCTTCTTGAACATGAAGCTGAAATACGCGGGGGAGATGTGGAGATGCCCGGCCACCTCGCTCAGGGAGAACTGCGGATCGTCGAAGCGCGATTCCATATAAGCGAGCGCCTCGGCCACCAAGGGTTTGTAGCCGGAATGCCCGGCCTCCGCCTCCGCGCGCAGGAAGGAGGCGGCTGGCGAGACCGCCCGGACGAGGCGCGCGTCGTCCACCTCGACGACCGCCTCCGGACCCGCCCAGCCGGCCACCGCATCGCCGCCGCGCTCCGTCTCGCCGTCGCCTTCCGCGGCATCGCGACCGCCAGCCCTGCCGCCGCGCTCACTCCCACCTGCCGCCGTGTCCGCCCCATCGCCACCCCGCTCCGCGCGCCACTTCTCGCGCAGCCGCCCGAGCAGAGCGAGCAGGGCGTCCGCCTGGATCGGCTTCAGCAAGTAGTCGGCCGCGCCGTACCGGAGCGCCTCCTGCGCATAGGCGAACTCGCCGTAGCCGGAGACGAGCACGGTCTCGGTGCGCAGCTCGCGGCCGTGCACCTCGCGCAGCAGCTCCAGCCCGTCCATCACCGGCATTCGGATGTCGGTGAGCAGCAGGTCCGGCTGCAGCCGCTCGATGAGCGCCAGCGCTTCGGCGCCGTCCTCCGCCTCCCCGATGACCCGGAAGTCGGTCGTCTCGTCGTGCAGCAGCGTGCGCAGCCCGAGCTTCACCAGATGCTCGTCGTCCGCGATGATGACCTTGTACATGCGTGCAACCTCCTTCTCCTCGTTAAGCGGCAACTCTCACACTGCGTAAGGCAGCCGGATCTCGATGACGGTGCCGCGCTCGTCGGACCGGACGATCGTGAGCCCGTACGGGATGCCGAACGCCAACCGCAACCGGCTGTGTACGTTCCACAGGCCGAGCCGGGGGAAGCGCTGGAAGTCCGGCTTCAGCATGTCCTGCTCCGTGACCTCCCGGAACGCCTCGTTATAGGCCGCGGCCAGCTCGGGCGGCATCCCGAGGCCGCGATCCTCGATCCGCAGCACGTACCCTTCCGGGTCGGCCCGACCGAACAGGCCGATATACTCAGCCTTGCGTTTCCGCTTCTCGTACCCGTGCATGAAGGCATTCTCCACGATCGGCTGGATCGTGAGCGGCAGGATGCGGACCCGGTCCAGCCAGTCCGGGTCGAGCTCGACCTCGAGCCGCAGGTCCTGGAACCGCTCCTTCTGGATGTTGAAGTATGTGAACGCCTGGTTCATCTCTTCGGCGAGCGGCACGACCTTCTCGGGGTGGCTGATGCTGTACCGCAGAATCTGCGACAGCCAGACGGTCATCTGGCTGATCGGCTTCACCTTGGCGACAATCGCGTACGCATTGATCGCTTCCAACGTGTTGTACAGGAAGTGGGGATTGATGCGCAGCTGCAGCGACTGCAGGTGCGACTCCCGCTGCTTGATCGCCATCTCCTTCTCCCGGATCTCGGCCGTATGCACGATCTCGATCAGCCGCTGGATCTCGTCCAGCATCCGATTGAAGCCCTCGTTCAACCGGCCGATCTCATCCCTGCGCCCCGGGGCGCGGATCTGCAGATTCCCGAGCTCCACCTTCTTCATGAGCCGCATGAGCAGCGACAGCGGCTTCGTGATCGAGAGGGAGAAGCCCACGATCATGATGACGGCGAACAGCAGCATCGCGGCGCCGAGCACGACCGTCAGATTGCGCATGAACACCAGCTTCTCCATCAGCTCGCGAAGCGGGACCTCGGAGATCAGAGTCAGCCCCGTGAACTCGGAGCGAAAGGCAATGACGAGCTGATCCCCGTCCGGTCCGTCGCTCACGAAGTGGACCTGCCCCTGACTACCCAGCCGTTCCTTATAGCGAGCCGGGATCGGCGCACCCCAGAGCTGCCGGTCCGGATGGTACAGGTACGCGCCGTCGGCCCCGGCGATAGAGATAACGCCGGTTTGTCCCAGGCGGACGTTGTCGATCGTCTCAAGAATCGGGTCCAGCAGCAGATCGATCACGAGAGCGCCGCCGGCCCGGTAGGTTGTGTTGTCGTAGATTTTGCGATAGATGGTCAGCACCGGCGTCGATTGCACCAGGCTGATGCCGAGATAGCGGTAGTTGTCTTCGCCTGCATCCAGATCGAGATAGGAGCGGATCCGGTCGCTGATATCGACATTGCTGTGATAGACGCCTTTGGAGGACAGCAGCGTGAAGCCATACACGTCCTTCCGCCCGTACACATAGTTCGGATACAGCTCCAGCTTCACTTGCTCGCTGACGATGAACTGCTTGTAGACTTCCGACGGCTCCAGCCGAATGAACTGCTGCACGATCGGATTCGTCAGCAGCGGTACGGTCGCTTTTTTCACATCCGAGAGGTAGTAATCCAGATTCCGGTTCATCTGCATGAGCAGCTGCTCGGTCGTCTGCACCGCGTTCTCCTCGATCGAGGCCGTCGATTTCTCGTACCAGAGCATCGCCGACACGGAGAAGGGCAGCAGGAACAGGAGCAGGAACAAGCCCGCCAGCTTGGCGCGGATCGTGAACAGGGGGGTCGGTATTCGCTTCGCCAAGTTGATCTTCCAGATCGGACTCACCTCCGGACTCGAGCTCCGGGCGGGCCGGATTTTACGCTTATCATACCGCATTTGCGGACGGGCTGGGAACGGGCTATTCCTTGAGCGAGCCGAGCATGGCGCCTTGGACGAAATATTTTTGCAGGAACGGGTAGACGATCAAGATCGGGACGGTCGCGAACAGGACGATGCCCGCCTTCATCATTTCCGGGGTGAACTGCATGTTCAGTTGAAAATTATTGTCGATCCCCGAGTTCGACCCGTCCTCGACGATCATGTTGCGCAGCAGCACTTGGAGCGGGTACAGCGATTTGGTCCGCAAAAAAATGATCGCCGAGAAGTACGAATTCCACTGCCCGACGGCGTGGAACAGGGCGATCGTCGCCAGTACCGGCATCGACAGCGGGAGCACCAGCTTGGCGTAGATGCCGGCTTCGCTGCTGCCGTCGATCTTGGCGGCGTCGAACAGCTCGCTCGAGATGCCCTGGAAGAACGCTTTGATGATGAAAATATAGAACGCCCCGATCGCCCCGGGCACCATCAGCGACCATAACGTATCGAGCATGCCCAGCTCTTTTACAAGCAAGTAGCTCGGGATGAGCGGGACCGGGAAGATGAACGTCAGCAGGATCAGCTTCAGGAACCACTTCCGGCCCGGCATGAACGCCCGGGAGAGCGAGTAGGCGAGCGAGGAGTTCAGCAGCAGCGCGATCAGGGTGCCCAGAACGGTGATGTACACGCTAACAGCCATCGAGCGCCACAGCCAGGGCGAGCGGAGGATCTCCGCGTAGACGTCGGTCTGGAACCCTCGGGGCCACAGGCCCACGATCCGGGCGTTGGCGTATTGCGGCGCGCTGAGCGAGACGGCCAGCAGATGCAGCATCGGCGCGACCATGAGGAAGCAGACGACGGTCAATAGCGTGCCGTTCACGATCGGGAACAAGCGGGTTTGGCGCATGGGAGGCTCCTTTCTTCAGTAAATTCAGTAGATGCTTTCGCCGGTGGTCCGTTTGCTGAGCGTATTGACGCCGACTATGAGCAGCAGCCCGATGACGGATTTGAAAATGCCGATGGCGGTCGTATAGCTGAACTGGCTGCCGAGCAGGCCGACGCGGTAAATGTAGGTGTCGAACACCTCGCCGACGTCCCGGACGAGCGGATTCAGGAAGATGAGCATCTGCTCGATGTTGGCGTCCAGCAAATTGCCGATACGCAACAGGAGCAGCACGACGATCGCGGGCATGATCGAGGGCAGCGAGATGTGCCACATTTGTCTCCACCGGCTCGCCCCGTCCACCATGGCCGCTTCGTACAGGTTCGGGTTCACCCCGGCCAAGGCCGCGAGGTAGATGATCATCCCCCAGCCGACTTCCTTCCAGATCCCGATCGTGATAATCGTCCCGAGGAACGTATCGGGGTTGCCGATGAAGTCGATCGGTGCGACACCCCAGCTTCCGAGCAGCTTGTTGGCGAAGCCTTTGACATCCAGCAGGTTGAAGAAGATGCCGCCCACGATGACCCAGGACAGGAAGTGAGGCAAGTAGAGCAGCGTCTGGACCGAGCGCTTGAACCAGGCGACCCGCATCTCGTTTAGCAGCAGCGCCAGGACGAGAGGGGCGGGGAAGCCGAACAGGATCGAATAAAAGCCGAGACGGACGGAGTTCCAAAAAATTTTAGAGAAATCCTCAAACGCGAACATGCGGCGAAAATGGTCCAGGCCAACCCAGTCGCTTTGCCAAATGCCCTGGAACAGGTTGTAGTTTTTGAACGCGATCACATTGCCGGCGAGCGGCACGTATTTGAACAGGAACAGGGCGATCAGACCCGGAAGGGCGATCAGCAGCACCTGCAGGGCGTCTTTGGAGTAGCTCGATTTGCGCAAGGGCTCACGCCTCCCTAGTTGGTTGAGACTTGTCAGTCGGATGGAAGAGATGGATGCATGGATGGAAAAACGGCGCCGGTAGCGCCGCTTCCCCGGTCCAGCTATGGCCTACTTCTTGTGGAACGAATTGTACCAATCCGTCGCTTCCTTGATTACGGCGTCGCCGCCGCGTTTCTTCCATTCGGACACGAACTTGTCGAAGGCGGTATCGATCGGTTCGGTACCCGTTACGACCTTGGCGAACATGTCGGTGAACAGGTTGCCGGTAGCGAAGCCGATGGCCAGCTCCGGCTTGCCGTCGAGCGATTTCAGCCGGGGCATGTAGAGCCCGTCGTGCTTGATCAGGTTCGTCTTGGCGAGGTCGTAGCCCTTGGTCATCACGTCGGCATCCGGCATCGCTTTGAGTACTAGCGGAGAGGCGAAGCCGATCTCGCGTAGGTTCAGCGACAGCTGGTACATCTGGAACGTATTCTTGTCCGCGTTCACGCTGGCGGCCATGTCGTATTTGATTTTGCCGCCCTCCTCGGTGTAGTTCGTGCCCTTGATGCCGTAGGCAAAAAACTGATCTGCCGCCGGATCGCTCCACGCCCAGTCGAGGAACTTGATGATTTCCTCCGGGTTCTTCGTCTTGCTCGGGATGACCCAGACGAAGTAGATGTCGTCGCCCTGGGCACCGAGGCCGCCCTTGCCGTCCGCGCCTTTCGGCGCCGCATTCATGCTGACTGACGCGCCCGGCTGGTTGAGGAACGTCTTCTTCGCGCCCTCCGCGTTGTAGCCGGCCGTGTACTGGTACACCGCGGCGCCCCAGGAGCCGATCTCGCCTTTCGCGATCGCGGCGTTATGCTCGGCTTCCTTGCGGGTGAACAGGTTCGGATTCACGTAGCCGTTGTCGTACAGCTTCTTGTAGAACGAGATGACGTCCTTCATCTTCGGATCGATCATGTCCGGCGTCAGCTGGCCGTTCCGCAGGTTGTACAGGCCCGGCGAGACGCCGAAGGCGGAGCTGAAAATATCGGTCCAGCCGAGCCCGTCGAACATGCCGATGCCGTATTCGTCGTTCGGATCGCCGTTGCCGTTCATGTCTTCCTTCTTGACGCCTTCGAAATATTTCAGGTAGTCGTCGATCGTCTTGGGCGCCGGCAGCTTCAGCTTATCCAGCCAATCCTGGCGCACGAACACGACGCGGTCGGCCGGGACGCCGGTCAAGACGGGGATGCCGTAGATTTTGCCGTCCTTCGACACGCGGGGGGAATTCCAGGCGGTCTCGGGAATCTTCTTCTTCAAGTTCGGGCCGTATTTGTCTATCAACGGTTTCAGGTCGAGGAACACGCCTTGGTCGACGGCCCCCGTATGGATAGTGGAGTTGATCTCCGGGGTGCGGATCAGATCGCCCAGCTCGCCGGACGCGAAGCGCAGCGACAGCTGCTGGGCGTAATCGGCGTGGCCGAGGAACTCGAACTTCAGGTCGTACCCGGACAGGCGGCTGAGTTCCTTGATGTAAGGGTCGTCCGCCTTGGCCTGCTTGGCATAAGCGGCTTCGGAGTGGGAGAGCAGGATGTTGATTTTCTTGTTCGCGGCCGGTTGTGCCGAGCTGTCTGCCGGTTTATTGTCCTCGGTCTTCCCGCAGCCGGCTAGCGCCGCCGTAGCGGTGAGCGTGGCGATCAGGGACCATGCGGTTAGTTTCTTGTGCAAACGAATACCCCTTTCTCGTGATCGGTGAATGCGCTTTCAATCGAGGGCCCTTCGATTTAGTTTCAGTATAGCTTCGGCCCAGGCTGTTTCCTATGTGATTTTCCAGCGAGGGTATGAGATTTTTTAAATGGCCCGGGTGCTTGTTAGGGGAAATTGGGTGATACGTACAGCTGGAAAAGGATCTGTACTTTTCCGGCTGGTTGGGCTAATCTGAGTATAAATGGTTTAGCACTCTCGTGTCGAGAGTGCTAAACGTACGAAAGGTGGCCGTGCAAACTGATGCTAGACACCAAATTGATTCTTTTAGAAGGGATTCCCGGATCCGGCAAGTCCACAACCGCGCAGTTCCTGGCTCGCCAGCTGCACCGGTTGGGGATTCCGCACAAGTGGTGGTACGAGGAAGAGCAAGGCCATCCGGTGTACATATTCGATGACCCCGAATCGATGCTCCGAGTAGTCGATGAGCTGGCGGCAGGCCATTATTTATCCGTAATCGAGAAGGCGCTGCACCGCTGGAGATCGTTCAGCTCGGCCCTACAGGCGTCCTCGGAAGTGATCCTCATCGACAGCTGTCTCTTCGGTTATTTAACTTGGAGCCTCTTTCCCTACAATGTCCCGGTACATACGATTAAGGATTACGTGCTGGAAGTCGAACGAATCCTGGAGCCCTGTAAGCCCGCCCTCATCTACACCTATCAGAAGGATATCGGGAAAGCACTGAGAACTATCGTTACCCGACGGGGCGGAGAGACGGAGAGTCGCTTCATACGGGCGGCCACCGAGTGTGCATACGGGAAAACCCGTGCTTTGCACGGGTTCGAAGGGATGGTGCAATATTGGCAAGATTACCGTGCCATGACGGATGAATTCTTCCGGAGTCTCAAGCTCAAAAAACTGTCGATTGATAATTCTGCGCTCGACTGGCAAGCTTATGGTCGCTTGGTAGCGGATTTCCTGAATCACCCGCTAACCGAACCCGCACCCCGGCTTGATTCTACAACCTTGTCCCAGCTCGAGGGCTTCTATCATTCTATCGAAGATTCCGACCCGGCAAAACCACTAGTCCAAATTCGCTGCGTGAACGGACTGTTAATCGCCGACGGATTGCCACAAACATGGCCGCAGTCGACACTCCTTCCCTTCGAGGACAAGGTGTTCGATGTTCAATCGCTCCCCTTCCAAGTCCGGTTCGAGGAGATGGATTCCGACGTTCGTATGTATCTGACCGGGCCGAACTTATTAGGCGGAGCGGTCCATCATGCATACGTGAAACGGTAGTTCCCGCCCTCATCTCACTTTCTTCGGCCAAAAGGTATAGCTGAAGCTCCAGACGAAATCGATCGCCACCACGAGGCTCCACAGCTGCATCGTACCCCGCAGGCTCTCCGTCCGCGCAGCGTCGCCCACGAGCAGGACGATCGCCCAAAGGATCGCGCACCCGATCCCATACGCGACCAGGTGGCGCAGCCACAGCGTGCGCTCCCGCCGGGCATGCTCCGGACCGCCCTTGGGCGGCTTCACCGGAGCGGGGCCCCCGGCGAACCGGTGGGCGAACCGAGCGTCCGCCCAGCGAATCATCGCGTGGCCGAAGGCCACCGACACGCCGATATAGACGGCGGCCAGTCCGTGCACGAAGCTGGCGATGCCGCCGCCGCGAAGCTCTACCACTGTGGCGACGAGCAGCGCCACGTCCACGAGCGGCGTGCAGAGCAGCAGGACGGTGCCCAGCTGCCGCCGCCGCAGGATATAGCGGGCGAACAAGCCCGCCAGGACGAACAGCCAGAAGGCGATTTCGCAGCCTACTATGAACCCTGCGATCACCTACACCCAGCTCCCTTGACGGAAAAGGGGCACCCGCGTGCCGTCCGTCTTCACGCCGTCGATGTCCATCTCGGCCGAGCCGATCATGAAGTCGACGTGAATCAAGCTCTTGTTCGCCCCGCGCTCGGCTAACTCTTCCTGGCTCATTTCGGTGCCGCCCTTCAGGCAGAAAGGAAGCGCCGAGCCGATTGCGAGGTGGCAGGAGGCGTTCTCGTCATACAGCGTGTTGAAGAACACGATGTTCGACTGCGAGATCGGCGACTCGTCCGGCACGAGGGCGATCTCGCCCAGATAGTGGGAGCCTTCGTCCGTCTCGATGAGCTGCTGTAATGTGTCATAGCCCGTCTCCGCCTTGTAGTCCACGATCCGCCCCTCGCGGAAGGTCAGCGAGAATCCGTCAATGACGCGGCCTCCATGGTTCAGCGGCTTCGTGCTGCTGACCGTGCCTTCCACGCCGAGCTTGGCCGGCATGGAGAACAGCTCTTCCGTCGGCAAGTTCGGCACGAACGTCACGCCCTTGGCGTTCAGCTGCTCGGCGCACACCCATTGATGCTCTGCCGGCAGAGCGACGGTCAAGTCGGTGCCCGGCGCCCTCAGGTGCAGCTTCGCGAAAGCTTGCTCGTTCAGGGCGACGCGCCGCTCGTTCAGATGGGCGATGTGCCGTTTCCATGCTTCCACCGGATCGGCCTCGTTCACCCGGTTCATCTGGAAGATTGCCTCCCACAGCTTGGCGATCGCCGCCTCGGTCCCGAGCTCCGGGAACAGCTTGGCCGCCCAGTCGGGCGTCGGCACGGAGGCGATCAGCCAGCTGATCTTCGCGGTTCGAGTATACGTATTGAACGTCTGGAACGCGAGCGCTCTCGCTTTGGTCACGCGGCCTACGCGCACCGGGTCGGCGTCCTTCAGCAGATCCGGGTTAGGCGCATAGATCTGCAGCAGGGCGGCGCCTTCCTCCGCCATCTGCTCATAGCCCTTGGCGATCCACTGCGGGAAGTCGTCCATCGCTTCATCCGGGGCATGCAGCAGCCGGATGCGCCTCAGGTCGTCATCGTCCCAATCGACGAGGACTTCTCGAGCTCCGGCCTCGTAGGCCGTCTTCGCGAGCAGGCGGGCGAACGCCGCCGTGTCCAGGCTGGATTTGACGATCAGCGTCTGCCCGGGTTGAATATTCACTCCGATCCGGACCAGCAGCTCGGCGTATTGCTTCTGTTTTTCTTCGAACGATTTCATCGCATTCCAGCTCCTCTTCCACATCTAAGATAGTTACAGAGACAATCGATAGATCGCCAGGACGTCCTCGCGGTTCAATTGCCGGAAGTTGCCGAACGGTCCGTACTTCATCGCCTTCTCGGCCATGACTTCCAGTTGGCTGTCATCGATGTCATAATCGGCGAGCCGGGCCGGTGCGCCGATCGAGTTCCAGAACGCCCGCAGCGCTTCGATGCCTTCCTCCGCCACGGCGCGATCGGACTTGCCGGCCGCGTCGATGCCGAAGACGTTCACCGCCATTTGCTTGAACCGGCCTACATTCGTCTCCAGGACGTGCTTCATCCAGTTCGGGAACAGAATGGCGAGGCCGCCCCCATGCGGAATATCGTACACGGCCGATACGGCATGCTCGATGTTGTGCGTCGCCCAATCGCCGCGGAAGCCCGGGCTGATCGTGCCGTTCAGTGCCAGCGTCCCCGCCAGCAGGATCGTCTCCCGGGCGGATACGTCGTCCAGGCGCTCCAGCAGCTTCGGAGCCGTGTCGATGACGGTACGCAGCAGCGTCTCCGCCCAGCCGTCTTGGATCGGGGTGGGGGTGAAGGGGGCGTGAAAATAACTTTCAAAAACATGCGACATAATATCGACCATCCCATAAACCGTCTGGTCTCTCGGGACCGTAACCGTATAGGCGGGATCGAGGATCGAGAACTTCGGAGCGACGAGCGGCGATCCCCAGCCGAGCT